>JANQQB010000169.1 GCA_028285165.1 Rhodobiaceae bacterium
TGGCCGATGCGGAGTGACACAACGAATTTCTCGTCATGCGGCTAGTACCATCAGACTAGCCGGCCTTCGCGTTGCGGCGCAAACTGGCCTGTGCCGCCGCAAGACGGGCAATCGGCACGCGGAACGCCGAGCAGGACACATAATCGAGATCCACGTCCTCGCAAAACGCGATCGAGGCCGGATCGCCGCCATGTTCGCCGCAAATGCCGAGTTTCAGGTCGGGACGTTCCGTGCGGCCGCGCACCGCGCCGATCCGCACCAGTTCGCCGACACCGTCAGGATCGAGCGAAATGAAGGGATCGACATCGACGATCTTGCGGGACTGATAGGTGCCAAGGAACGACGAGGCATCGTCGCGGCTGATGCCGTAGGTGGTCTGGGTCAGGTCGTTCGTGCCGAAGGAAAAGAACTCGGCGGTTTCGGCGATCTCGCCGGCGCAGATGCAGGCGCGCGGCAATTCGATCATGGTGCCGACGTCGTAGGCGATGGTCCGGCCGGTTTCCTCGTGCACGGCCTTTGCCATGGCATCGATCCGATCCTTGACGAGGTCCAGTTCGGCCTTGATGGACACCAGCGGCACCATGATTTCCGGCACGACAGCGTTGCCGGTCCGCTGTTCGGCGGCGATCGCCGCCTCGAAAATCGCCCGGGCCTGCATCTCGGCAATTTCCGGGAACGAGATCGCCAGACGACAGCCGCGATGGCCGAGCATCGGGTTGAATTCGCGGAACTCGTCCGCGCGCTCGCGCAATCGTGTCGGTTCGGTGCCGAGCGCGCGTGCGACCTCTTGGATTTCCTCCTCCGAATGCGGCAGGAATTCGTGCAGCGGCGGGTCGAGCAGCCGGATGGTGATCGGCAGGCCGTGCATGACTTCGAACAGGTCCTCGAAATCCTTGCGCTGCATCGGCAAGAGCTTGGCGAGCGCCGAACGCCGTTCGGCCTCGGTCTCGGCCAGGATCATCTCGCGCACGGCCACGATGCGGCCTTCGTCGAAAAACATGTGCTCGGTCCGGCAAAGACCGATGCCTTCGGCACCAAATTCGCGGGCCGTGCGGGCATCCGTGACGGTTTCAGCATTGGTACGCACACGCATGCGACGGGCGCCGTCAGCCCATTCCATGAGGGTGGCGAACTCTCCGGACAATTCCGGCTGCACCATCGGCACCTGGCCGACAAACACGTCGCCCGAGGCACCGTCGATGGTGATCAGGTCGCCGCGGTTCAGGGTCCGGCCCGCGACCGTCATCGTACCGGCGTCATAGTCGATGCGGATCGACCCGGCCCCGGAAATGCACGGCTTGCCCATGCCGCGGGCGACAACGGCCGCGTGCGAGGTCATGCCGCCGCGCGTCGTCAGGATGCCGGCGGATGCGTGCATGCCGTGGATGTCCTCGGGCGAGGTCTCGACCCGCACGAGGATGACGGACTTGCCCTTGGCCTGGGCGGCCTCGGCGTCTTCGGAGGAAAACACGATCGCACCGCAAGCGGCCCCCGGCGAGGCCGGCAGGCCGGAGGCAAACTTTTCGCGCGACGCTTCGGGGTCGATGGTCGGATGCAGCAATTGATCAAGCGATGCGGGGTCGACGCGCAAAACCGCCTCCTGGCGGTCGATCAGGCCCTCTTCGCAAAGCTCGACGGCGATCCTGAGCGCCGCCTTGGCCGTGCGTTTGCCGGACCGGGTCTGCAGCATCCACAGAGTGCCGCGCTCGATCGTGAACTCAAGGTCCTGCATGTCCCGGTAATGGGTCTCGAGCGTCTTGCAGATGCCTGTGAACTGACCGAAGACCTCCGGCATCAGGGTTTCCAGCGACGGCGAGTCCGACATCGCCGCCTTGCGCGCGCGCTCGGTCAGATCCTGCGGCGTGCGGATCCCGGCCACGACATCCTCGCCCTGGGCGTTGACCAGGAATTCACCGTAAAGCACGTTCTCCCCGGTCGAGGGATCGCGCGTGAAGGCCACTCCGGTGGCGGACGTGTCGCCGAGATTGCCGAAGACCATGGACTGGATGTTGACCGCCGTTCCCCAATCGTCGGAAATTCCGTGCAGTCGCCGATAGGTCTTGGCGCGGGCGTTGCGCCAGCTGCCGAGCACGGCGCCGATCGCGCCCCAGAGCTGATCGCCCGGGTCCTGCGGAAACGGTGTGTCCAATTCCTCGGCCACGAGTGCCTTGTAGCGT
>JANQQB010000189.1 GCA_028285165.1 Rhodobiaceae bacterium
GGCGGCCGACCTGTTCGAGACCTATGCCGGCACAGTCGCCGACATTGTCGCCGACATTGTCTGCAATGGTGGCCGGGTTGCGCGGATCGTCTTCGGGAATGCCGGCTTCGACCTTACCGACGAGGTCACCGCCGACATCGGCGCCTTTGGTGAAGATGCCGCCGCCGAGGCGGGCGAAGATCGAGATCAGCGAAGCGCCGAAACCGAGCGCGACCAACGCGTCAATGACGACACGATCGGTGGGACCGAAACCCATGGGACCGGTCAGCACAACGAAGTAGACCGCCACGCCGAGCAGTGCCAGACCGGCCACGAGCAGCCCCGTCACCGCACCGGATTTGAAGGCGATTTCAAGGCCGGCTGCCAGGCTCTGGCTTGCCGCCTGGGCGGTGCGTACGTTGGCACGGACCGAGACAAGCATGCCGATAAAGCCGGCGGCTGCGGACAGGATGGCGCCGATGGCAAACCCGATGGCCACCAGCCAGCCGAACTTAACAAAACCGATCAGGAGGAAGATGATGACGCCGACGATGGCGATCGTCGTGTATTGCCGCGACAGGTAGGCCTGTGCGCCTTCCTGGATCGCGCCGGCGATTTCCTGCATACGGGCGTTGCCCGCATCGGCCGCAAGCAGCGTCTGGGTTGCCCAAATGCCATAGAGCACGGACGCAAACCCGCACGCTATGACCAGATACAGTTCCGTCATATTTCTGTCCTCTCGAAGGTTGGCGCAACGCCGGGAGGAAAGGTCCACAAATCAGATGTATCGGGAATGTGGCTTCGGTAGGGGCGCCGCCGTGATCGCGCGCCACCCTAGTCGGCGGCGACCCCGCGTCAAGCCCTTGTTTGGGTTTTTTAACCCGCACTTTTCACACCTGCCACGGTCTGCGTCGCTTTCAGGCGTTCGTCCCGCAAGGAGCGAACCCGAAAAGCGCAGCGGAGCTGCGGTTGAGGGGCGCGACGCGGCGGGCGGGCGCCAGAACGCGACCCTGCGGGCGACGTCGTGCGCCCGACAGTCTGCGTCAAACTGCTTGCACAATGTCCCACATTGCGCTGCGCAGTTTTCCTTGCCTGTCGGGCGCACGACGCCGCGCAGACCATGGCAGGTGTGAAAAGTGCGGGTTAACCCCCCGCGTTCGCGAACGAACGCTATGTCACAGAGCGTTAGCCCGCACTGGCCCTTTTGCCCGTCCAGGCGGAGAGCAGCAGCAACAGCACGCAGAAACCGGTGACGGGGAAAATCAGGTAGTTGATCGCCTCCCAGCCATAGGCATTCAGCGTCTTGCCCGATGCCAGCGAGGCGATCGCCACGAAGCCGAAGACCAGAAAGTCGTTGGCGGCCTGGACCTTGTTGCGTTCCTCGGGACGATAGGTGTCGGTGACCATGGCCGTCGCACCAATGAAGGCGAAGTTCCAGCCAAGACCGAGCAGGATCAATGCACCCCAGAAATGCACCAGTTCGATGCCCTGGAGCGCGACGACGCCGCACCCTGCCAGCATAACGAACCCGATCGTCACGATGCGGACCTTGCCGTAGCGGGCAATCAGCGAACCGGTGAAAAAGCTCGGACCGAACATGGCCAGGATATGCCATTGAATTCCGAGCGCGGCATCGGCGGCGGTAAAGCCGCACTCGACCATGGCCAACGGTGCCGCCGTCATGACGTAATTCATCAGGGCATAGGCGCAGATGCCGCTGGTGGCGGCGATGACGAAATCGCGCTGGCGCATGATGGTCAGGATCGGCCGCCCAGAGGCGCGGCGCTGTACTTCCGGCAGTTTCGGGATCTTCAAGAAGACCAGTACGCCGATCGTCAGCACGGTCAGCACCGCCTGCCCCACATAGGCTCCGGCGAACATCAACGGGTTCAGCAGATCCTTGGTATGGATAACCGTCTGCGGTCCAATTATGCCGGCCATGATGCCGCCCGCCATAACCCAGGAAATCGCCTTCGGCTTGAAACCTTCGCTGGCAGTGTCGGCTGCGGCAAAGCGATATTGATGCACAAACGCGCCGTAGATGCCGGAAAAGAAGGATGCGAAGCAAAACAGCGCGAACGAACCGGCTATAACGGCCAGTGTCGCGCCGACGGCAGCGCAGAATCCAATGAGGGCCCCGATTATGAATCCCGCCCGTCTTCCGACGCGGCGCATCAACTGACCGGCCGGCAACGCGCCGGCTGCGATCCCGAGCACCATGGCGGTGATCGGCAGGGTTGCGAGCGACTTGTCGTCGCCAAGCAGGTAAACCCCGGTCAGACCGCCCAGCGAAATGACAATCGATGCGTTGGCGCCGCCAAGCGCCTGAGCGGCGGCAAGCAGCAACGCATTGCGACGGGCCAGATCGTCATCGATCTGCAATTCAGTCGCGCTCGCCGTCACTGTCATGAAACCCCCAGGGACCTGGCGAGATCCCACCCTTTCCAAGATCCGCCCGGCAATGCGCAAACGGTCAGAAATGCTCGAACGAGCGGCTGCGCATCGGAACCGTCTCGCCGCCCGCATCGATGACCGACACGCCCGGCGCGAATTTCGTCAGAGACCCGATCCGGGTCGTCGAAATGCCGACCTTCGCCGCGTCCGCCTCAAAATCGGCTTGCCGCCCCGGCGGGATCGCCAAGAGCACCTCATAATCGTCGCCGCCATCCAGTGCAAGGTCGAGTGCTGCACCGCCGCTTTCGATCGCGGATGCGACCGGCGCGGAGAACGGGACACGGTCACTCTGCAGGACCGCACCCAAACCGGAAGCCCGGCACAGTTTGCCAAGGTCGCCCAACAGGCCGTCGGAAACATCCATGGCGGCGCTGGCATGGGCGCGGACCGCTTCGCACAGGGCGACACGCGGTCGGGGAAGCAGATACCGGTCGCGCAACTCGGCCTGCTGGCTCGCCGCCAGATGCCACTCGGCAACCTTCGGATCACCGGTATGCACTTTCAGACCGAGCGCGGCATCGCCGATCGTGCCGGTGACAAAAAGCAGATCGTCGGAGCGGCCGCCGAGACGGGTCACCATGGTGCCCGTCGGCAGATGCCCGACCGCCGTGATCGACACGACCAGTCCGCCCGGCGATTTCAGCGTGTCTCCGCCATACAGGTCGATGCCGTACATCTCCTGGTCTTCGCGTAGGCCCCGTGTGAAGTCGGCGATCCAGGCCTCGGTCCAGTCCGGCGGCAGGGCCAGCGACAGGAAATAGGCGAAAGGCTCCGCGCCCTTTGCGGCAAGGTCGGACAGGTTGACCCGGAGCGCTTTCCTGGCAATGAGGTCGGGCGGATCTGTCGCCAGAAAATGCACGTTGGCGGCCAGTGAATCCTTGGTGACAACCACATCCGTGCCGGGCCGTGCCGGCAGGCAGGCCGCATCGTCGAGCAGCCCGAAGGCGCCGGGCCTGGAGGCCAGCGGTGCAAAATAATCGGCGATCAGGTCGAATTCGCCGGGGCGGCTCGGCTCAGCGGTCTGCGGGTTTTGTGCCATGACCGCCGGCCCGGCTCAGCGCGAGGCGGCGTGACGGACTTCGTCCGCCCGCAGACGCCGGGCGATCTGATCGAGGACGCCATTGATGATGCGCGGCTCGTCGCCGTCGAAAAAGGCCTGCGCGACCGTGACGTACTCGGTGATCACGACGGCGACCGGAACGTCCTTGCGGTTGGCCAACTCGTAGGTGCCAGCTCTCAGAATGGCGCGAAGCGTGGCGTCGAGCCGCGCCAGCGGCCAATTGCCCTGAAGGGCCGTGTGGATCAGCGGATCGAGTTGGCGCTGCTCGCGCACCGTGCCCGCCATCAGGTCGCGGAACCAGGCCGGATCGGCGTCACGGTACTGGTCGCCGTCCAGTTCCTTGCCGAGCCGGAAAGCCTCGAATTCGGCGATCACCGTCTGCAGATCCGTGCCGCCGACCTCCATCTGGTAGAGGGCCTGGATCGCCGCCAGTCTGGCTGCGCCGCGCTTGTTGACCCCTTTCACGGGCCGCGCAGGCATGTCTGCATTCTGATCGCCGCTCACCTAGATCTCCGTAACACCCATTTCGCGTCGCAACTGAGCCATGCGCAAGGCGGCCTCGGCCGCATCGCGTCCCTTGTTCTTCTGGTCCCGCCGGGCCCGGGCCCAGGCCTGATCGGCATTGTCCACCGTCAGGATGCCGTTGCCGACCGCAAGCGCTTCGGAAACCGCCAGCTCCTGCAAGGCGCGGGCCGATTCATTTGCCACAATATCGTAATGCGACGTCTCTCCCCGAATGACACATCCCAGCAGAACATACCCGTCGTAATCCCGGTGTCCCATGTCGCCGGCCAGGGACGCCATGGACAGGGCCGCCGGAATCTCGAATACGCCCGGCACCGAAATCCGCTCGTATGTCACGCCGGCCTCGTCCAGTACCGCCGTCGCTCCAGCCAAAAGTTCCTGAGTGATTTCAGCGTAATACGGGGCATCGATAATCAGGATATGCAGAACATCGTCAGCCATGGGCGTGCCTCCCTATTTTGGCGGATCACAACCACGCTGCGATACGTTTGTCCAGCGGCTTTTCGGTATCCCGAAAACCGCGCGGTAGCTGCCGGCTACTCGTTCAGACGGGCGACGTAGCGCGCCATCATGTCGACTTCGAAGTTGACGGAATCGCCCGATGCCGAACGGCCCCACGTTGTGACCGCCTGGGTGTGCGGGATGATCATGACGCTGAAGCGGTTGTCCTCGACGTCATTAACGGTGAGCGACGTGCCGTCGAGGGAGACGGACCCCTTTTGCGCCACGAAGCGCTTCAGGCCGTCTGGAACCTCGAACCAGAAGACCGCCATGTCGGCATCATCCGTACGCGACAGGATGCGCGCCGTTCCGTCGACATGTCCGGACACCATATGGCCGCCCAGCTCATCGCCCATCTTGAGCGATCGTTCGAGATTGAGCGCCGTGCCCGCTTCCCAGGTTCCGGCCGTCGTCTTGTCGAGGGATTCCGTCGAAACGTCGACATCGAACCAGGTCGGCTGGTCGGGCTTTCCGGTTGGGCCCCGATCGACCACGGTCAGGCAACATCCCGCGCAGGCGATCGACGCGCCAAGCGCGATGCCGTCAGCCGGGTAGATCGTGGCAATCCGGAATCGCTTGCCCGATGCCCGGTCTTCGGCCGACAGGACCGTTCCCACGTCGGACACAATGCCTGTGAACATGGGTTACGCCACCCTCTTGTACTGCTGCAGTTTGTCATTGCCGATCATCCGGTCCGCAACCCGGACATAGCGGTCGCTGGCGGTTACGCATTCGAGCGGCAAAGTGTTGAGCGCCGGGATCCGGCCGTCGCCGATGACGTGTGTCGCATGGTAGAAATCGACGAGGTCTGCAAGATCCGCACGGATAAGCGATTCCGCGAGCTTTGCTCCGCCCTCGATCAACACGGTCGTGATGCCTTGTTCGCCAAGCACCGACAGGGCCGTGTTGAGGCAAAGACGGCCGGTCTCGTCGCAAGGAACGACAAACACCTGGACGCCGGACATGCGCAGGGCCTCCACCTTGGAATCGTCGGCGCGGTCGGACGTGAGGATCCATGTCGGCGTCGCCTGTGCCGTCTTGACCAGTTTGCAGTCGAGCGGCGTCCGGGCCTGGGTATCGAGACCGACGCGGACGGGTGAACGGTCTTCCAGTCCCGCGATCCGGCAGGTGAGTTGCGGGCCGTCGGCCAGAACGGTGCCCACTCCGACCATGATCGCATCGGTCTCGGCCCGCACGAGATGCACATCGCGCTTGACTTCAACACCGGTGATCGGCACCTGGCCATCCCCCTGGCGGCCGATCCCGCCATCCGAGGAGATCGCCAGTTTCAGGACTGTGTGCGGCCGTCCTCGGGTGATGCGCATGAAATGGCCGCGATGGTGCCATTGCGCGGCATCGGACAGGATGCCGGTCACAACCGACACGCCGTTTTCGTGCAAGATCCGGTAGCCGCGTCCGGCCACACGCGGATCCGGGTCGGTGATCGCGGAGACCAGACGGGAAATGCCGGCCTCCAGGAGCGCATTCACACAAGGCGGGGTTTTGCCGTAATGGGAACAGGGTTCCAGCGTGACGTAACAGGTCGCGCCGCGCGCCGCGTCGCCGGCCTGGCGCAAGGCGATCCGTTCCGCATGGGGACGTCCGCCGGTTGCCGTTACCGCACGCCCGACCACACATCCGTTCGCGCCGTCTCCGGCAACGATGATGGCGCCGACGGCCGGATTGGGCCACGTGCGCCCCGCACCGCGCCGCGCCAATCGGAGCGCCGCGGCCATCCATCGGCTGTCTTCGGCATAGGTCGGTGCACCCATATCTATGCGCCTGCGTCCGTTTCTTCCGTGTCGGCCCCGGTCAGTTCGTCTATGAACTCGCCAAAATCCTTCGGCTCGCGAAAGTCACGATAGACCGAGGCGAACCGGACATAGGCAACGTCGTCCAGGGTTTTCAGGCGCTCCATGACCCGGTTGCCGATTTCTTCGGCGCGGATCTCACTCTCACCCGAACTCTCAAGTTCTCGGACGATCCCACTGATCATTCTATCGATATGGTCTTCCTCGACCGGGCGTTTTCGCAGAGCGATCTGGACCGATCGCAGCAATTTGTCCCGGTCGAACGGCGCTTTCCGGCCGTTGCGTTTCACGACGGTCAGTTCCCGCAATTGCACGCGTTCAAATGTCGTGAAACGCCCGTTGCACGCCGGACAGAACCGACGCCGGCGGATGACGGTGTCATCTTCAGTCGGCCGGGAATCCTTTACCTGGGTCCCTTCCGCACCGCAAAGCGGACACCGCATCGGCGCCTCCGTTACGCGTAGACGGGAAACCGGTCGGTCAGCGCAACGACACGCTCCTTGACCGATTGCTCGACGCTGTCGTTGGAGGTTTCTCCGTTGGCAGCAAGGCCGTCGACCACCTCCACGATGAGTTCGCCCACTTCCTTGAATTCAGCAACGCCGAATCCTCTCGTGGTCGCCGCCGGCGTCCCCAGCCGTACGCCAGACGTTATCGTCGGCTTTTCCGGATCGTTCGGCACACCGTTTTTGTTGCAGGTGATGTGGGCGCGTCCGAGTGCGGCTTCCGTCGCCTTGCCGGTCACGCCTTTCGGCCGAAGGTCGACAAGCATCAGATGGGATTCGGTGCCACCGGACACGATGTCCAGGCCGCCGGAGCGCAGGGTCTCGGCAAGCGCCTTCGCGTTGTCCACCACGTTGCGGGTATAGGCCTTGAAGGACGGTTGCAGCGCTTCGCCGAAGGCCACGGCCTTGGCGGCGATGACATGCATCAGCGGGCCGCCCTGCAGCCCAGGGAAAACCGCGGAATTGATCTTTTTGGCGATCGTCTCGTCGTTCGTAAGCACCAGGCCGCCGCGCGGACCGCGCAGGGTCTTGTGGGTCGTCGTCGTGACGACATGGGCATGCGGCAGAGGGCTCGGATAAACGCCGCCGGCAACCAGACCGGCAAAGTGCGCCATGTCGACCATCAGGTAGGCGCCGACGGAATCGGCGATAGCGCGGAAGCGCGCGAAATCGATGATCGGCGAATAAGCCGATCCGCCGGCAATGATGATCTTCGGCTTGTGCTCGTTGGCCAGTTCCTGGACCTGATCGTAGTCGAGCCGCCCGTCCTGCAAGCGCACGCCGTATTGCACGGGATTGAACCACTTGCCGGAAAGGTTCGGTTTGGCGCCGTGCGTCAGGTGGCCGCCGGCGTCCAGGCTCATGCCGAGGATCGTATCGCCCGGCGTCGCCAAGGCGAGCATCACGGCCTGGTTGGCCTGGCTGCCCGAATTCGGCTGGACGTTGGCAAAGGCACAGTCGAAAAGTTTGGTCACGCGTTCGATCGCCAGGCTTTCCGCGATGTCGACGAACTGGCAGCCGCCGTAGTACCGGCGGCCCGGATAGCCTTCCGCATATTTGTTCGTCATGACCGAACCCTGCGCCTCCAGGACGGCGCGGGAGACGATGTTTTCAGACGCAATCAGCTCGATCTCGCTGCGCTGGCGGCCCAGTTCGAGTTCAATCGAGCGGGCAATGTCTGGATCGGCGTCGGCAAGGGACGCCTTGAAGAAATCGTCGGTTTCCGTAAGGGGAGATGCGGTGTTGAGGGTCATGGCTTTGCTTTCCGAAAGGGACAGTGCCAGCAGACACAGCGTCTGCGCAGGCCTCGTGCAACAGGCGGGAGCCCATATCATACGAGGGTGGCATTAAACAAGCGCACTGAGGGTTTAAGCGAACCAGCCGCTCTGCTTTCCGACCGGCTCTTTCTTTTCGATGCGCTTGCGCAACTTACGCAGTGCCAGCCCTTCCAGATCTGTCTGGCTTGCCGACACCGGCCCGAAGATCACAACCTCGACACCGGTAACGGAGTCGATCGCGGCAACCCTGACCTGCCCGCCGACGGGGGTGAATTCGAAGTAGATTTCATCGGAAAGGGGATGCCTGTCCCGGGGCATGGCCTACCCACCACGAATCAGTCGCGACCCTGACAGTCTACCTCAACCGCCGCATCCGTTCGATGCCGGCCGGCTGTTCGATCCGGCCGAGGCGGGGGAGCAGGCCTTGGCGAAACTCAGTTTTGCGCAAACATTTCCAGGCCGAGACCGTCGCGGCCGTAAATGTCGTCCCGGAAGTGCACGACACCCTGCTGGTTGGCCCAGGCAGTTATGTAGGACATGTAGAGCGGCACCGGCTTCTTGACCCGGACATCGATGCGTTCGCCGGATTGGATGACCTCATCGACGCGCATCCGGGACCATTCATCGCCGTTGGATTCCAGGATCCAGGCGATCAGCTCACGCACGTTCTGCACCCGGACACAACCGGAAGAATGAAACCGCTTTTCCTTGCCGAACAGGTTTTTCGACGGAGTGTCGTGCAGATAGACCTGGTGCTGGTTATGGAAATTGATCTTGACCGAACCAAGCGAATTGATTTCGCCGGGGTCCTGACGGAAGAGGTATTTCGTCGCTTCGTCGGTGTTCCAGTCGATCTCTTCCTTGACGAGCTCGTTGCCGTTCCAGTCGTAGATCCGGATCTTGTTGCGTGCCAGGTATTCCGGATCCTTCTTCATCATCGGGATCAGGTCCTTACGGATGATGCTGACCGGGACATGCCAGAAAGGATTGAAGTTGAGCTCGTGAATCTTGCTCGACAGGACCGGCGTCTGGCGGTCGACCTTGCCGACGACGGCGGTGTGACGGGAGCGTACCCGGGCGTCCTGAACCGCTTCGATCGCCGCGGCCGGAATGTTGACCATCACGTAACGGTCTCCGAGAAACCCGGACATCGACCGCAACCGGATCAGGTTGGTTTCAAGCTGACGCAGGCGAACGCCGGCAGGGACGTTGAGCATCGACAGCGTCAGACGTCCGACAACGCCATCGGTGTTGACCCCGTGGCGTTCCTGAAACCGGCGCACGGCAAAATCGACATAGGAATCGAACGTCGTCGAAAGACCGGCGGACTGACGCAGGTCACCGGACGCGATCAGCCGCTGCCGCAGCGCGGAGACGTTTTCGTGCTTGGTCCCGATTTTCATGGTCCGGGGACCATTGGACGGAACGATCGGCCACCCGCCGTTCTGCACGAGATGGCCGTAGCGCTGGATCGCCGACTGGACGTAGGCCGAGGTTTCGGGCGACAGCGTGGGAAGTGCCGATTTGACGGCGGCCTGATTGCGGACCGACGAGCGGAACGAATCCTGCCATTCGCCTCCGCCCTGCCCGTGGATCAGCGACGCGATCGACTTGTCCTCGGCAAGCGCAGGGGCGGCAAAGGCCGCGCTGCCAGCCAACCCCGCCATACCCTGAAGCATCCGACGTCTTGAAACCTTGTCCGTCATCGTGATCGATTTGTCCCGTGCAAACGGCCGCACTCCGTGGCCTCGTCCCAACAATCCCAGCATCGCCGCCGGACGCTAAACCGACAAGGTTAATGAAAACCATAGGTGGCGGCGGGATTCGCTCTCAGGCGACATGTAAGCCACGCAAATCAAATCCGCCAGTGCGACGCATTCACGATTTTATCAAGGCGGCAAACGGTCGTTCGTACATGCCTGAAAAAGTGAAGGCCGACCCCTTTCGGCGGTCGGCCTTGCACATGTTTCGCGCCGGATTTACGGGTCCCTCCCGGTCCGGCTGGGGCATGCTCGCCCCGTCTTCCTGACCGGTCGGGATGTTCCTGTCCCGGTTCAATTCCAGGCGCGAATATGGCGGCATGGGAGAGATCCCACCCATGCCGTATCTCTTGTCAGAGACGATAAAGGATCTGATCCGTCCAGAAGCGTTCGAGACGCTGCAAGGACTTGTTCAGAACAACAAAATCGTTGGCATTGATGCCACCGACCTGCTCGATCGATTTCAGGTGCCGTTCGTACAGATCATGCACGATCCGAGCGACTTCCTGTCCCTTGTCCGTCAGGCTGACACGCACCGAGCGCCGGTCGGACCGCGACCGCTCATGGTGGATGTAACCGGTATCGACCAGCTTCTTCAGATTGTAGGACACGTTCGAGCCGAGGTAATAACCGCGGGTCCGCAATTCACCGGCCGTGAGCTCGCTGTCTCCGATGTTGAACAACAGCAGCGCTTGAACGCTGTTCACGTCCGAACGACCCATACGGTCGAATTCGTCCTTGATTACGTCAAGCAGACGCCGATGAAGCCGCTCAACAAGCGTGAGCGATTCAAGATAGAGAGGCTTAAGATCTTCTACACCACCCTGTTCGGCGAATACTTGTCCCCTTTCCGCCATCATCATCTGGTTACGCCTTTCTGTTTAAAGCCGTGAGATTTTTCCCTCACTTGATGGCCAAACCTACAGAGGCGAGTCTAAAATCCGATTAAAAGGCAATGTAAAAATCGGCTTAAGAATTCGACAGGATTTTCGAGATCGAATTTACGCTTTGCAAACCGTAGTCTGACCTGCAACCGAAGCGGGTCGACGGCACAAATACCAAAATCCAAGGCGCATCGGGCGGGACGGAGCCCGCCCCGACGGCGGCGTCCCGCAATCTCAGGGCTCGATGCCGTCGTTTCCGCGCAGGAACTTCACGATTCCCGAGAAGTCGAGGCCGCCCTGCCCTGAGTTGCAAAACAGGTTGTAGAGCGCCAGCGCTTCGGCCCCGAGCGGTGTGGCGGCGCCGACGCTTTGCGCTGCCGCCTGGGCCAGGGTCAGATCCTTCGCCATCATCGCGGAGGTGAAGCCGGGCGTATAATCGCGATTGGCCGGAGAGGTCGGGACCGGTCCCGGGACGGGACAATAGGTGGTCAGCGACCAGCATTGTCCGGAGGCCGTCGACGAGACATCGAACAGTTTCTGGCGATCCAGTCCGAGTTTCTCGGCCAGCACAAAAGCTTCCGAGACGCCGATCATGGAAATGCCCAGGATCATGTTGTTGCAGATCTTGGCCGCCTGGCCGTTGCCGGCCCCGCCGGCATGCACGATGGTCTTGCCCATGTTTTCCAGGATCGGCTTCGCCCGTTCAAAGGCCGCATCGGGCCCGCCGACCATGAAGGTCAGGGTGCCGGCTTCCGCCCCGCCGACGCCGCCCGATACCGGGGCATCGATCATCGGCATACCGGCCAGATCCGCTTTTTGTGCCACGAAACGCGCGGATTCCACGTCGATCGTGGAGGAATCGATCAAAAGGGTGCCGGTCCGGGCATTCTTCAGGATGCCGGTTTCGCCGGTATAGACATCGCGCACATGCCGGCCCGCCGGCAGCATGGTGACAATGATGTCGACATTCTGGGACAGTTCCGGGATCGAGCCGGCCTGACGGCCACCGGCATCGACCATGCGCTGCGCTGCGACCGGATCGAGATCGATACCCAAGACGTCATGCCCGGCCTTGACCAGATTGGCAGCCATCGGGCCACCCATGTTGCCAAGCCCGACAAATCCGATGTTCGCCATGAAGTGCTTTCCTTTGTTCCCCTGCTTCTTGGTATTGACCGTCCGGGGCCGCTACCGGAGACCATGACTCGAGACTGTTTATAGACGGGATTCGCGTTCCGTGAGGTAGGCAAGTGCCAGATAGATGAGGATCGTGATCACATAATAGGTGATTTCCCATGGCCGATGCCCAAAGGTATCGGCAAACAGCGAATGCATGGTGATCTGGCTGAGCGCCACCAGGAGCCACATGACGACGCCCCAGGACGCGCCGAGCCACAAGCCGACGGCAGCCGCAAGGTCGAACACGGCGAAGTAGATCGTAACCGCCTGCCAGTCCGTCGGCATGTTCCAGAAATAGGCGCCGCGCCAGGGCACATAGCCGACGATGCGAGCCCAGTGGATGACGCCGGCAATCACCAGCGTCCCGCCGATGATCCGCAGAAAGGTCAGAAGCAGAAGCCGCCAGCTGATCGGAAACCCGAAAACGGTCGGCGGCAGGCTGAGCATGGGAGGCGTCACCGGTTCGACCTCCGCTTCGCGGGCGTTCGGCTCAGGAGCGCTTCACCGGTTCCTGTCACGCGATCAGTCAAAACGCAGATCTCCCTGGTCGGCAGGCTCGAAATAGGCGTCGACAGCCTCGACCGACACGCCGGCCAGATCATCCGGCCGCCATGCCGGCTGATTGTCCTTGTCGACGATGGTCGCCCGGACTCCTTCGTAGAAATCATGCCCGCGCAGCACGCGGGAGACAATGCGGTATTCGACCGTCATGCAATCCCGGAACGTCCGCCCGGCCCCAACCTGCATCTGTCGCAAGGCAATCTTCAGGCTTGTGGGTGATTTCGCCCGGATCGTCGCGGCGGCCTCCTCACACACACTTGCGTCCTCGCTGTCGAGCCGGTTCAGGATCTCCTCGACCGTGTTGCCGGCAAATGCGCGATCGAGAACGTGCTGATCGGGAAGGACCGGACCGTTGCCCGGATCGTCGCACATCCGGTCGAGCACGGCCGGGGCATCCTCACTGGCGGTCAACGCATCGAACAGCGCTTCCAGGCGGTCGGCATCGATGCGATGGGTTATGACACCGCAGGCCGCAGCCTCCGCCTGTTTCAGGCGCGCCCCGGTCAACGCGCAATAGCGACCATAGGCTCCTGGAAACCGGGGCAGAAAAAAGGTTGCGCCCACATCGGGGAAAAACCCGATACCGACTTCCGGCATGGCAAAGCGCATGGCGGGCGTGCCGACGCGATACCGGCCGTTGACGGAAACGCCCACGCCACCGCCCATCACGATGCCGTCGATCAGGGCGATGTAGGGCTTGGGGTATTCCCGGATCCGCGTGTTCAGCCGGTATTCTTCGGCGAAGAACCCGAGCACATCATCATAATCGGTGCGCCCGCGCAGATAGAGGTCGCGGATATCGCCGCCGGCGGAAAACGCCCGCCCGCCGCTCGCCCGGATGATGACGTGACACACGCCGGGATCGTCTTCCCACAGATCGAGATGTCGGGCGATGGTGCGGACCATGCCGTGGGTGAGCGCGTTGAGAGTTTCGGGTTTGTCGAGCGTCAGCACACCGGCGCGCCCGACGATGGTCGCGTGAATATCCGCCATCGGCCGGCTAGCGTCCGAAAATGTCGCGGGCAATGATCAGCCGCATGATTTCGTTGGTGCCTTCCAGGATCTGATGGACCCGCACGTCGCGCAGAAAGCGTTCGATCGGGTAATCCCGCAAATACCCGTAACCGCCATGCAACTGCAAAGCTTCGTTGACGACGCTGAAGCCTGTATCCGTAGCAAGCCGTTTGGCCATTGCAGCCTGGCGTGTGGCGCCCGGCGCCTTTTCGTCGACCATCAGCGCCGCCTTGTGCAGCATCAGGCGCGCAGCCTCCAGGTCCGTCGCCATATCGGCCACCCGGAATTGCAGCGCCTGAAATTCGGCTATCGCGCGGCCGAACTGGCGGCGCTCCTGCATGTAGGCGATGGCGCGGTCCAGGCAGGTCTGGGCGGCGCCGAGCGAGCACGCCCCGATATTGATGCGCCCGCCATCGAGCCCGGCCATGGCGATGCGGAAGCCCGCGCCCTCGCCGCCGATGCAATTGCCGACCGGCACGCGGGCATTGTCGAACTGGACCATGGCCGTCGGCTGGCTTTTCCAGCCGAGCTTGACCTCCTGGGCGCCGAAGGAAACGCCCGGGCGATCCTTCTCGACGACAAGACAGGAAATGCCGTCCGGTCCCTCCCCGCCGGTGCGCACCATGCAGACATAAAGGTCCGAGGCGCCGCCACCGGAAATGAAGGCTTTCGAACCGTTCAGCACGTAGCTGTCGCCGTCGCGTTCGGCCCGGGTGCGCAAGGCGGCCGCATCCGACCCGGATCCCGGCTCCGTCAGGCAATAGCTCGCAAAGTGCTGCATGGAACACAGGTCCGGCAAGAAGGTCCGGCGCTGGTCCGGCGTGCCGAAGGCATCGATCATCCATGCGGCCATGTTGTGGATCGAGATGTAGGCGGCGGTCGAGGTGCAGCCCTTCGCCAGTTCCTCAAACACGATCGCAGCGTCAAGCCGGGTCAGGGCCGAGCCGCCGACATCCTCGCCGATATACAGACCGCCGAAACCGAGACCGGCGGCCTTTCGCAACGTCTCGACGGGAAAGATCGCCTCTTCGTCCCATTGCCGGGCATGCGGCTCCATCTCGCCGGCCGCGAAATCGGCCGCCATGTCGCGGATCGCGCGCTGTTCGGCGGAAAGGGAAAAATCCATGCCTCGGCCCTGTCTTGCAAGCGCCCGTGGATAGGACCTTTGACCGGCCCGCGTCAACTCGTCTGCGGGATCGAGCCCGGTTTCGGCAAGGGATGCGGCGCCATCGGCTTTTGAAACGATTCCAAACTGCCTATACTGCCGCAACAGCCGCGCCAGCCGAGAAAAGCGGCCCGCGAACAGGGATCCGGAAGTCATGAACAAACACTCCACGCCGCCCGCTGCCCCGCCGACCCTGTCGATGGACGACATCCTCCAGGGACGGCGCATGCGCCGCAATCGCCGAACAGCCTGGGCGCGCGACCTGGTACGCGAAACGCAGCTGTCGGTGACCGACCTGATCTGGCCGACTTTCCTGGTCGACGGAACCGACCAGCGCCAGGAAGTGCCGTCGATGCCGGGCGTCTTTCGGTATTCGGTCGACCGTGCGGTGGATGAGGCCCGGCGCGCGGCCGATCTCGGTATTCCGGTCGTTGCGCTCTTCCCTTACACGGATCCGGGGCTGCGCGACGACAGCGGCAGCGAAGCGCTCAATCCGAACAATCTGGTCTGCGCGGCAACGCGGGCGATCAAGGCGGCCGGCCTTGATATCGGGATCATGATCGACGTCGCGCTCGATCCCTATACGAGCCACGGCCATGACGGGCTCATGGTCGGCGAAACCATCGTCAACGACGACACGGTGCGCCAGCTCGTCGACCAGGCGCTGATCCAGGCCGAGGCCGGCGCCGACATTATCGGCCCGTCCGATATGATGGACGGGCGCGTCGGCGCGATCCGCCAGGGGCTGGACCAGCGCGGCCACCAGGACGTGCAGATCATGGCCTACACGGCGAAATATGCGTCGGCATTTTACGGACCGTTCCGCGATGCGGTCGGCACCAACGCGACGCTGATCGGCGACAAGCGCACCTACCAGATGGACCCGTGCAACAGCGACGAGGCGATCCACGAAGCGCATCTCGACATTGCCGAAGGCGCCGACATGATCATGGTCAAGCCTGGCATGCCCTATCTCGACATCGTGCGGCGGCTGAAAGACGAGTGCCGAGTGCCGACCTTCGCCTACCAGGTCTCCGGCGAGTTCGCGATGATCTGCGCGGCGGGCGCAAATGGCTGGCTCGACCGCGACCGGGCCATGCTGGAGAGCCTCCAGGCGTTCAAACGGGCCGGCGCCGACGGCATCCTCACCTATTTCGCACCCGAAGTGGCCGAACGCCTGCAGCGCTGATTGGCCGGAGGTCGATTTGAATTCAGGGACGCGATGCCCACATTAGGTATCGAGAGAGAGCAACCGGTCCCGACATTCCGAAAGGTCCCCTGATGAGCGTTGAAAGCGCGCGCGCGGATGCTGACCGCGACGTGTTTGTCTTCGATCCGCAGCGTTATCCGGCGCTTTACGCCGACGTGCGCCGCAAGCGCGTGATCGCCTACCTGCTGGACCTGGTGTTCATCAGCCTCATCATTGTGGCCGCGGGCACGCTGGTCGCGGTTTTCGGCGTGATCACTTTGGGGCTCGGCTGGCTCCTGTTCGGCATTCTCGTTCCGGCGACCGCGCTGATCTATATCGGGTTGACGCTCGGCGGCCCGAATGCCGCAACGCCCGGCATGCGCGTCATGGGTCTGGAATTGCGGCTGTGGTATGGCGCAAAGCCCTATCTGGTGCTGGCGTTGATGCACGGCGTGCTCTTCTACGCCTTCAACGTGCTCCTGACGCCGCTGATCGTGGCGGTTTCGCTGTTCGGTGCCCGCAAGCGGTTGCTGCACGACATTCTGCTCGGCACCGTGGTGCTGAATGCCGCCGATCCGGGCGCGATCGATCGGGCGATCGCCGAAAGCGCGCGCCCGGCTCCCTGACGGCAACGCCTGCCTCTACCGCAGAACAGATCCTGAGCGTCTGACGGACGCATCCTATGCGCCCGTCCCGGATGCGATCCGGCCGCCATCCGGCGCGCCTGCCCGGCCCGCCTGTGCCGATTTGCGCTCGCACTTGGCGACGCCTGCCGCTATAAATATGCTCCCGAAGCCAAACGATCCGCCCCTGCCCGCGCGTTGGGATTTTGAATGACACGGCATGTTTTTGACAGCCCACAGTTTTTCCTGACGACGCCAGCGCCGTGCCCCTATCTGGACGGCAAGGCAGAGCGCAAAGTGTTCACGCATCTCGTCGGCGAAAGCGCCAGCGCGCTCAACGACGTGCTCACCCAGGGCGGCTTCCGGCGCAGTCAGAACATTGCCTATCGGCCGGCCTGCGAAGGCTGCCGGGCCTGCGTTTCCGTCCGGGTCCTGGTCGACCGGTTCCGCTGGTCCAAATCCTTTCGCCGCACCTGGAACCAGAATGCCGACCTGATCGGCATCGAGCATCCCGTGGCTCCGTCCTCGGAGCAATATTCGCTGTTCCGACGGTATCTGGACACCCGCCACGCAGATGGCGGCATGGCCGACATGACCGTGCTCGACTATGCGATGATGGTCGAAGATACGCATGTCAATTCCATGCTCGTGGAATACCGGCCGCGCGACATCGACAGCGCGGTAACCGGTTCGAGCGACGGACCGCTGATTGCCACCGCGCTCACCGACGTGCTGTCGGACGGAATTTCCATGGTCTACAGCTTCTTCGACCCGGCCTATTCCGACCGCGGCCTCGGCACCTACATGATCCTCGACCACATCGACCGCGCCAAGAAACTCGGCCTGCCCTACGTCTATCTCGGCTATTGGGTGAGCGGATCGCCGAAGATGGACTACAAAACCCGTTTCAGGCCCCAGGAACATCTCGGGCCCGGCGGCTGGCAGGTCCAGGATTAATACCAACGGTGATGACTATTGACCCATTTGATGGTCACTCCCGGTCCGCTGGCAAGGCGCGTCGCGCAGAGCGATGCGGGGCATCGGACAAGCGGCGCAACGCCGTCCAGCAGACCGGGAGTGACCACCACCAAACACGGATGTTTCCGTGTTTGGCACTATTGAGTACGCAAGTCGGAAACATCCGCCTTGCGGACGGCCGGATGCTTTGACGCTGCGGCGGCGTTGCGGTCCGCTTATGATGCTGGGCATCACTGCGCGAACCGCGCCTACCCGCAGCGACAAATCATTCCGGTCAAAGGGGTCAATAATCATCACCGTTGGTATAACCCACAAATCCGGCTCAGACGAACGTGAAATCGTCCGCGTGCAGATCGGCCGCAACCACGCCTTTCAGCACGATCGTGTCGCCCGGGGCGATGGTGATCGTCGCGTCCGTGCCGTCGTCCGTGACCGCCGCGCTGAGGGCGGCATAGTCGGCGAACAGGGTCGTTGCGAATTCGATCGTATCCTCGCTCGCCGCCCCGGCGGTGAAGTCGGTGATCGTATCGGCGCCGGTGCCGGCTGTCAGGAAGACGAAGGTGTCGTCGCCGAGGCCGCCGCTCATCCGGTCGTCGCCGGTGCCGCCGATCAGGGAATCCGCGCCCTCCATGCCGAACAGGCGGTCGTCGCCCTGGCCGCCGTCGAGCGTGTCGGCACCGGCCGTGCCGGTCAGGTAGCCGTCCTCGACCTTATCGGCCAGCATCGTGCGGTCCCAGACCGTGCCGTCGGCGAAGTGGAAGGCATCGATGCCGTAATGATCGCTCGACCAGAAGAAGTCGTCGTTTTCGATGCGGGCACCGGTCGCGATCACATGCGCGAAATGATCGGTGCCGGTGCGGGTGACATAGATGTCGTCCGGATTGAGATCGACGAATTTCAGCACGTCGACCGTGGTCGAGGACGAATGCAGTTCGTTGATGACGTCGTCGCCGTCGCCGCTGGCATACAGGAACGTGTCGCTGCCGTAGCGGGAGGTGAAAACGTCGTCGCCGAGACCGCCGATAAAGACGTCATCGTCGCTCGTATCGCTCAGCGTATCGGCGCCGTCGGTGCCGCGGATCAGGGCTTCGGCCACGATCTGCGCCCGATCCCAGATGGTGCCGTCGGCGAAATGAATTTCCTCCAGGCCGTAATTGTATGAGGTGGAATAGAACTGATCGTCGACCTGAATGCGGTGGCCGGTCGCCGTCACGGTGAGGAACAGATCGGACCCTTGGCGCGCGGCGACGATATCGGCGGTGTTGAGGTCGGTCAGCTTCAACACGTCGACGGAGGTCGTCGAGGAATCGGGGTCATCGATGAAATCGTTGCCGTCGCCGCTGGCATACAGGAACGTGTCGCTGCCGTAGCGCGCATTCAGCGTGTCGTCGCCGAGGCCGCCGACAAGGACGTCGTCGTCGCTGGTATCCTGAAGCGCCTCGGAGGCATCGGTGCCGCGGATCAGCGCTTCGGTTGCGATCTGCGTCCGATCCCAGACCGTTCCGTCGGCAAAGTGCACTTCCTCGATGCCGTAATTGTAGGTCGAGGAATAGAAGTGGTCGTCGATCTCGATCCGGTGGCCGGTTGCGGTCACGGTGATGAAGAAATCGTTGCCCTCGCGCGAGGCGACGATATCGGCGACGTTGAGATCGAGGAATTTCAGAACATCGACGGAGGTCGTCGAGGAATCCTGTTCGTTGATCCAGTCGCTGCCGTCACCGCTTCGATAGAGGAAGGTGTCGTTGCCGTAGCGGGCGTTGATGTTGTCGTCGCCGAGCCCGCCGAAGAACGTATCGTCCCAACTTGAATCGTTCAGGGTTTCAGCGGCGTCGGTGCCGCGGATATAGGCTTCGGCCGCGATCCTGGCGCGATCCCAGACGGTGCCGTCGGCAAAGTGCACTTCCTCGATGCCGTAATTCGATGTCGTCGAATAGAAATGGTCGTCGATCTCGATCCGGTGGCCGGTGGCGTTGATCGTGATCATGAAATCGTTGCCGACGCGCGAGGCGAGAATGTCAGCCGGGTTGAGATCGAGCAGTTTCAGGACGTCGACGGAGACGGTCGAGGCGTCCTGCTCGTCGACGAAGTCGTTGCCGTCGCCGCTCTTGTAGAGGAACGTGTCGCTGCCCTGGCGCGCATTCAGCGTGTCGTCGCCGAGACCGCCGGCATAGACGTCGTCGCCGGTGGTGCCGTAGAGGTTGTCGTTGCCGTCCGTGCCGCGAATGGCGGCTTCCGACACAATGCGCGCCCGGTCCCAGATCGTGCCGTCGGCAAAGCGCACCTGCTCGATCCCGAAATTCTCGGTCGTCGACTGAAATTGCCCTGTCATTTCAATGCGGTCGCCGGTGGCGTTCACAATGATGATGAAGTCATTGCCATCGATTGCGCCAACCACATCGGCCTCGTTGAGGTCGGTGAGCCACAAGGTGTCGACGGATATCAGCGACCCATCGGTGTCGTTGACGATGTCCGAGCCGTCGCCGGACGCATATTGATAGGTATCGCCGCCGGCGCCGCCGAGCAGACTGTCGGCGCCGAGACCGCCGATGAGGAGGTCGTCGTGCTGGCCGCCATCGAGCGTATCCGCGCCGGCAAGCCCGCTCAGCGTATCGTCCCCGTCCTGGCCGCTCAGCGTGTCGTCTCCGGCGGTGCCGGTCAGGCTGTCGCTGAGCGCGCCGGCCTGGTCCAGGATCGCGTTGATGTCGGTGATCGTATAGGTCGTGCCGTCGTCGAGCAAGATCTGTTCGATGTGGTCGGCCCGGTCCTCGTTCAGCGTGTTCTGGATCACGATCCGGTCGCTGGTGCCCGTGAACGTCAGGACGAGGTCCGCCGCGTTTTGCACGCTGCGCGCAAAGGTGATCTCGGAGGCCTGATAGGAATGGATCAGGTGCCGGTCGGTATCGTCCCAGCCCTTGTCCCAGATCGTGTCCGACCCGTCGCCGCGGGTAAAGATGTAATCGTCGCTCTCATCGCGCCCGGTGAGCGTGTCGTCGCCGAGACCGCCTTCCAGCGTGTCGATGCCGTCGAAGCCGGTCACGGAATCGTTGCCGGTTGTCGCCTCCTGGGCGACGAGCGTCGCCCGGGCACTGCTCACCGTCCAGATCGTGCCGTCGTCAAAGATAATCTCTTCGATGTCGCTGTGGCCGTCGTCTCGCAGATGGTCGAGAAGGGTCAGATTGTCGTTCGTCCCGGCAAAGGTCAGGACAAGGTCCATGTTCTCGGTCCCGGCCCGCGCCAGCGTCACCTCGGACGGCAGGTAGCCGCGGATTTCGAGCCGGTCGACATAGCTCGACCAATCGCCGAAGGAATCTTCCCGGATGACGTCCTGGCCGTCGCCGCGAGTAAAGATGTAGAGATCCGAGCCGTCGTCGCCCTGAAGCGTGTCATTGCCCGTGCCGCCCTCGAGCGTGTCGTCGCCGTAATCGCCCACCAGCAGATCGTCGCCGGCGCCGGCGGACAGACTGTCATCGCCGGTCAGGCCGACAATATGATCGTTTCCGTCGGTCGACGCCGCACCGTAGATGATCGCCCGGATCGCGGCCTTGTCCCAAACGGTCTCCTCGACCAACGGCGTGCCGTCCGGCGCGGTGGTCTCGAAGACAATCGCGATTTCCTCGATGTCGTCATTGCCGACATCTGAGAAGCCGCCGACAAGCGTTATCTGGTCCGTCGTACCGGCAAAGGTGATGATGAGGTCGTTGCTGTCGGGCGCCGTCCGCGACAGGGTGACGTCGGCGGCCTGGTAGCCACGGATTTCCACCCGGTCCGTATGGCTCAGGAACGCATTGAAGGAATCGTCGTGGATAACGTCCTGGCCGTCGCCTCGGTTGAAAATGTAAAGGTCCGACCCGTCATCGCCCTGTAAGCTATCGTTGCCCGTTCCGCCTTCGAGCGTGTCGTCGCCATAGGCTCCGATCAGGGTGTCGTCGCCGGCACCGGCAGCGAGGCTGTCGTCACCGCTCAGTCCGTAGATCGTGTCGTTGCCATCCGTCGAGGCAGCACCGAAGATGATCGCCCGGATCGCCGCTTTGTCCCAAACGGTCTCTTCGACCAGCGGCGTGCCGTCCGGCGCGGTCGTCTCGTAAACGATCGCGATTTCCTCGATGTCATCGTAACCGCCATCGGAGAATCCGCCGATCAGCGTCACCTGGTCCGTCGTGCCGGCGAAAGTGACGACGAGATCGTTGCTGTCGGGCGCGGCGCGCGACAGGGTCACGTCGGCGGCCTGATAGCCATGGATCTCCAGCCGGTCCGTATAGGTCAGGAAGTAATTGTGGGTGTCGTCCAGGATGACATCCTGGCCGTCGCCCCTGCGAAAGATATAGGTGTCGGACCCGTCGTCTCCCTGCAGGGTGTCGTTGCCCGTACCGCCTTCGAGCGTATCGTCGCCGTAATTGCCGATCAGCGTATCGTCGCCGGCTCCGCCTGCCAGGCTGTCGTCGCTCGCAATCCCGACGATCCGGTCGCCGGCACCGGTCATCGACTCCTGATATATGCGATCGCGGATCTGCTCCTTGGTCCAGACCGTCTCCTGAACGATCGTGGCACCGCCCTCGCCTTCGATCTCGGCGAAGACGGCGATCTCCTCGATGTCGTCGTAACCGGCATCGCTGAAGCCGCGAGTGACCGTGATGCGGTCGTCCGTGCCGAGGAAGGTGATGACCAAATCCGCGCTGTCCGGCGTCGGCCGCGCGATGGTGATGTCATCGGGCTGGTAGCCGTGGATTTCGATCCGGTCGGTATAGGTCAGGAAATAATTGTGGGTGTCGTCCAGGATGACATCCTGGCCGTCGCCCTTGCGAAAGACATAGGTATCGGACCCGTCGTCCCCCTGCAGCGTGTCGTTGCCGGTGCCGCCCTCTAGCGTGTCGTCGCCATTGGATCCGACGACCAGGTCGTCACCGGCGCCGCTCGACAGGGTGTCGTCGGTGGACAGGCCGACGAGGTGGTCGTCTCCGTGCGTGGAGGCATCGCCATAGATCATCGCCCGGATCGCGGCCTTGTCCCACACGGTCTCCTCGACCAGCGGCGAGCCGTCCGGCGCGGTGGTCTCGAAGACGATCGCGATCTCCTCGATGTCGTCGTAGCCGCCGTCGGAGAAGCCGCCGATGAGCGTCACCTGGTCTGTGGTGCCGGCAAAGGTGATGATGAGGTCTTTGCTGTCGGGCGCGGCGCGCGCCACGGTCACATCGGCAGCCTGGTAGCCGCGGATCTCCACACGGTCCGTATAGGTCAGGAAATAGGCGCTTGTGGTGTCCTGGATGACGTCCTGGCCGTCGCCGCGATTGAAAATGTAGGTGTCGGAGCCGTTATTGCCCTTCAGCGTGTCGTTGCCGGTGCCGCCGGCGAGCACATCGTCTTCCCCGCCGCCTTCCAGCGTGTCGTCGCCGGCGCCGCCATAGAGGAAATCGTCGGCATCGTTGCCGGTGATGGAATCGTTGCCGCCGAGCCCGGAGAGCACGTCCGCAATGCCGGACCCGACGAGCGTGTCGGCGCCTTCCGTACCCGTCTGTCCGGCGAGCGCGGTCGCCAGATCCTCCGCCGTCAGCACGGTGCCGTCGTCGAAGACGACTTCCTCGATCTGGCGGAAGCCGTCCGACCCGAACTGGCCGATCACGCGCAAGAGATCGCTCGTGCCGTCGATGGCGATCAGCATGTCGTCGCCGTCGCGCGAGAAGGTGACATCGGCCTCGCCGAGCCCGCCGGTGATCTCGATACGGTCTGTCTGGTCGAAAAGCCGCGCCGCGGAATCCTCGATCGTATCCTGTCCCGAGCCGACACCGAATGTGTAGGTGTCGCTGCCCGCCCCGCCCTGCAGAAGATCGTTGCCGGCGCCGCCGTCGAACGTCTCGTCGAATGCAAAGCCGTTCAGCGTATCGTCGCCGGCGGTCGCGGCGCCGTGGAGGATCATCTGGCCGACCTGTTCGTAGGTCAGGCTCGAGCCGTCGGAAAAGCGATAGGTGTGCACGCTGCCGGCGAGATAGCCGAACGGATGGATGTAGAAGGCGTTGCGAACGGTCAGCGTCTCGCCGGTGGCGACGATCGTGATCAACAGGTCGAGCGTATCCGGCACGACGGCAAAGCTCAGGTCGGCCGCCGTCAGGGAGCCGGTAAACTCGACGATGTTGTCGTCGCGCACATAGGACGACTGGTCGTCGATGATGTCGTTGCCGGAGCCGACGCCCCAGATATAGGTGTCCTGGCCGGACAGGCCGTTCAGGAGGTCGTCGCCGGCGCCGCCGTCGAGCGTCTCGTCGTCGTGATATCCGTAGATCGTGTCGTTGCCGGCCGTCGTCGCGGCGGCGAGCAGCATGTCCATCACCTGTTGGCGCGTATAGGTCACGCCGTCGGCGAAGCGGAATTCGTCGAGCGCATAGAAATAGCGCGCGATGTTGTAGTCCGGGAACATGGTGTCGACGGTGATGGTATGGCCGGTCGGCGCGACCGTGATCGTCAGCGCGTCGCTGGCGCCGGCGCGCCCGAAGGTGACATCGGTCGAGTTGAGATCGACGAAGTCGAGCACGTCGGTGTTGCCGGTCAGGATGTTGCCGAGCCGGTCGTCGATGTAATCGTTGCCGTCGCCGGACCGATAGATATAGGTGTCCGACCCGTTGCCGCCGATCAGTGTGTCGTCGCCGAGGCCGCCGTCGAGCGTGTCGCCGAAATGGAAGCCCTCGATCAGGTCGTTACCGTCGGTCTTCAGGGAGGCGACGATCGAGGCCTCGATCGCCGACCAGCCGATCGTCGTGCCGTCGTGGAATTCGAAGCTTTCGATCAGGCCGAAATTGCGGGTGCCGAAGGCCGCGGTCTCGACGAATTTGAACTGTCCCTCGATCGTCAGGCTGTCGCTGAGCCCGTCGAAGGTGATTTCCAGATTGCCGTCGGCGTTGCGGGCAAAGCGCGTCGTCGCGGCATCGATGCCGGCGCCGAACACCACCCGGTCGTCATTGCCGGACAGGATGTTGCCGAGATGGTCGAAGATCGTGTCGTTGCCGTAGCCGGCGTCGAAAATGTAGGTGTCGTTTTCGTTGCCGCCGGACAGATAGTCGTCGCCGGCGCCGCCGTCGAGCGTGTCTTCCAGGGAAAAGCCGTAGATTTCATCGTCGCCGTCGGTCGAGGCCGCGGCAAGCAGCTCCGCCACGATGTCGGTGACGGTGTGCTGGGTGCCGTCGGAAAACGTGAAGGTCTCGACCTGATTGAACCATTGGGTGCCGAACACCCAGGTATAGGTCGCGGTGAAGAAGCCCTTCAGGGTCAGGTGGTCGTCGGTGCCGTCAAGGCTGACCAGGAGGTCCGGGGAAT
The DNA here is from genome assembly GCA_028285165.1 of Rhodobiaceae bacterium. Taxonomy (GTDB): domain Bacteria; phylum Pseudomonadota; class Alphaproteobacteria; order Rhizobiales; family JANQQB01; genus JANQQB01. The sequence goes on from JANQQB010000189.1 coordinate 24,769, forward strand.
AGCCGTGGCGTGTATAGGTGACGTTGGCGGCCGTGATGCCGGCGCCGAAGATCAGTTCGTCCGGGTCGGCAAAGCCGAAGCTCTCGATGCCGGGGATCAGGTTGAATTCGACGGTCCGCTGGTGGTCCTGGATAACGTCGGTGCCGCTGCCATAGCCGAAATGATAGGTATCGCCGCCGTCGCCGCCGGACAGCGTGTCGTTGCCGGCGCTGGCGGAAAACGTATCCGCGGTGCCGAAGCCGAGGATGTTATCGTCGCCGGCTGTCGTCGCCTCGTCGATCAGCTTTTGCTGGATCTGGCGCCAGGTGAGCGGCATGCCGGTGGTGAAGAAGACGGAATCCACCCGGTAGTCGAGCGCGTATTTGTTCTGGAAGCCGAGCGGCGTGTAATAGAACTGGTCCTCGACGCGCACGCTGCCGGTGCCGTCGTCGAGCGTCATGATCAGGTCGTTGCCGTCGCGCGCAAAGGTCAGGTCGTCCTCTGAAATACCGCCCTCGAAGATCAGCGCGTCCGGCATGGACAGCAACGTGTTCGTCATCCTGTCCTCGATGACGTCGTTGCCGTGGCCGCGGCTGAAATAATAGATGTCGCCGTTGTTGCCGCCGCGCAGCGTGTCGTCGCCTTCCAGGCCGGTGATCTGGTCACCGCGCGCGCTACCGTCAATGACTTCTGACGCGCTCGTACCGGTGCCTATTCGTTCAGCAATGTCGGCGACCTCGAAGATCTCGCCGTCGGCGAATTGAATATCCTCAACACCCCAGTTGGCGGTGGCATACTCCCCAGCAAGCGTAATTTCTGGAGCGCTGTATTGTTTGCTGACGGTGATACGGTCGTTGGTGCCGTTGATCGTTAAGACGAGATCTTCGCCGACGCGCGCGAAGGTCACATCGGTTGAGTTCAACGTGGTAAAGCGGATGCGATCTCCACTTTCCGCACCGGATGACTCTTGGTCGATAATCAAGTCGTCGCCGAATCCGGCGCCGAAGACATAAACGTCCTGAGCCAGGCCGCCATTGAAAGTGTCGTTACCGGCACCTCCTACATAGACACTGGTACGAACATCGGTCTGCCGCGAAAGGGTATCGTCTCCAATTGAACCAAGATAGATGCCGGCAAGCTGGTCAGCGTCATAAGGCAGACTGTCGATCAGATCCTGCAGGCTGATAGATGGAGACGCGGAATCGAATGCTCGCACAAGGCTCGCAACGTGAAAATCTGCCCGCAAACCGTTGCCGTCAAATCGCAAGAAAATTTCCGTAAACTGGCCGAGCATGGGGGCCCAGTCAGCGTTCCACTCGGCAAGTGCCAAGGCAGGATCGGTTGGTAGTTGCGAAAGGATCGCGTGATAGATATCGGCAAGGCTCTGCGCCCCATTGGCCTTAAACCCATCTCGGCCGGTATCGTAGGACGTGCCCCCATAATGCGTCGAAAGCGGACCTTGTACGGCCAGCCGTAAGGTGATCTCCTGCAGCGTATTGTCCCAAATATCGAGAACTTCGTCGATATTTGTTAGGAGCGGGGCGCCATTAGCGTCCCGATCTACAATCTCATGGCCGGTATATTTCTCTAAAAATGCGAGTTTTTGGGTGTCGAAGGACGCACCAAGCGGATCAGCGGCAATCGCGTCAACGCCTGCCCATCTGAACAGGATGTCGATAACGTCTGCGTGGTAGGTTGTAAGGTCTGATGTCGCTGTTTGAACAGCAAAAATTTGAACTGCTGTCAACAATCCGGTGTTGGTTGTCATTGCGACACGCAAGTCAACCAACTCTCCATAACCGCGAAGGTCCGGCAGGGCAGCAGCGGCAGCAGACACAGTGGTGTCGCCGAGATAGACGGTGTCGGTCTGATCGGAAACGAGCACAACGTCGGATATTGTCGACTGGCTCCCGTCGGAAAAGGTAATGTCGGCTTCAGCGCGAATTTCGTTGCCGCGAATTTCAGTTTCAGTCGGTGTCCGGGTAGTTAACGAAATCGACGTGATCCCCGCCTGTACCAACGTCTGCAATTCGCCTGCCTCAGTGAGGCCGTTGCTATTGGCATCCTGCCAAACAAGTAGTTCGGCAAACCGTGTGTCGTTGGAATCGACGACGCCATCCGCATTACTGTCAAATCCGCCGAGTTCCGAAAAGCCGCTGGTCGTGGCGTCGCCAAAGAGTTCGCCAAGATCGTCGATCATGCCGTTGCCGTTGTCGTCGATTGCCAGAAACCCGTCATCGGGGCGCACCCAGGCGGTGTGCTCTGCGAAGCCGTCGCCATCGAGCTCGAAGTACGCAGAACTCTGACTGAGCGAAGTTAGTTCGATGCCATCCCGATCAAGATCAATAACGAGGGGGTCGCGGCCCACTAGGCCGGAACCGAATGCAGAATAGAAAGCTAGGTTGATGTAATCGCGTAGGTTTTCAAGCGTCCCGTTTTCGACGAACTCCTGGCGAAAGACGGTGATACCCCCCGTTCCACGTCCGGTGGTCAGGTCCACATCATAGTTTTCAAGGACCATTCGCTGTTCGCCGCCTTTGCGGCCGTACTCTACTACGAGTTGATTTGCCTCGGTTAGCGCATACCTGAAGGTCTGCATGAATGCCGCATCGAGTGTCAGCGACAAAACCGTGCCAAACGCTCCCCCAAGCGTACCTGGCAGCAGACTGGCAATCGAGGAGATCGGTGCCCAGTATGCGTAAGCGCCTTCCATCCACCACTGTTGAACGCCACCAGTCAGCTGGAAGCCGCCCCAATAAGTTACATCCGCGGCACTTGCATCCATAACGAAGGTGCCGGTCCCGCCAACAAATGTATCTTTTTCATCGCCTTCGCCGCCATATAGGTAGCTGTTTGCTCCGACAAGGACATCACTGCCGGCGCCCCCTTCAAGAATGCTCCTCCCGCCGGCGGAGATTAGCCAATCGTCGCCGTCACCACCCCGCAATATCCCCCCATCGCCACCAACCGAAACGATGACGTCATCCCCAACACCACCTTCCGCAATCATCTGCAGTTCTTGATCGTCATGGGTCGGCTGCCAGGCAAAAATCCAGTCATTGCCTTCGCCCCCATCTATTCTCAAGGATAAATCCTGCGAGGCAGTCGGACTTCCCGGATTACCGGGCTCGAATTGCTCACCTGCTTTCTTCGTTTCTGGTTTCCAAGCAAAAATCAGATCATCTCCGCCTCGACCGAGAACTTCGCCGAAACCGAAATGCACCATTAGATCGTCGATATCGCCACCAACCAGCGCAGAGGCTTGGTCACCCAATAGCCAGGTTTTTTCCTCAAACCCGTATGCAGCACCTTGTCCGGTAACAAACTGGACATCGGGAAGAGATGCGGTCAAAACAGGCTTAACAATCTTCTCCACCACAGCACCAACAACCTGACCCGCAGACTCAGCCACGGATTTGATGCTGTTTTCGAAGTCATTCATTTCATCGACGAGGAACTGCGCTACGGCCTCTAGAACTGATCCATCATACGATTCTTCATCAATGACACCTTGAGCAATTTCCTTTATTTCAATGTATGTTAGCCCTGCGACGGCGCCAGCAAAGACAGCCATCCCTAAGGGACTTGTGCTCAGCAGAGCGTATGAGCCGACGGCCAACGGCAAACCAATTGCAAGAGAGCCCAATTCGGCCTGAGCCCAATCGTAAAATTCGTCAGTAAACCCGCCATATTTTCTGTAGGCCAAATCTACCTTCAATGCTCCAAATGCTATTCCTGCTATACCTGCTGCTATTTTTCCAATAATTATCGAGTCAACATCTTCTAAATTCGGTAGCTTTAAAGACCCATCTTGATCTTTTATGAACGTCTCAAATGCCCTGAATATTCGATCTATTTGTTCGTTGAATCCAGACCCCGAGTCGTCTTGAAGGAACCCAAGAGCGGTGCTCTTTAGCGTTTTAACTATATCATAAAAAATTGGAGCATACTGATCAGGAAAGTCTCTAATAAGACGGTTATTTAGGTCATCAAAACTTACTATTTCTGCTTTTTCCTCATCCGTAAATAAACTTAACCCATCCACCAAAATATTTTTCAAATTTTCAAACTCTTGACTGTCAATAATATTGTAAAATTCAACTGGATTGACTGGAGAACCGCCTGATCCCTTTATGTTGGCCAGCATAATGTCCCAGGCCATAATTTTCGCACGTGTATCGGTATCCCAATGGGCGCCGTCACGCGTAAAATCCAGCGCATGACCATAAGAACCTGGCGGATCACCATTGAAACCTTTAATATAACTTTGATTAAGCTTTATTGCGCCGCTCGAATATTCGTCTCCAATAAATTCATAAAGCTTAAATCGCTGATCAGCCAAATTATTTATATCTTCTGGAGTTAAGTCTGGTGGAATACGAGGGTCTTTATCGTTTATAACTAAAATTGGAACTCCATTTTCATCGACAGCCTGAAGTGCCCATTTTATCCATTGTTGAAGACCACGAATTTCATTCGTAGCATTTGTCCAGACTGTTACGCGGGCTATTTCGTCCGCCGCAGATTGTGACAACGAGGGATCAAGCAGAATCAGACGCTCTGCCTCTACTGGCAACTGACGATCAACGTTCGCCGAGATTTCGAGTAATTTTTTTCGGACAAAATTGTCGTAAACAGGGTGATCAAGGTCATGTACGGAAGCACCAAGCCTTAATGCATCTTCTGGTGTCCGAGGCAACCAAACCTGATTCGTCAAAAAATCGCTTTGCGAGTAGCCACCACCATACTCCTTAATGTCATCCCAAAAATCCCTGAGATCACTACGATTGTAGATGTTATTTGGAATTATATGATGGCCTTGAAATAGATTTCCTCGTTCATTGGAATCTTGAATTGAGGGAGTGAAGAAAAATCGCTTGAAAGAATCCCAAACCCTAAATTGTGGATTGTCATCTCTGTTTCCAAAGGCGTTTTCTGTCATCTGACCCTCTATTTCCGCTATTGTCAGTATTCTTCAGCGTATATTTCAGACTCTAGAAGAGCAATACCTGCATCATGTAGGCTTTTATTTAGATTATCAGAAATAAATATTTCACTGTATCGCGCATCACACCAGATAGCGCGGCCTGATATCATTGATTTTTTTAACGAAATCTTAGGCTCAACGCCAGACGGATGCATATATGACCAGTTATTAGGAAAGCGCGTCAGCTCTCGCCCAGCCTTGATACAAGTCGATCTTTCTGGATCAATAGCTGAATCTAGACGTGTACAAATATTTAATATCCAGTACTTCTTCTCACAATGAGATCCATCTTTTCGAATAATGTCGACCGGGAAGTACTGATGAACGTTAGGCTCTATTGACTCAATAGCCCCCCTAACTCGATCGGAAATAGACCAACCATTTGGTCCATTTAGTATATCATACAGCTTAGTATCATCGGATTCTAAAATTCCTTTTGTGACAGGATGCACAGCAGGTAACCTTACACCACTAAGCGGACCTGCTGATGTTTTTCCTATAAGTCGCCCTGTTTCTTTCGCCAATTGACGTCGATATTTGTTTTGATCTTCGGTGACTTCAACTCTTGTTTGATATATTCTTTTCAGAGAAAGATATACTACATGCGCCATTGATTCAGCCCCTATGCACTTCCCAGTCCATAATCAAAAGGTATAAACTGGAACAGAATATACCGATTCGCTGCTACTTTTCCGGAACTAAAAATACTTGACATAAAATATAGTGACGCAACTTTACGTGATTATATTGAAACTGGGGCCCGTCGCGCTGTCTAATTATTGTTGCATTACTGACTTCGAACTTCTTTAAATTGAAATCTGAGCAACAAGACCTATCCTTATAATATATGTCAAAAAGTGCATTTCAATTTGTTTTTTTCAATTTTTTGGAAAGAAATTTATTGACAACACCTCCAAAGTTGGGGGTGATTGACACCGTTTTTGGGGCTGGTGGCACACGTATGCTCGCATTCAGTAGAGCTTCTTTGTACGGCATGCGGTAAATTCGGTCATGGCCCCCCCTTCCTCCTCTCATTGGTGTATCCGACACACAGACCAGTACATCTTGCTAGGAAGCTGGTGTGTGCATTGATCCGACGACTGTAATTTGTAATTACGAGATGGTCGAAGATCGTGCCGTAGCCGGCGTAGAAAATGTAGGTGTCGTTTTCGTTGCGGCCGGACAGGCAGTCGTCGCCGGTGCCGCCGATAAGCGTGTCGTTGCCTTCCAGCCCGATATGGACGCTGGATTTACGGTGACAGTTTATTTAATCTCTATTCTATGGCAAGGTAACGATTATGGCCCGCCTCGCCCGCATCGTCATTCCCGGCCTTCCCCACCACGTCACACAACGCGGCAATCGCCGCGAGCGC
>JANQQB010000190.1 GCA_028285165.1 Rhodobiaceae bacterium
GCAGCCGGGCGAGCATGGCTCCGGTGGTCACCAGCAGGCCGGCCACCGAGGCAGCGCCCTGCAGCGCGGCGCGCACGACCTTGGCCGGGTCGATGATACCGGCCGAGACCATGTCGACGTACTTTTCGTTCTGTGCGTCGAAGCCGGTCGCGTCCTTTTCCTCGAGCAGCTTGCCGACGACGATCGAACCCTCGACGCCGGCATTCTCGACGATCTGACGGATCGGTGCTTCGAGCGCCTTGTGCACGATGTTGATGCCGGCCTGGATGTCCGGATTCTCATCCTTCAGCTTGCCGACGGCCTTCTTGGCGCGCAGCAGCGCACAACCACCGCCCGGAACGATGCCTTCTTCGACAGCCGCGCGGGTTGCGTTCAGCGCATCGTCGACACGGTCCTTGCGTTCCTTCACTTCGACTTCGGTCGCACCGCCGACACGGATGACGGCCACACCGCCGGCCAGCTTGGCGAGGCGTTCCTGCAGCTTTTCACGGTCGTAATCGGAGGTGGTTTCCTCGATCTGCGCCTTGATCTGAGCGACCCGGCCCTGGATTTCCTTTTTCTTGCCGGCGCCGTCGACGACCGTGGTGTTCTCCTTGGAGATGTTCACCTTCTTGGCCGTGCCGAGCATGTCGAGCGTAACGCTCTCCAGCTTGATGCCGAGATCTTCGGAAATCACCTGACCGCCGGTCAGGATCGCGATGTCTTCCAGCATGGCCTTGCGGCGATCGCCGAAGCCCGGTGCCTTGACGGCAGCGACTTTCAGACCGCCACGCAGCTTGTTGACCACCAGGGTCGCAAGCGCTTCGCCTTCGACGTCTTCTGCAATGATGAGCAGCGGACGGCCGGCCTGGACGGTGGCTTCGAGGATCGGCAGCATGGCCTGAAGGTTCGACAGCTTCTTCTCGTGAAGAAGGATGTACGGATCTTCAAGGTCGGCGACCATCTTGTCCGGGTTGGTGATGAAGTACGGCGACAGGTAACCGCGGTCGAACTGCATGCCTTCGACGACTTCGAGTTCGGTCTCCAGCGACTTGGCTTCCTCGACGGTGATCACACCCTCGTTGCCGACCTTTTGCATCGCGCTGGCGATCATGTCGCCGACATCGCGGTCGCCATTGGCCGAAATCGTGCCGACCTGGGCGACTTCTTCGGAGGTCTTGATCTTCTTGGAGCGCTTGCCGAGATCCTTGACTGCGTCGATGACGGCCATTTCGATGCCGCGACGCAGGTCCATCGGGTTCATGCCGGCGGCAACCGACTTGGCGCCTTCACGCACGATCGCCTGGGCAAGGACCGTTGCAGTGGTCGTGCCGTCACCGGCAATGTCGTTGGTCTTGGAGGCAACTTCGCGCACCATCTGGGCGCCCATGTTCTCGAACTTGTCGTCCAGTTCGATTTCCTTGGCGACGGTCACGCCGTCCTTGGTCGTGCGCGGTGCGCCGAAGGACTTGTCGATGACAACGTTGCGGCCTTTCGGGCCGAGGGTCACCTTGACGGCATTTGCCAGAATGTCGACGCCGGACAGCAGTTTGTCGCGGGCGTCGGCTGAAAACTTGACGTCTTTAGCAGCCATTATTCTCTACCTGAATTTCTAGGGGGTTGCGGGGCGTGTGACCGGCCTTCAGCCGACGATGCCCATAATGTCGCTCTCTTTCATGATGAGCAGGTCTTCACCGTCGATCTTGACCTCGGTGCCCGACCACTTGCCGAACAGGACCCGATTGCCCACAGCAACATCCAGAGCGATGCGGTCGCCGTCGTCATCGCGCGCGCCTGCGCCGACAGCGACGATTTCCCCTTCCATCGGCTTTTCTTTCGCCGTGTCGGGAATGATGATGCCACCGGCAGTTTTTTCTTCGGAGTCGACGCGGCGGACCACCACGCGATCGTGAAGAGGACGGAACTTCATAGCTGACTCTTCCTCTTGGAGATTTTGATTTGAGAGAAGTTTTCTCAGCCCCACCGAGGGGCGATGTGCTAGCACTCTTTTCTGCAGAGTGCTAACGATGCGCGCTTCATAAAAGCCGACATCGCAGGTGTCAAGCGCCTGTCGCCAGGCACGCGCCACTTTCTTGTCGTGTTGTGCGTATGGTTACTGTATCCATGCAGGTCTTGTGTTTTGTCCATTGCCTGCTGACTGTATTTGCTCCCCCCCGGATCGTGCATGAAACGACGAGAGTTGCCCGCGACACCTGACACGCTGGAAGCGCCTGCCGGTTCGCCCGGCATGCCGCCGGCCCGGACCGAAGTCTGGCCGGTTTTCGCCGTCATCTCGCTTGTCGCCACGTTCGCCTTCGTCGTCGGATACACCTATCCGGCCCTGTCGTTTGCCATGGAAGCCGCCGGGTTTTCCAAAACCGCGATCGGCTGGCAGACGGCAATGAGCGGTATCGGAATCGCGGTCAGCGCGCTGCTGACGCCACCGCTTGCGATGCGCGTCGGAGCCTGGCGCCTCGGTGTTGCGACCGGTCTGGCAACCGTGCTTTTGCTCCTGTCATTCGGCCTGACGGAGCCGGGCTGGGCCTGGTACGTCATCCGGTTCCTGCTCGGCATGGCGATCAGCACGCTGTTCGTGCTGAGCGAAACATGGCTGAACGAGCTCGCGCCACCGGCCCTGAGGGGCCGCCTGGTCGCCATGTACACGACAACGGTCGCCGCCATGTTCGGGGTCGGGCCGCTGCTGATTCCCTATGTTGGCTATGAGGGATCGACACCGTTCGTCGTGGTCAGCGCCATTACCGCGCTCATGCTCGTCCCGTTATACTTCATCCGCACCACGGTTCCCCCGCTCGAACGGGCGCCGATGCAGGACCTGGTCGCCGTGTTCTGGATCATCCCCGTGCTGATCCTGGCCGTGGCCACGTTCGGCATGTTCGACGGTGCGATCATGGGATTGTGGGTCGTGTATGTGGTCGATCTCGGGCATTCCGACCATCTGGCGTCCTGGACGCTCGGCGCGTCGATCCTCGGCAACCTCTTTCTTCAATTGCCGATCGGCTGGCTGGCCGACCGGATCTCCCGCAAATTGCTGCTGGCCGTGTGCGCCGGGGCCGGTGTCGGCGGAGCGGCCCTGCTGCCGTGGCTTGATCTCGGAGCGTTTTATATCTGGCCGTACCTGATGATCTGGGGCGGTCTGTGCTTCGGCACCTATACGATCGCGCTCACCTTGCTCGGCGAGCACCTCTCCGGCGCCCGTCTGGTGGCGGCAAACGCCGCCTTCGGCCTGATGTGGGGGATCGGTGCGGTCGTCGGCGGCGCTGCGGCCGGCGGCCTGATGGACGGCGTCGGCCCGGTCGGGCTTCCGGCCTTCATCACCGGCATCTTCCTGCTCCTGTTCGTGGCGACCGTGCTGATCGCCCCGGTGCGCGGCGTTGCCCGCCGGACGTCAGGCTGACGGACCTGCCGCACAGCCGGACCCCGAACCGACGGCCTCAATCGCCTGGAGATCCGGGCCGTCCGGGCCCTTGACGCCCCAGCATCAAGAGGCAGGCACCGACGATCAGGACCGCGCCGATCAGCGTCTCACGGGCCGGTATTTCGGCAAAGAACAGGAAACCGAACAGGATCGCCCACGGCAGGACGGAATATTCCAGGGGGCTGAGCCTTGCCGCATTGGCGCGCGAAAACCCCCAGGCCAACGCGATATGCGAGACCGACCCGAGCGTTCCGACCACGACGAACATCAGCACGTCGATCCCGTCCATCGGGCGCCAGGTGAACACCAGGAGCGGCAGGGTCAAGAGTGCCGCCGCGACCGTCTGGCAGAAGACGATCACCGATGCCTCGGCCTGCAGCGAATGGAGGCGCGTCAGCACCATGACCAGGGACGAGCCGACCGCGGCGAGCAGGACAAGACCGGCGCCGACAATCGCATTCGACCCGAAGTCCAGAACCGCCAGATCGCGCCACACCATGACGGCGACGCCGCCAAGGCCGATCAGGATGGACAGAATGGCAATTCCCGGGATCGGTTCGCCCAACAGGATCCTGGCAAACACGACGACGAACAGCGGAGCGGTAAAGGCCAAAGCGGTCGCTTCGCCAAGCGGGATGATCGACAACGCATAGAAGAAACTCGCAGCCGTCACCACGATCAGCACGGCCCGCAGACCGCTTTGACGGGCGATTTCCGGCGTCAGGCGCGGTCCGCGCGCGGCCAGAAAAAACGGAAGCGCCGCCAGCGCCCCGAAGGCGTAGCGAAACGCCACGATGTGCGCCACATGGAACGCCTCCGTCAGCCCCTTGATGATCGCGTCCATCGCGGCCAGGCCGAAAAATGCCACCAGCACGGCGATCGCAGGCAGCGGCCCGGGCACGTCGCGCAGCATGCCACCGCCCGACGACACTTGGCCGGGCGGATTACGCATGGCGTCCGGTTGTATCACCGAGGCATTTTACAACTATTTTGAACATTGTTTCAGACATCATTATCCAAGCGCGCGAATTCAGTCCTTATTTTCAAATTGCCTAAAATTTTAAGCATCGGATTCAGACTTTCTTTCGATGAACGTTGTTTAACTGCGGCAGATTTTTTTACTCGACAGGGGTAAATCATGTTTGGGTTCTTCAAAAACCTCGGGTTCTGGAAGAATTGCGACGGCAACGTGCTGATGATCACGGGCCTGTCGATTCTCCCTATCACCGTGCTCGCCGGTTCGGCAATCGATATGGCGAACGTGATTACGGATCGCAGCCGGATCCAGCACGCCCTTGATATCGCGGCGCTCGACACCGCCAAGCGGATCAGCGACACGCCGTCGTTTGCCGACGACAATTCCGCAGTGCTCGATTACGCGGCCGCCTCATTCCATGCGAACTATTTCGACGCGACCCGCGTCGGCGCCAGCGGCGTACGCAAGATCGACGGGTCGGTCGACATCGACATCACGCATCAGCTCAACCGGGTCGGCGGTCTGGTTCGCGAAGTGGTGCTGTCGGCCTCGGCAAAGCACAAATCCCATTTCATGCGCCTCATGATCGGCGACGACCCGATCAACACCGGTACCGTGTCGGCGTCCACCGTGCGTAACGACACGTTCGACGTCGTGATGGTGCTCGACAATTCCGGTTCGATGAGCGGCAGCCGCATCAGCACTTTGCGCACGGCCGCAACGGACCTGACGGACATCCTTATGGGCATGAACGAGGATGGCAATCCGGACCGCGTGAAAGTCGGCCTCGTCCCGTTCTCGGCTTTCGTGAACATCGGCGCCGGCAACGCCAACCAGCCCTGGATGGACACGACCGCGGTATCGCCGATCCATTCGGAGAATTTCGACCAGCCAGCCAACCGCTTCGACCTGTTCAACGAACTGGACGGCGTGACATGGCAGGGTTGTGTCGAAGCCCGTCCCTATCCGCACGACACCAAGGACACGCTTGCAAGCCTGGCGGAGCCGGCCACGATGTTCGTGCCCCAATTCGTGCCGGACGAACCGGACGGCAACAACGATAACGGCATGAGCTATTTCAACAATTACCTGGATGACGAAGGCGGCACGTGCGCCGGTCGTGCACCGGCGGGCGACGATCGTCCGGCCGTCTCGCAGGCCCGGATCTGCAAATATGACGACGAACGTCCGGGCAGCAATGTGCGCAACAGCAACGGCGTCACCAAGGGTCCGAACTATTACTGCAAGTCGAACCCGGTCACACCGCTGACGACGAACAAGACCACCGTGCAGAACGCGATTACCGCCATGAATGCCGACGGAACGACCAATATCCATCACGGCGTGATGTGGGGATGGCGGCTTCTGTCGAAGGCCCCGCCGTTCACCGAATCCCGTGAAGACGACAAGGTCGATCACTACAAGGTCATCATCATGATGACGGACGGTGACAACTTCTACGGCTACACAAACAACAACCACAACAGGTCGCGCTACGGTGCCTATGGCTATGCCGCGCTGAACCGTATCGAGGCAAGCCCGTTGTCCTCAGGCGGCTGGCTCAACAAGAGTAACGAGCGTACGGCCGAAACCTGCACCAATGCCAAGGCCGATGCCGGCGTGTTGATCTATTCGATCGCATTCAAGCTGTCGAACCCGACGACGGTCGACCTGATGCGCAATTGCGCGACCCGCGACGACATGTTCTTTGCGTCGAATTCCAACGCGGAATTGCGGGCCGCCTTCCAGGAGATCGCAGAATCGATCTCCAAACTGCGCCTCACGCAATAAGCTCAACCGGGCCGGGTCCGTTCGCGGTCCCGGCCCCGACCCAAAGCAAGGCCATCGTGCCGGCTCCCGGGCCGACACGATGGCTTTTTTGGGTCCGCACCTACTCGCGCGGCGTTTCGGGATCTTCCGAAGGCAAAACGGAAAACGGCAGACTGGTCTCGGCCGGTTCGCCGCCATTGTCGTCGCGAATGCGGATCAGCAATTCATAGCGACCGGCGTCCAGTCCTTCGAAGGCAAAACTGAAGGAGGTCTGGAATTCGCGGTTGGCGGATCGGCTTTCCAGCGTGAGTTTCGAAAAATCCGCCTGTTCGGCCAGCACCTGCCCGGTCGGCGTGCGCAATTCGAAATCAGCACTCATGGCAACGCGGAACGTGTCTTCGGTGCGCTCGTATCCGTAGCCGATCGGCTCGATATAGATGTAGAGCGTCTCGCCCTTCTGGAAATCAGCGTTTTCGCGCGGCACGTAGACACCGAACCCGGTCGCCGGGCGGGCTACAAACAGAGCCCGCGATATGCCGAGCGGCCGTTTTTCCCAGAGGTCGGCTTCCAGCTCGCGAAGGTTTTTCCAGGCATCCTCATAGCGTCCGGCCGCGTTATCCTGGCCGATGGCGTCCAGTGTCGAGCGGATATCCTCCTGCGCCGTCGCGGGCGGAAGGCCCGGCGCCAGGAGCATCATTGCGGCCAACCCGATGGACCGAATCTTGGACATAGTCGCGAATTTCCCAACCCGTTGCATTCAAAACCGGAAGGCGTTTCTGCCGGTGCAACCGTCCGCGATATATAGGGATGGCCCGCGATTCACAATGTTCAGCCGGTTAAATACACAAACGCGCTTAATTGGCGAGCGGATGCCGCGCGGGCTGTCCCTGCGGATCGTCAAAAGGACTCGACCCACGGACGCACCTCAACCTCCCATGACCATGCCGACCGGTTCTGATCCAGAACGGCCATGTAGGTCTCGGCAATGGCATCCGGATCGAGCATGGAATCCGGGCGATCCGCCGGCTCAACCCGTTCCGGACGGTCGGGATTCCGCACACCGCCATCGATAACAAAATGTGCGATATGCAGGCCCTTGGGATGCAGTTCGCGCGCCATGGACTGGGCGAGGCCGCGCAGCGCGAACTTGCCCATGGCAAACGGCGCGGAATGGGCATAGCCCTTCACGCTGGCCGACGCGCCGGTGAAAAAGACCGCACCCGCGGCGTGTGGCAGCATAAGCCGCACCGCCTGATGCGCGACCAGAAAGCCGCCATAGGCCGAGACCATCAGAGCATTGCGCACCTGATCGGGGTCGAGATCGGCAAAGGCAGCGCGCTGTCGGGCGCTTGCGTTGTAAAGCACGAATCCGAGCGGTGCGTCGGCAGGCAGAGCTTCAAACAGCGCCGCCACGGAAGTCGGATCCACAGCATCGCAGGCATGGGCCGAACCGCCGATCTCCTCCGCCAGCCCCGCCAGTTTCCCAGGGTTCCGGGCAGCCAGACAGACCCGATAGCCGCGCTCGGCGAGACGTCGCGCCACGCTCGCCGATATTCCCGATCCGGCGCCGACGATCACTGCACTTTTTGCCATGGTTTCCCTTTCCCGCCAATCAATCGACACGCGGATCGCGTGTCAGAACGCGCAAGCCCGTGTGGTGGAAAAGCCGCGCGGACTGATGCACCCTGTGTCAAACTCCATCATTATTTCAAGTGATTCGGTCATGCGGGAGCGCTTTTCTCCTGCCGGGCGACAACCGAGAGCAGCGACACGAAACCCCATGGCACGACTGGCCAATCTGTTCGTCATCTTCTGCATGACGGTCGTCGCCATCTCGATCGGCGTGGTCGTCAGGCTCCAGTTCGGCTTTTCGATCGCCGAATCCTTTACTGTCATACTGTCTGTGCTTGCCCTGTTTCTGGCCATTCATCTGTATTCGGTCCGGCGCCGGGATTCCGAAGAGATGATGGACAGGGCCGAAGAGGTCGAACAACGCAACGATCTCGCCCTGGAGGATATCCGCAACCTGGAAAAGCGGTTGTCGGCGCTCGAGGCGGAAGTGCGCCAGACCGGCAGCGGCAAGGACATCGAGCCGGTGATCGCCGAAGTCGAAGTGCTCGGCACGATCATCAAACAGGTGGCCGAGACGATCGCGGATTTCGAAAAGCGGCTGACAGCCCGCGAACGCGCCGCCGTCATGCCGGTCTCGGCCGCTCCGCACCCGGCAAATGACGGGACGGTGGATGGGGAGCCCTCACAGGGCATGGATTCCGTCCTGTTCGACCCGGATCCGATGGAGGCCGACCACGATCCGAAGCTTCTCGAAAAGGTCCGCAAGTCCATCGAGGCCAGCAAGGTGGACCTGTATCTGCAACCGATCGTGACCCTGCCGCAGCGCAAGACCCGCTTTTACGAAGCCCTGACGCGGCTCAGGATCGACGACGGCGAAGTCATGCTTCCGACGGATTACCTGCCGCTCGCCGAAAAGGCCGGCGTGATGCCGCTGCTCGATAACCTCCTGTTGCTGCGCTCCGTTCAGATCGTACGGCGCCTGACGACGCGCAACAAGGAGGCCGGGATCTTCTGCAACATTTCGCCGACGAGCCTGGCGGATACGGATTTCTTCAATGAATTCATCGAATTCATGGAAGCCAACCGGAGCCTGTCGTCGCACCTTGTGTTCGAGTTTTCACAGCGCACGGTGCGGGCCATGGGGCCGGTGGAATTCGAAAGCCTGCAGGCGCTGGTCGATCTCGGCTATCGGCTTTCGATTGATCAGATCCGGGATTTGCGCATGGATCTCGGCAATCTGGCAAGCCGCGGCTTCCGTTTCGCCAAGATTTCCGCCGACCGGCTGTTGTCGGGATCGATGGATCTGGGCGGCGACATTCATGTCGAGGACCTGTCGAGCCTGATGTCGCGCAACGGCATAGAACTCATCGTCGACCAGATCGAGGCGGAAAGCCAGGTCGTGGAATTGCTCGACTACAATGTCCTGCACGCCCAGGGGTTCCTGTTCTCGCCGCCGCGGCCGGTGCGCGCCGACGTCTTCCAGGGTTATGCGTCGAAACCTGACGGCAAAAGGCGGGCTGCCGGCTAGTACCTCGTCGCAGAGATTTTGACGGTTTGATGGGGAAGACTCGTGCCTGGGCTAGGCGCGTCGCGCAGCGCGATGTGGGTCATCGGGCAAGCGGC
>JANQQB010000193.1 GCA_028285165.1 Rhodobiaceae bacterium
TCACACCGGACCTGTCCAGTTCCCCGGCAGAACGCAACACTGACGAGGATGCGCGCTTTGCCATGGTGGATCGGCTCATCGCCGCGGGTGCCGATCCCGATCGGGCCAATCACAAAGGCTGGACTCCCTTGCATCAGGCCGCCTACAGCGAAAACACGCCGCTGGCCCGGCGCCTGGTCGAGGCAGGTGCGACCATCGACCTGGAAGCCTATGACAGTGGGGGCACACCGTTGGCGGTTGCCCTGTGGTGGGGGCATCAGGATGTGTCGGCCTATCTGGCAAGCCTTGCGATCACCCCCGACAATCTGCGCGTGAACGCCGGCCTGGGGCGTCTCGACCGCCTGGCCGAACTCTTTGACGCGGCCGGGCGTCCGACCCAGGAAGCCGGCCGCAAACGCGGTTTTCATCGGCCGCATTCCGGATTCCCGCCCTGGCAGCCGACGCCGGGCCATGTCCAGGAAATTCTTGACGATGCGTTCAGTTTCGCAGCCCGGTCCGATCGGGTCGATGCGATGGCCTTCCTGAAGGCAAAGGGCGCGGATGTAAACGGTGTCGCCTGCAACGGTTCGCCGCTGCAATGGGCGGTCTCGCAACGCAAGTCCGAGGCGGTGCGCTGGCTCATCGCCAACGGCGCGGACGTCAACCTGAAGACAGACTTTGCCCGCAATTACGGCCAAACAGCCCTGCACAGCGCCGCGTTTTCCGGGCAGCCGGAGATGATCGATCTGCTGGTCGGGGCTGGAGGCGACCTGTCTGTCCGCGATGATGCTTACGATTCGACGCCACTCGGCTGGGCGTTGCATCTCGATCGGCCTGCCGTCACCGACCATATCGTTTCGCACCATTGGCTTGCCTGCGATGCGGATGTATTGATTGCGGCCGGTGCGCCTCTCGACCGGATCGCAGCTCGCATCGAGGCCGATCCCGCCCAACGGGATGGTTTTGCCGGAAGCGGATCACCGCTTCGGGCTGCGGCGTCGGTCGGCCGCGATGACGTCGTCCGCCTGTTGCTTGCTGCCGGTGCTGACCCCGATAAGCGGAGCCGGGAGGGGAAGACGGCGGTGGACCTTGCTCGCCAGGCCGGCCATGACACCATCGTTGCGCTGTTCGAGGCCGATTGACCGGTCCGGCCGCGCCGGATTGCTGGTGCAAGATGTCGGCTTCGTGCCATCCCGGCGGAGTCGGCATTCTAAGCTGGCGTTTTGCGGCCCGCAAAAAAGGCCGCCATTTCCGTCGCTTGCGGACAGCGCCATGACCTTTGCCCATTACCAGCCGAAAATCGATCCGACCCGCCGGGAACCCGCCGCACAGGCGTCGGGTTTTATCCATGTCGAAGGCAGCAACAACCCGGCGCTTGCGGAATGGAAAGCGGCTGGTCTTGACGCGCCCGATCTGGATATCATGCGGGCCTATCGCCTCGGGCGCATTCGCGAGCAATTGCGGCTGCGCGATGCGGCCGGATGCTTGCTCTACGATCCGCTGAACACCCGCTACGCTCTGGACAGCACGAACATGCAGGTCTGGGCGATGCACAATCCCGTCCGCTACGCGTTCATTGCGACCGACGGGCCGGCAATCCTGTTCGACTACCATTCCTGCCGGCATGTCTCCGATGGGCTGACATTGATCGACGAGATCCGGCCTGCGCGGTCCTTTTTCTACTTTTACAACGGCCAGCGGGAGACCGAACACGCCTCGACATGGGCGGACGAAATCGACGACCTCGTACGTCAGCATGGCGGCGGCAATCGGCGGCTGCTCGTCGACAAATGCGAGCCGATGGGCATTTTCGAGCTCCAGAAACGCGGCCTTGAGGTCGAGCAGAGCCAGGCGTTCACCGAAATCGCCCGAAAGATCAAACATCCGGAAGAGCTGAAGGCCATGCGCCGGGCCGTGCATGCCTGCGAGACCGGCATGTGGGCGATGTGGGATGCCCTGCGTCCGGGCATGACCGAAAACGAATTGTGGGCGGAACTGCACCGCGCGAACATCGCGCGCGGCGGCGAATGGATCGAGACGCGCCTCCTTACCAGCGGTCAGCGCACCAATCCCTGGTTCTACGAGTGTTCCGACAAGGTCATCCAGGCCGGCGAGATCGTTGCCTTCGACACCGATCTGGTCGGCCCTTACGGCTATTGTTGCGACATTTCGCGGACATGGATCGCCGGGGCTGATCGCGGCACGCCCGAACAGGAGGAGCTGCTGCGCATCGCGCTCGACCAGATCGCGACGAACATGGACCTGTTCCGGCCGGGCATGAGCTTCCGCGAACTCAGCGAAAAGGGCTACGTCCTGCCTGAGGATTGCCGGGCCGGCCGCTATGGCGTCGTGATGCACGGCGTCGGCCTGTGCGACGAATACCCGGCGATTGCCTATCCTGAGGATTGGGAGCGTTCGGGATATGACGGCGTCTTCGAGCCGGGTATGGTGGTGTGCTTCGAAAGCTATGTGGGCCGGACCGGCGGGCCGGACGGGGTGAAGATCGAGCGTCAGGCCCTTGTGACGGAAACCGGACTTGACGTCATGGACGTCTTTCCGCTGGGGTTCCGGCCGGCCTGAACTCTTTTTGGACGGACAAACCCGTCCTGAATCCGGTGTTTCATGGATTCCCGCCTGATCTCGATTTACACGTCCGCCGGCATCCTGCTCGGCGCGAACGGTCTTATTGTCACGCTCATTGCCGTACGCGCCAATCTGGAAGGCATGCCGGATTCGGCGATCGGCCTGATGGGCGCCGGATACTTTTTCGGCTTCTTCGCATCGTGTGTGTGGACGCCGACGCTGATTGCGCGTGCGGGCCATATCCGGGTCTTTGCAGCGTTGGCTGCGCTCTATGCCATTACTGCCCTGATCTTCGTTCTGGTCGTGGACGCGACCGTCTGGATCGGTCTGCGGGTCATCGGCGGGTTCTGTGCGGCCGGCATCGGTACCGTTATCGAAAGCTGGCTCAACCAGATCGCGGAGAACAAGGACCGCGGGCGTGTGCTCAGCATGTACCGGGTGGTGGATCTGGCCTTTGTGACCGCCGGTCAGTTCCTGATGCCGCTGGTCGGGGCCGGCGGTTTCGAGATCTTCGTGCTCGCCGCCATCATGTTCTGCCTGGCAATCCTGCCGGTTTCGCTGTCGCGCCAGCAATCGCCGCCGCCGCCGGCCTCGACCCGGCTTCGACCGATGGCGACCTGGGCGCTGTCGCCGACGGCCTGTATCGGCTGTGTCGTGATCGGCTTGACGAACGGTGCGTTTCGAACGGTCGGGCCGGTCTATGCCCAGGAAATGGGGCTTGCGGTCGACGCGGTTGCGCTGTTCGTCAGCCTTTCCGTCGTCGGGGCGGCCGTCTGCCAATATCCGCTCGGTGCATTGTCCGATCGTTACGGGCGGCGGATCATCCTGCTGACGGCAACGTCGATCAGCATTGCCTCCAGCCTGTTCCTGTTCGCCTTCGGTCGCCTCGATCCGATGTTCGTCTTCATCGGCGGAATGATGTTCGGAGGTTTTGCGCTGCCGCTCTATTCCCTGTCGGTTGCGCATGCCGCGGACTACGCCAAGCCCGGCGAGTTCGTTGAATTGTCCGTCGGATTGGTGCTGTTTTACACGATCGGCGCGATCTTCGGTCCGGTGATCGCATCGACGCTGATTTCGTCGCTCGGGCCGTCCTATTTCTTTGCCTATACCGGTGCGATCCACTCCGTGCTCGTGGTGTTCGTGCTCTACCGGATGACCCGGCGGCGCGCGGTCGAGGCCGCACAGCGGGGCCGGTTTGTCGGCATGTTGCGGACCTCGCCGCTGTTCTCGCGGATCGCAACCGGGCGCTCCGTTGACGAGCAACAATCCGACAGGGATCGGTAACCGTATAGAAGGGGTGACTTTGCGCCCCGGCGCCTGCGCCTTACATTAAGGACAGGCCGACGATTCAAGTGGACCGCGGCCCTAATTCGGGATGGAGCATGGCTGAAGAAAGCAACCGCCTTTCTGGGCGGCTTAAACGATATGCAAAGGTGAGCACGGGCGTCGGCGGCCAGGCAGCGAAATTCGCGGGCGCACGGCTTTTCGGGTTGTCGCTGGACGATCAGAAGAACGCCGCCGAACTCGCAAAGTCGCTCGGCGGGCTAAAAGGCCCGCTGATGAAAGTTGCGCAATTGCTGGCGACGATCCCCGAAGCGCTGCCGGCGGAATACGCCGCCGAACTCCAGCAATTGCAGTCCGACGCGCCGCCGATGGGCTGGCCGTTCGTCAAACGGCGTATGCAGGCCGAACTCGGTCGCGGTTGGCAATCGAAATTCTCTTCGTTCGAAAAGGAACCGGCCGCGGCGGCATCGCTCGGCCAGGTGCATCGGGCCGTTGGCACGGACGGCGAGGCACTGGCCTGCAAACTGCAATATCCGGACATGGATTCCGCCGTCGAGGCGGACCTCAATCAATTGCAGATGCTGTTTGCCCTGCATCGGCGCATGGGCCCTGCCATCGACACGACCGAAATCGCCAAGGAGATCAGCGCGCGCATTCGTGAGGAACTCGATTACGAGCGCGAAGCGCGTCACATGGCGCTTTACGCCGACATCCTGCGCGATGAAACACTGGTGCGGGTGCCGGAATTCAAGCCGGACCTGTCGACCCGCCGGCTCCTCACCATGGGGTGGGTCGACGGTGAGCGCCTCTTGACCTTCAAGGACGAACCCTTGGAAGTCCGCAACCGGCTGTCAGTTGCCATGTTCCGCGCCTGGTGGCGGCCGTTCAGCCATTACGGCGTCATCCACGGCGATCCGCATCTCGGCAATTACACGGTCTTTCGGACCGACGGCGAGCCGGCCGGGATCAACCTGCTCGATTACGGGTGCATCCGGATCTTTCCGACATCGTTCGTGCAGGGTGTTCTCGACCTCTATCGCGGCCTGCAGAACGACAATCGCGACCAGATCGTCAGTGCCTATGAACGCTGGGGCTTCACGGGTCTCAGCAACGAACTGATCGAAATCCTGAACATCTGGGCGCGGTTCATCTACGGCCCGCTCCTGGAAGACCGCGTGCGGACGATCGCCGACGGCATCCGGCCGGGCCAGTACGGACGGCGCGAGGCCTTTGCGGTTCACAAGGCGCTTAAGGAAAAGGGGCCGGTGACGATCCCCCGCGAATTTGTGTTCATGGACCGGGCGGCGATCGGGCTTGGCGCCGTGTTCCTGCACCTGCGCGGAGAGTTGAACTATTACCAGCTTCTCAACGAGCAGATCGAGGATTTCGACATCGATACGCTGACAGACCGTCAGGGCCAGGCGCTGACACGGGTGGGCCTCGAGCCGGATCTGCCGCTGGTCGCGGCCGAATAGGGGTGCCGGTTCGGTGCTATCCGATCGCTGCGCCCAATCGGTGCAAACCTGCGTCCACAAGGGCGTTGCCGGGCAGGGGTCGGTTGCGGTATAGATCGCGCAAAATCAAGACCTGCGAGAGTGCCGATGTCGGACCAAGATACCCCTGCCATGGACTATCCCGAACACGAGCGGACCTATGAGGGTTTCCTCAAGCTGTCGAAGATCACGACGCTGGCGCTCGGATCGATCATTTGGTCGCTGGTCATGTTCGGCTTCGGTGGCGGGTTCGGCACGTTCCTTGGCGCCGTGACGCTTGTCGCCGTGACGATCGCCGTCGCGATTGGCATCGCCTCTTCCGGCGAAGGCTACATGCCATCGCTGGTCGTATTCGTGATCAGCATCCTGTTCGTGATGGCCTCGACATTGTGAGATCCATGGCGGCGGTCCGTTGAACCGGCCGCCTTGCGGCGTCTCGCCGCCTGCTTCGTAGCGGACCATGGCAAAGACCTTGATCGGGATTGTGGTCGGAGTCGCCCTTGCCTATGTCGGCTATGGCGCTCTTTTGTTCACCTTTCAGCGTGACCAGCAATATCATCCCAGCGGGTCGATTGCGGTTCCGGCCTCTTCGGCCGAACGCGGTGTCGAACTGGTCACGCTTGCCGTACCGGACGGGGAAAAGATCGCCGCCTGGTATCGGGCCGCCGAACCGGGACGTCCCACCATCCTTTACCTGCCGGGCAACGGCGGATCGGTGGCCGATAGCCATGACCGGTTCGAAGACCTCATCGACGAGGGGTTCGGCCTTCTGGGCGTCAGCTATCGCGGCTATCCCGGCAGCACCGGGTCGCCGACCCAGGACGGTCTGTTTCTCGATGCGGAAGCCGGGTACGACTTTCTCGCCGAAAACGGTGTCTTCGCTGGTGACGTGATCGTTTACGGCTGGAGCCTGGGATCCGGCGTGGCAACCCACCTGGCGAGCCGGCGGGCCATCGGGGCGCTGGTGCTGGAAGCGCCCTTCCTGTCTGCGGAAGCCATCGCCCGCATGCGCTATCCAATGTATCCGATCCGGCTCCTGATGAAGGATCCGTTCCGTTCCGACCTGGTGCTGGCGGACCTCACCGTGCCTCTCGTGGTCGTGCACGGTACCGAGGATCGGACAATTCCGTTTTCGCATGGGCGCGAAATCGTCGAACGCTACAACGGCCCGAAAAAACTGATCGAGATAAAGGGTGGCAACCATACCGACATCTGGGATCGGGATGGATGGGAAAAGGTTCGGGCCGCGCTCGTCGATCTCGGCGCGCTGGACTGATCGGTGTTTCACGCGCCGTCGACGAGGGTTGCCAGATATCCTGCAAGCTGATCGCGGCGGCGTGTCAGCGACTTGTAGCCGAGCTGATCGGCATCGAGCGCCAACACTTGCTGGCGGAGCCCTTCAGCCAGACGCTTTCTGTCGGGATGGTCCCGCAACCGGTTGAGCGGGTCGACATAGATCATGATCGTGAACAGCAGGTCGCCGGACACCGGCAGACGCCGAAGCGTCTGACGTTCGACGCGCAGAAAGGCGCGATCGAAATCGGTGGTGTCGCGGAATTGCGCAAACTCCGAACCGCTCCTGAACGCCGGCAGACGATCGCTGTCATAGACGGACCAATTCGTGCGCCAGACGATCTGGTCGCCGGGCAACCGGTCGAAGATCAGGTTCAGGCGACGGGCCATCTTGCCTTCGTAGCCGGGGACGGGGGCGTGGATGGCGTCAAGCGCGCGGTCGAACTTTTCGGCAAGTGTCCAAGAGGAGGGAAAACAGACCGCCGCCGCGGCAAGTTCATATCCTTCAGGTCCCTTGCGCATCAGGACAAGGTCGTCCTGGACGAGGCGTGCGGCGCGTTCAAGTGGCGGACATGCCGGATCACGGAACGCTTCGCACCGGTCAGAACCAGCGATCCGTATGCGATCGCCCTCGACGGCATAGCGATCCGGATGGCGCGAGGGCAAATAGTCGACCAGCAGGTCCAGGACCTCGGACTGCGCGGCCTCGGTGCCGGGCCGAGCCCGAAAGACGTCGTCGTATCGGGTGGCGAACAGGTGCTGCTTTTCGTCCAGATAGCGGTCGATGTTGCCGTCGGGTTCGAGCCAGTCGTCGGGGGCGAGCGGTTCCAGGCCGATCGAGAACGGGGTCTTGCGGCCGGCGTAAGGCGTGTAGCGGAACGGTGACGGTGAAGACATGATGCGAACAGCCTGCCGGCGCTATGGCGACGGCGCGATCTATTGTGAGATACTGCCCGACTGGACGGTGCGGCCGGAATTGATGCGGCGCAATCCTTCGCGGGCCGTCTCGTTGCCGGATTCGCGGCTTATCGCCCGGTTGTAGGACGACCGCGCCTTGTTGAGATCGCCGCGCCGTTCGTAGACGACGCCTTGATTTGCCCAGCCTTCCGCAAAGCCCTCGTTGCGGGCGACCGAGATCTTGAAATCATCGAGGGCGTTCGTCAGGTCGTTCAGCGCCAGATAGGAAATGCCGCGTGCATTGTAGGGCTCGGGAGCGGAATTGTTGTAGCTGATTGCGGTCGAGAAATCTTCGATGGCAAACCGGTGCTGGCCTTGCCTCTGGAAGATCAGGCCGCGATTGTGATAGGCGCGCGGCGAGGATGAATTCAACTGTATGGCTCGGTTGTAGTCGTTGAGGGCGAGGGTCACCTGGCCGGCCTCGCGGTACAAGTCGCCGCGACCGATATAGGCAATGTCATACGTCGGCTGCAATTGCAGCGCCGTATCGTAGTCCCGACGCGCCTCTTCCACCCGTCCGAGCCGGCGCAGAGCCAGCGCCCGATTGCCATAGGCCTGATAGAAGCGGGGATCGAGCGCGATGGCCTTGGTGAAGTCCTCCACCGCACGGGAAAGCCTGCCGGCCTCGCCGAGTGCGGTTCCGCGCATGTTATACGGTTCAGGATCGTTCGGGCTGGCCTTGATCACCTCCGACAGCGACGCGATGTTCGCCGGAGAGCCGACAACCTCGCGGTCCGCGGAAACGCCGGTTCCGATCGAATCGGGCGTGCACGCCGCCGTCGCAAGTGCGCAGAGCAGGGCCGCGCCGAGGCTATGGGACCGACGGCGCCGTGTCTGGTGAATCGAATCGTCTCGCTCTGACATCGTCCAAGCCTATGTCATCGTCGGGGCGTGAAAGGGGCGAGGACACGATCGGGGATATCCGCGAACGAATCCGCAGGGGATAACCCGGTGACGACGGAGGCTGTTTGCTTGTCGTTCAGTCGTCCCGCCCTCGGAAATCGCCCGGCCATCGAGGTCCTCATACTCCGGATGGCGCCTGCCGGCGTTGCCCGCACCGACACATGCGCTCACACGATTGCGGGCGCGATTTTCCGACAGGTAGCGTTTCCGCTAGGACCTGTCCAGTCTGGGACCTGTCTTTGGATTGAGGATCCGCGTGATGTGCCCCATCTTGCGGCCTGGCCGGGCTTCCGCTTTGCCGTAAAGGTGCATGACCGTGCCCGGTTCACGTGCCAGGGCCTGCCAGTCCTCCGCTTCGGCACCGAGCAGGTTGCTCATATCGACGTCGTGCAAACGTGAAGTGCTGCCAAGCGGCCATCCGCACACGGCCCGTACGTGCTGTTCGAACTGGGACACCGGGCAGGCGGCTTCCGTCCAGTGGCCTGAATTGTGAACACGGGGTGCGATTTCGTTGACGACGAGGTCGCATGCGGCACCTCTTTCCACAACGAACAATTCAATTGCCAGAACGCCGACATAGTCCAGATCAATAAGGGTTCGCCGACCGATGTCGTGCGCTTCGGCGATCGCGGGACCCGGTAGGGCGGCCGGTACCACGCTTTGCCGCAGGATGTGGTTTTCGTGGCGGTTTTCGGCCATGTCGTAAAACGCAATGTCGCCGTCCAGGCCGCGGGCCATGACCAGCGATACTTCGCGGGCGAACGGCACGAAGCCCTCGAGGATCGCCGGCGACCGGGCAAGCTCCGCCCAGGCGTCCGAGGCGTCCACGGCCTCGTCCAGCCGGCGTTGCCCCTTGCCGTCATAGCCAAGCGTTCGGGTCTTCAGGATCGAGGGCGTGCCGATCAGGCGAACCGCTTCAGCAAGGCTCTTGTCGTCGTC
>JANQQB010000025.1 GCA_028285165.1 Rhodobiaceae bacterium
CGCTCTCCATGGGCTGCGGCTCCTGGGGCGGCAATTCGATCGACGACAATCTGCACTACCGGCATTTCATGAACGTTACACGGATCGTGCGCCCGATACCGGCAGACGAACCGACGCTGGAGGACGTGTTCGCCGAATACTGGTCCGCCGCGGAAACCTGACGCGTCATGGCCGAGCTTTTTATGCCGAGCGATGTCGGGCGAACCATTCGTGCCGTATTGGACTATCGGGCCGAGGCCGCGCCGGATGCGCCGTTTGTCGTCGATCCGCGTGACGGTTCGGTGCTGAGCTACGGCGTCGTGCGCGACCGAGCGCGGCGGGTCGCCGCGGCGCTTCCGCGGCTTGGGTACCAACCAGGGGACAGCATCGCCTTTGCCCTCACAAACGGTCCCGATGCGGCCTGCGTGCTTCTCGGTCTGTTCTACGGTGGTTACCGGGCGGTCGCCGTCAACCGGGTCGCCGGGCCGGCGACGATCGGCTACGTGCTGGCGCATTCCGAAAGCCGCGCTGTCATCGGCCAGCCGGCACACGAGGCCCTTCTGGGCGAAGCGATGGCGACGGGCGAGGTTGCGCTTGAGATCGTTTCCGCCGCTGCGCTGCTTGAGGACGGTGCCGATGCCAGGCTGCCGAGCCCGGCGGCGGCCGCCGACGACGGCCTCCTGATGTATACGTCCGGCACGACCGGGCGGCCGAAAGGCGTGCGGCTGACCCAATCCAATCTCGTTGCGGGCGGCGAAACGCCGACAGAGGCGCATCGGCTGACAGACACAGACCGCGCCCTCTGCGTTCTGCCGTTTTACCATATCAACGGGCTGTGCGTGACACTCCTGGCACCGCTTGTCTCCGGCGGATCGGTCGTCATGCCGGAACGGTTTTCCGCTTCCGGTTTCTGGGATCTGATCCGCGAACACAGATGCACCTGGTTCAGTGTGGTCCCGACCCAGATTTCCTATCTGCTGCACGGCGCTGAACAGGCGCAAGGAGACCGGCACGGGCTGGAAAACGTGCGGTTCGCCCGTTCCGCATCCGCACCGCTCGCACCGGAGGTACAGACGGCGTTCGAAGACCGGTTCGGCATTCCGGTCGTCGAAACCATGGGCCTGACCGAAACCGCGGCACAGATCCTGTCCAACCCGCTGCCGCCGGGCCAGCGCAAGATCGGATCGCCCGGGATCGCCTATGGCAACGACGTGATCATCGCCGACGCCGCGCAGCGGGCCGTGACGGCCGACACCGAGGGCGAAATCCTGGTGCGCGGCCCGAACGTGATGGCGGGCTATCTAAAAAACGAGGACGCCACGCGCGCCGCCCTGACCGTTGATGGCTGGCTGCGGACCGGCGATCTGGGGCGGATGGATGCCGACGGCTATGTGTTTGTCACCGGGCGGCTGAAAGAATTGATCATCAAGGGCGGGGAAAACATTGCGCCGCGCGAGATCGACGAGGCGCTCTACGCGCACCCGGCCGTGATCGAGGCCGCGGCGTTCGCCCGCCCCTGCCCGGATTATGGCCAGCGGGTCGAAGCGGGCGTCGCGGTCGAGGCGGATGCCGGCGTGACCGAGGCGGACCTCATCGCCCTTTGCAACAAGCGGCTCGGTTCTTTCAAAACCCCGGACCGCATCCATTTCCTGCCTGAGCTGCCCAAGGGCCCGTCGGGAAAAATCCAAAGGATGAAACTGGCCGACATTCTCTCCGAACACTGAACACCATCATATCCGGTGTCGGGCAGGACGGCACGGCTTGGTTACGGATCACGGGGCATGCGGACGGCCGATCGGAGATTGACGGTCGGACCGTTGCCGTCCGCTGCGCGGCTATTTCACCGACAGGCAGGTGCAGGACGCCTTGGCAAAAACCCGGCGCGACACGCTGCCGAAGGTTTCGTCTTCCGTCGTGCCGACGCCGCGGCAGCCCATGACGATGGTGTTCGCTTTGGTGCGGTCCTGTGCCAACAGGATCGAGGCGGCCGGATCGCCGTCGTCGACCGGCAGGATCTCGGTCTCGATGCCGCGGCGCGTCGATCGGGTCTCGGCCTGTTCCAGGATCTTCTGACCGATCAGCATCAGCACAGATTCCGGGACATCGGCCTGTTTGTCCGCGGCGAGTTTCAACGCGGACCGCAATTTGGGTTCGAAATGGCCCGCTACGGCTAGATCGAGAAGGTCGGCCGCCTTCTTGTGACGGGCGAGAATGTGCAGGAGCACGATGCGGCCGCCGTATTTCTCGGCAAGGTCGCACGCGACCTGAAGCGCCTTTTGCGCATGGACCGATCCGTCGACCGGCACCAAGAGCGTGTGCATTGTTCTCCCCTCGCCTTACTTCGCCTTTCCTCAGACTCCCAACCGATCCAGCACGTTGTAGACCGCCACTGTCGGCGCCAGAAACCAGGGGTTGCCTGTATAGAAGGGTCGGGTCGGAAACGGAATATCGGCAAACGCCGTCGCGCCGTCAGGCGCACCTAAGACGCGCTTTCCGAGCTTCATGCCGAGATAACTCGCCAGACCGACACCGGACCCGCAATAGCCACCGGCAAAATGCAGGCCGTCGGTTTCGCCGATATGCATCAGTTCATCGAACGTATAGGCGACGAAACCCATCCAGGAATGGCTGATGCGCACGGCTTCGAGCTCGGGAAA
This sequence comes from Rhodobiaceae bacterium, assembly GCA_028285165.1. Lineage (GTDB taxonomy): Bacteria > Pseudomonadota > Alphaproteobacteria > Rhizobiales > JANQQB01 > JANQQB01. Next base: position 2,637 of record JANQQB010000025.1, read on the forward strand.
CAGCCGGACCAGATGGGCGCGCAGGCGACCGGCGCTCTGTGTCGGATCGGTCTCCGATATCGAAACCCGGCCGCCGAACACGATCCGTGTCCGGTCCGGCGAGGTCCGGTAGTAGAAGACGACGCGCCGTGTATCGACGATGTTGCGGTCCGTCGGCATCAGTCTGTCTATCACGGCCGGCTCGAGCGGTTCGGTGGCAATCACGTAGGATCCGATGGGAATGAAACGCCGGCGGTGCCAGGGCGTGAGCGGGCCGGTATAGCCGTTGGTCGCGATCACCACGGTTCGCGCGTCGAGCGTGCCCTTGGCGGTGCGCACCCGGAACCCGCCGCCGTCGCGGTCGATCGCTTCGGCCCGGCAATACGGAATGATGTGGGCGCCGGCCTCCAGAACCCGTTGCGCCAGGCCGCTGTGATACTTCGCCGGATGCAGGTTGGCATGGGCCGGGATGACGGCACCGCCGAAATAGGAGTCCGTGCCGATCTCGCAATGCTGGTCCGAGCGGGACACCATATGCGCCTCGACTTCCAGGCCGGGCGGTCCCTTCTTTGCATACTTGCCGGCCAGCCAGTCGTAATGGCGCGGCGAATGGGCGCCGTAGAAGCGGCCGGCCGTTCGGAAATCGCAGTCGATTTTTTCGTCGCGCACAAACCTTTCGACGAATCCGATGGACTCATGGCCCTCGCGGTGAATCGCGTGGGCGATGGCCTCGCCGTGGCGGGCCGTCAGGGCTTCGATCGAGGGTTTGATCGACGTGCTGATCTGACCGCCATTGCGCGTGCTGCACCCCCAGCCCGCGGCCTCGGCATCGATCACCAGCGTATCCCGCCCGCCCCGTGCGGTCTGAAGGGCAGCATGCAGGCCGGTATAGCCGGAGCCGATGATCAGCACGTCCGTGCGCTGCGGCAGGTCACCGTCGGACGCGGCAAACGGCGCGGCATCCTCCCACCAATACGGTTCCGCTTTGAAATCGGCCGTCAGGATGTCTGACATGAAGCCCCCGGTCACGTGTCGCCTGTCGAGTGCGGGCGATCATACGGCCGCACCGGCGGCGTTCAAGGAGAAGGGGTTCAGTTGGAACGGTTTTCGTGGGCGGCGCGACGGCGCTTTGCTTTCCCGGTCGGTTTTTGATCGACCGCAAACCGGTCCCTCTCCATTGTCAGAGATGACCGCTCGAAGCCCATATAAAACATTTACGCACCAGAAAAAAATGTGCTCGTGTCAGAACATTTGCTACGGAGGTGCCAAATTTGTAGCGCATTCTTCTTAGCGATTATTACTATGACCAGCAACAAAGAGCATCGGCGCATAACGAATGAAGCTGTAATTGTCGCCTAAAATATGCAGACTTAATCAGACACGCAAAATTACGAATACCCAACAACGAGTTGAAATTCCAAACTGCCCTCGCAGTAACTGCTTCTGAGGGGGTCACGTATGCGCACTAGGTTCGCGTCAGCATTTTTTATTGCGTTTTTATTGTCAAATCCCTTGATTGCGCAGCCTGACAGCGGTTCAGACCTTGAATTGGTTGATGTGCGTAGTGCCCCTGCGGAGCACCGCAATAGCCCCTTCCAGATCCACATTGGTGGTTTTTCAGCCTTGCCACGCGCGATGGACAACGCGGACAAACTGCGTGTCATTCGTGAGATCGCAACACTCCGCTCGCAGAGCGCTTCCCTTCATTTGCTCGCCCAATTCACCGAAGTCTTAACACCGCCGAAGCTAAAAGAGTTTCGCGATCTCGGTTTGACAATCGGACCGTCGGTAGGACGGGGTACCTATACCGCGTCTATTGGCAAGGATCGAGCTGGCCAGCTCCTCGAATTGGAAACCTTGCGCTGGTTCGGCCTTGTGCCGCTTCAAATGAAGGCTGCTTCGGTGTTGAATGCAGAGGGACAGCCTCGCCAACCGCTTTCGTACCAGCTCTCGGGCGACAGACGAATTCGCTACAGTGTCAAATTCCATGACCTTGCCACCAGTCGAGATATTGAGACACTTCTCGAAAACCTCTCAGCGAGCATCGTCAATCCGAAAGACCCTCCCGAAGTCTCGCGGACCGTCGATATTCCTTACGATGCGCTTATCCGGTTAATCCGCAGCGACCTCGTTTACAGGATCAGGCCAGGTCCGGCGCCAGTCTTACCGCAAAATGCGACAACACGCGGCACTGTGCGCGCGACAATTGCCGAGACGGTGGATGGTTTAACTGGAGATGGTATTACGGTCGGCGTGTGGGAGGCGAACGAAGATGATAGCGCGGCCCCTGACCAACCGGTAGCTGAGGTCTACGGCGGTCACCGTGATCTCAATCCCCGATCGACCACCGCACCTCTGAATTCAACGCGCGATTCAAATCACGCAACAATGGTTGCGGGAGTCATCGCCAGTGATGACCGAAACGATGGTGCGCGCGGCATGGCACCGGATGCCGAGATCTGGTCATTCGACCTCATCGATCAATATGAGGAAATGAGACTGACCGCGATTGCCACACCCAACATGATCGGTCTCACACGGCTGAAAATCAGTAACCATTCCTACGGGCCGCGCATCGGATGGACCCGAAGTGGTGCCCGTTGGGAATTTGAGGACAACCTGGGTGATTTTGGCGATTATGATGGAGGCGAAAACGAGTTCAAGGATGGATTAGTCCGTTCAACCGGGACCGTCATGGTGTTCTCGGCTGGAAATCACGGCGACGAAGTCGGCCGGGGGCGGAACGATGTCGGTGATTGTTTTCAAGTGTTCTCCAACTTCAAGAGCAATTGTATCGGGCCCTACTCTGCCGGCAAAAACGTCCTCTCCGTTGGCGCGCTGAAACGCGACAATACGATAGCTGATTTTTCCAGTGTCGGACCAAGCGCTGATGGACGAATAAAACCGGACCTTGTTGCACCAGGCCAAGGTGTAATATCGACCAAGAGACACAGTTCCGTTCTTGGCTTTGGGTGTAAAGACGAGTGCTATAGCGGGCGCCTGTCACGCGGCACATCATTCTCCGCACCGGCCGTCGCAGGTGTCATTGCCCTTTTGATGGAAAAGGCGCAATCCATGGGATTAGGCGCGCTTCCAGCGGCATTCTATCGTGGTTTGCTTGCTCATACGGCTGAGGATCTGGGACCCACTGGCCCCGACTTCACCTATGGATGGGGTTTGGTACGGGCCGACCGCGCTATCGACGCAATGGAACTCCATGGTGGGAAAGCCATCGCCTTAAAAAACGTTGGCAACCAGTTTGCTGCCCCAGCCATGCAGACTTGCTATTTCGAGGCACCATCAAACCCGTTCCGCGTGACTCTGGCCTGGGATGATCGTGGCGGCTCAGGCCTGCAGAATGACCTCAGTTTAAGAGTGTTCAATCCCGATAACACGCGTGTCCTACTGCCGTGGGTACTAGATCCTTCTTCGCCACAAACCCCTGCAACCACCGGAGCCGATGCCAAGCACACTCTGGAAATAGTCGATGTTCCCGCCTCGGAACTCATGCCTGGATTATGGCGGGCAGAAGTCTCAATCAATTCCATGGTCATGGAACCTGTCCAGACCTACGCTCTGATCGGCCCTCTATGCGACAATGACATTGATGACGATATGGTCACAAACGATGTCGACAATTGTCTGACCACGCCCAATCCTATGCAAGTCAATACCGACGGCGACGCCGATGGCGACGCATGCGATGAGGATTTGGACAATGACGGATGGGAGAATGCGGCAGATAATTGTCCGTCGGTTGTTAATCCCCTCCAGACCAATACGGATGGTGACGCAGCAGGCGATGCCTGCGACCGCGATGACGACAATGATTGTGTCGCCGATGAAGATGACACATGCCCTCGCGTTGCGAACTGCAATTACTACGGCGAAAAAGCCACGCGCGGACTGTGCACTGACCCATGTTTGAGTACATCGGTACCAGGCGTATATCGTGGCAAAGCCTTCCGTGATACGGTTGTGGAAGTCTACGGAATGCCGGTGTATCGGGAGTTTGCCGCTGAACTAGGGATGGTGATCCACTATTGCCGCGCCGAACTTGAGGTTCCAATCGAGCCCAGTTGTTTCACGACAGGATGCCCACTTCCGGAGTTTTTGGTCGATGGTTTTGACGAAACGCTGACCGCCTTTGCCCGTGAGATCGACGGACGCCGAACTGGGATCGAGTTCCTCGACAATGGCAATGTGATCCTGCCAAGCGCCGCCAGCGGTCTTTTGACCGGCAAATCGGTGAACCATTTGATGCTTCGCCATTCGAGCTTCTCACAAACGCTGAGGACCGTGATTGAGAGCGAGATCGGTCGCGATAACCTCGAAGAGGTAATTGCCGAGGAGCGGCGCGAAGCCGACCTGCCTCCGCCTCAGGGTGACCAGCAACTCATGATGATGAGCTTGCGGTCATCCAATCCCGATGTACGGACACCACTTTGCGCTGGCCTAATCAACGATCTCCAAGAAGGAGCCTTCCAGGCCGAGCAACGTGCACAGATTACCTACAATAGTTGTCGTCGGCCTTTGGAGGAAGCAGCAGAAATGTGCATGAAGGAAACTGTGTCTTGCCGCTGAGGCGGATTGCATCAAATGCGACGATTGCGTTTCGACTGCATGACCGACCTTGGAAGCTTGCAGAAAATGGACCGTAAAGTGTCCGACGCTCCCTCAGCCCACCAAACCGCCCAGGATCTCTTCAATCGCCGCAAGCACCTTCTCCGATTTCGACCGGTCCAGCGCATCGCGATGCGGGTCGTTGAACCGGCCGGCATCGTTGTCGAAATACCGGCCGCTCGCGGTCGCAAACTCCTCGGACAGGCTGGCGCGACACAACAGGTGGGCGCCGATTTTCAAATCGTTTCCGGCGACGCCGAAGCCTTCTTTCACCATCTTGCTGGCAAGCAATGAACCGGGATTCACGGCAAGGACCATCGGTCCGTTCGGCAGGTCGTCGGCAAGCAGTTTCGACCACATCGTGATGGCAAGCTTGCTCTGGGCATAAGCCTCCATGTCGGAAAGGCGGACCATGCCGCGGATCGCTTCGATGTTTACCGGGGCCTGCGCAGCTGAGGAGAGGTTGATGATGCGCCCGTCCGGCTTGATGATCGGGAGCAGTTCTTTTGTAAGGGCATAGGGCGCCAGCGTGTTGACGACGAAGCGCACGTCGTGTCCGTCGGGCGTGATCATCTGCGGCGTCTTGAGGACGCCGGCATTGTTGACGAGCACGTCCAAAGTCTCGTGTTTTGCCGTCACCTCACGGGCCAGTGTGTGCACGTCGGCGATCCGCGACAGATCGGCGACATAGCCCTCGGTTTCGCCGTCGACGGCATGCATCGCGGCGTCGAGTTTTTTCGGGTTTCTCCCGTGCATCAGAACGCGATGCCCGTCGTCGGCGAGCATCTTTGCGGTTTCGAGGCCGATGCCATCGGTGGAACCCGTGATCAGAATGGTCTTTTGCATGTCTGGATCCTCAATCGGTGAAATCGGAAAGTATCTCGTCGGACAGGCGGTTCATCGTGGTCTCGATGTCGGCTTCGTTGAAACGCAGATTGAGCGCCACGTGGTTGATTCCGATCGCTTCCAGTTCGCTCAGGTAGCGCTTCAGGAAGCCGGTGCCCGACCGGAAGCCGAGATGCAGCGCGCGCGGCGTGGCGTCCGTGTCGGCGACAAGATCGACATAGAGCGGCTGCATGACCGGCTTGTCCGGTCCGCCCGCCGCGTCGACACGGGCTCGGTAGTCGGCGACAACGCGTTCCTGATCCGCGCTGCCACGGGGATAGGTCATCCAGCCGTCGCCGTTTTCCGCAATCCAATCCGGCGATTGCTGCGAGCCGCCGGTGATCAGGAGCGGCAGCCGCCCGCCGGTCGGTTTCGGCACCATGTCCATGGCACCGTCAGATGCCCCCTGGGCGGTGGCGAAAGTCGGCGCGGTGTCGGCCATTGCCCGGATGTAGTCGATGCTGTCGCGGAACCGGGCCCCGCGATCGGGATAGGACATGCCGAGCGCCGGATATTCTTCCGGACGGTCGCCGGAGGCAACGCCGAGCAGGAGCCGACCGCCGGACAGCACATCGGCGGTGGCGGCAGCCTTTGCAACATGCGCGGGGTGGCGCAGCGGCAGGATGATGCTGGCAACGCCCAGCGCGATCCGCTCGGTCCGCGCCGCGAGAAAACCGAGATAGACGAACGGATCGAACTTCTGCCCGGCATCGCCGAAGGACGGCACGTTGAACGGGACATCGCGCAGCCATAATGCCTTGAAGCCCAGGCGATCGGTCAGCTCGGCGCATTCGAGATGCCGCGCCATCGTCGGTGTTGCCGAATGCGGATAGGCCTCGATCGGCACGACCAGGCCGACCGTCAGGCGGTCCGGTTTGAAGACGTCCGCATAGGCCTTGTTGATCGTTGAAAACGCGTGCGGTTTCAGCATGGTCCCCGATTTTTCCTCGCCGGTTCCGGACGGCGAACGCGCCGAACCGACACGCGGCCCTTGATACGCTGTTCGATCAGGCGAGATCGTCTTTCGCTTCGATCAGAAAATGTTTGCTGTCCGAGCCGGCGGTGCGGGCCTTCAAATGCGGCCCATAGCGCTCATCCTTCATAAAACTCAACGCCGCCTCTTTCGACGGCCATTCGATGATGATGCGCAACGCGGCCGGCTGGTCCCCGCCCTCGATCTGCTCATGATTGGCGGTTCGGGCGAGGTACTTGCCGCCATGTTCCGCAACGAGCGCGTTGGCGGGACCGATATTATCGGGAATCCAGTCCTGGCTTTTCGGCGTAACGGCAAGAACGGAGTAGTAGGGCATGGCTTGGGTCCCTTTCGCTGGAACGCGATGCCTTGTCGGCTCCGCTTGCAACCGGGATATATTTGCCCCACAACCGAAATAAACGTTGCGTTTCGAACTTCAGAATTCGGAAATCGGATATTATCAATGGATACCGATGCCCTGCGCCTGTTCGTTCTCGCGGCCGATATACTCAATATCAGCGCCGCCGGACGCCAGCTCGGCCTTGCCCCGGCCGTTGCCAGCGCCCGGCTGGCCAAGCTGGAACGCACGGTCGGTACGGATCTCCTGCACCGCTCGACCCGAAAGGTCTCACTTTCGCTGGAAGGGTCGGAATTCCTGCCCTATGCACGGGAGATCCTGGCGCAGGAGGATGCCGCCCGCGCCGCCCTCGGCATGGGCCGACCGGTGGCCTCCGGAACCGTGCGGTTTGCGGCACCGAGTACGTTTGCGCAGCTCTACATTGCCCCGATCCTTCCCGACTTCCTCAAGCGTCATCCGGGTGTGTCGCTTGATCTTCGATTGTCGGATGCCCGCTTTGATCTGATCGAGGGCGGGTTCGATCTCGCTTTGCGCAACACGGCACTCGAGGACAGCAGTTTCAAGGGACGCAAGCTTGCCGATGATGTCCGCGTGCTCTGCGCGTCTCCGGCCTATCTTGAAGAGCACGGGACGCCCGATCATCCGGACGAACTGGGCACACACCGGGTGATTGCCTTCAAGGACCAGACGCCAAGACCGCTTCGCGCTGCGGACGGACGCTCCGGCCAATTCGACCCGCGCGACGCCGAGTGTCGCCTGATCGTCGATGACGGGCTCAGCCAGAAGCTCGCGACGCTGGCAGGCGCCGGCATTTCGGCCAACGCGCTGTGGTGCGTGCATCAGGAAATCGCGGACGGCTCCCTGGTCCGCGTGCTTCCCGACTACGTCGTCGACGACCAGTCCGTGCTCTGGCTGGTCTATCCCAAGACCAATGTGCTTTCGGCCAAGGTCCGGGTCCTGATCGACTTTCTGCTGGAGCGCATCGGTGGCGGATCGGCGTGGGAGAGCAGAGAGAGCGGACGCACGACCGAACTAAAATGACAGGCGGCCGAAGAGATCGGAATAATCGACCATGACATGCTCGCGATAGGCCGGGCGGCTTTCGATGCGACCGCGCCACGCCTCGACATTCGGCACGGCGGGGCGCTCGATATCGAGCGTGTAATAGCGATAGAGATTGGACCCGACGACAATGTCGGCGAGCCCGAAATCGGCTCCACTGATGAACGGCCGGTCGGCGAGAATTGTGTCCAGAAGCCGGAAGTGCCGGGCGCAGGTGGCGACCGCCGCATCGATTGCCGCCTGGTTCCGCTCGGCTTCCGGCGTGCGGTAGAAACCCCAGAACACGCCGATCAGGAAATCGCGCTGCAGCGTCTGCACAGACCAGTCCATCCACTGGTCCTGTTGCGCCCTCTCGCCCGGCGTACCCGGCCAGAACGGCGGGGCCGCGTGAAGCGTTGCGAGATAGCGCAGGATCGCCTGGGATTCCCAGATCACGGTGCCGTTGTCGTCGATCACCGGCACCCGGCCGTGAGGGTTCATCGCCCGGAATTCCGGCGTGTCGGTCAGCCCGAATTTGCCGCCGGCCGGAATGTGCTCGTGGTCAAGCCCCAATTCGCCGATCAGCCACATGACCTTTTGTACGTTGCTGGAATTGCGCCGTCCCCAGACTTTCAGCATGCTGTGCTTCCTCGCCAGATGATTTGCGCTTTCGGTTTAGCGCATGGCGAGCCGGTTTGGCAGTTATGAAAGACCCGTTCGACATCTGGACGCTGGAAACGACAAAGGGCGGCCGACTCGGGCTCTGTCCCCTGCCCGGCCGGACCGGCGCACTTGACCGCGATATGGAAAGGATTGCCGCCTGGGCGCCCGGCCTCCTGGTTTCCCTCACTGAACCGGCGGAGAACGAGGCCGCGGGCATTCCCGACCTCGCGGGCGGCTTTGAGCGAACAGGGATTGCGTGGCGCGGCTTTGCCGTGCGGGATTTCGATGTTCCGTCCGTCTCACAGACTGCGGAGTGGACGGAACTGGCAGAACATGCGCATTCGGTCCTGGATGCGGGCGGCCGCGTCCTGTTTCACTGTCACGGCGGCCGCGGCCGGTCCGGCATGGCGATCCTGCGCATCCTGGTCGAACGGGGCGAAGAACCGGACGCGGCGCTTGTCCGGCTGCGCGCGGTACGCCCCGGTGCGGTCGAGACCGCGGCCCAGCTTGCGTGGGCGAGCGCGCCGGCCCTGCCCGGCGGATGATGACCGCTGATGCTCGGCACCAATTGAAAGCCACCGGGCGCTCACGCGGAGCCGCGAGGGCGCTCCATCACCAGGGTCGGCCGATCCCGATACGTGGCCGTGCCCAGAACCGAATAGCCGACCTTTTCCGCTACCCGGATCGACGCGCTGTGCTCGGGGTTGAAGATCGCAACGGTCGTTGACGCGTCGAGAACGCTATCGGCCCAATCGAGCATCGCGCGCACGGCTTCCGTCGCAAGGCCGCGTCCATGCGCGGAAGTCCTCAAGACCCATCCCGCTTCCGGCCTACCTGCGAGACCGGGGGTGATGTCGCGCCTGTAGTCGACGAGCCCAACCTCGCCGACAAATGCGCCGGACTGCCGGTCGGCCGCCACCCAATAGCCGAAACCGAGCAAGTGCCAGTGCCCGACATGGCGCAGCAGACGCGACCAGGATTCCTCGGCGGAGGACGGCTTTCCCGAAATGTAACGGACCACATCCGGATCGCCCCACAGCGCGGCGCTGTCTTCGAAGTCCTCCATCCTGTGACCCCGCAGGATCAGACGTTCTGTCGTCAGGACAGGGACCGTCGAATGGCTGGGCATGGGCTCGTCCTCCTTCTGCAATTGTCACCGGTCTTGCACCGGGCCGGTTTTGCAAGCAAAACAGCCGAAGGCAAGTGAGCGGGACTGTCCCGACCGGCCCAGCGATCGGGAAAGGTGCAATGGGTACCCGGATATTCATGCTGAGTCTGAATCAGGTCTGGCTCAATCGAGCGGCAGCGTTTCGCGTCAGCCTCTTTTGGTACGGATTGACGATTGTGACCTCCCAAGCGATTGCATTTGCGGGCACACCGACCAACGCACCGGTGCTGGGCCTCGTGGTTGTTCTTGTTTCGATTTTCGCCTTGAGCATGATGGCCATCGGCTGGCATCGGTTCGTGCTGCGCGAAGAATTGCCTCAAAGCTTCGTGGGCGTGGATCAGTCTTGGCCGATCTCATCCTATGTCTGGACATTGCTCAAGCTGGGTCTGGTTCTTGTCTTGCTGCTGATGGCCCTGTCCATACCTTTTTCCGCCATGCTTGGTGCGGGCGGGAGCGGGACTTTCGTGCTTTTCGCGTTGCTCGCCGGCAGCCTTGGAACATGGCTGATCCTGCGCCTCGGGCTGGTGTTGCCGGCGAGCGCGGTCGGGGAGCAGTTGACGCTTCGGGAGTCCTTCGCGCTGACACGCCCCGTCGCCGGGCCGCTCGTCGTCACGACCTTTATCATGGTCCTGCTGCAATCGATCCCGAATGTGCTTTCCGCACCGGCTTTGCTCTTCGACGATACGTCGGCACTGCGCAGTGTTTTTGTGCTTGCGCTGCTTCCGGTGAACATCGTCATAGGCTGGATCAACGCCATGGTGGCAATCGGCGTGCTCACCGTCCTGTATGGCCATCTCTACGAGAACCGGCCGCTTTAGAGCGGTTCCGGGTTAGATAGAACCATTTGATGGTCCAAATCAGGTCGTTCGGCTAGGCAAATCGCGCAGCGCGATACGGTGTATCGGGCAAGCGGTTTAACGACGCCGACGGGCTGATTTGGCCCACCAAACAGGGATGTTTCCCTGTTTGGCACTAAAGTGCGCAAAT
>JANQQB010000204.1 GCA_028285165.1 Rhodobiaceae bacterium
CAAAGGGAATGACCACATCCGTGGCGGCTCCGGCGACGACACGTTCGTGTGGAACAACGGCGACGGATCCGACTTCTTCAACGGCGGCGGCGGACAGGACCGAACGCAGGTCAATTTCAACACCGACCTCGTCAATGACGATCTGCAGAACGACGATGTCGCGCGAATCGAAGAAACAGCCGACGGCATCAAGTTCGCCCGCGTGGAGGTCAACGGCCAGAACGCGGTCGGCCTGTTCGAACTGGACCTGCGCCGCACGGAGATCCTGGAAGTCAATGGCGGCGGCGGCGAAGACACGTTCCAGTTGGTGGACGACGTGACTGACGCCATCGCGCTCGAGATCAACGGCGGCGCGGACAGTGCCGACGATGCGGGTGCGGCGGACGAAACGGCGCTTGCCACCGGAGATACGCTTGATCTGTCCGAGTTCGGGGCCGGTGTCAGGGTCGATCTCGACGTCAACAACCAGGGTGTGCTGCAGGGCGAAAACGCCGAAAGCAATGCCACACAACAGGGCCTCAGCGAAGAGGGCCGGCTTTTTGTCGACGGCGAAGTCGCGGTCGAAACGCTGACCGACATCGAAAACGTGATCGGCACGGCGTTCAACGACACGATCTTCGGTAATGCCCAGAACAACGTTCTGATCGGCGGCGACGGCGACGACGTCCTGCATCCGTTCGGCGGCACCGATTTTGTGGACGGCGGCGACGGCACCGACACGCTGCTCCTGAATGGCTTCGGCAAGGGTCAGATCGTCGACATGAATGCCGGAACGGCCGGGAATGCCGACGGCACCGGAGGCGTCAACACGTTCGTCAACATCGAAAACGTCAACGGCTCCTCGGTTGCCGGAGACCAGATCATCGGCGATGCCGGCGACAATGTGCTGAACGGTCTCGGCGGCAACGACATCCTGATCGGCGGCGAAGGCAACGACTCGCTGATCGGCGGCGACAATTTCGACCAGGCCCGCGCCGACGCCGAAGGCGACAATGCCGACCGTCTCGATGGCGGCGCCGGCAACGACCTGCTGACCGGCGGTCTCGGCGGCGACACGTTTGTCTTCAATCTGGAGGCCGTCAGCCATGACATTGTCACGGATTTCGAGGACGGCAGCGATCTCCTCGACGTGACCGGCTTCGGCTTCAGCGAAGCCGAATTGCAGGATGTCATCGACGCGGCCGTCGAAGTCGACGGATCGACGGTGCTGACGTTTGCCGCCAACAACACCGTGACGCTGGAAGGCGTTGCGGCAGCGGATATCGATCAGGGCGACTTCATCTTCGAGATCGTTTGACGCACTTCGCCAGCCGGCCTCGCCGGTTGGTTAACCTTTCCAGGCTCCCGCACCTCGAGCCCGGAAAACAGGCGCGAGGGTCCGGCCTTCGTATCGAGTAAACGGCCGGCAACGCCACGGCCTTCGCGCCTGCAGACGCCGCACCCCGCCGCACCGGGTGCGGCGTCACACTTTCAGGGTCTGCGCGTCGCGTTCCCCGCCGGCGTTACCGGACGTCACGGATCAGCGCCGGTGTCGGAAAACAGGACGACCGCCGCCCCTCGGAAATCTGCCATTCGCCGATGGACCGCCGGGTCTTGAAGCCCGGCAGGCCGTCTGCCCCGCCGACATCGTATCCGCGCTTTTCCAGCCGGCGCTGCATGGCCGCGATATCGGATCGCAGCATGCGGGCCTGTTTGCCCCAGGCGGTCCGGAACGCTCCGCTGCCATAGGCGATGCGATCGGCGAGGTTGCCGACATAGAGCGCATAGAGATCGGAATTGTTGTAGTCCTTCAGCACATAGAAATTCGGCGTGACGACAAAGTGCGGCCCGTTGCGACCGGCCGGCACCAGCATCATGCCCTCGCGCCTGACTTCATTGTCCGGAAAAGGGCGGCCGGAAACCCGTTCGATGCCCATTTGCGCCCATTCCCGCATCGGCCGCGCCTTGTCCGGACCTTCCTGGGCGCAGGACACGGAGGTCGGGATGCGCGCTTCGAAGCCCCAATCCCGGCCTTTCTGCCATCCGTGGCGGGCCAGGTAGTTGGCGATCGAGGCCAGTGTGTCGGGCACGGAATTCCAGATGTCGGCGCGCCGGTCGCCGTCGAAATCCACGGCATATTTCAAATAGCTCGACGGCAGGAATTGCGGCTGCCCCATGGCGCCGGCCCAGGAACTGCGCAACGAACCCGGCGCGAAGCGGCCCTTATCGAGGATTTCCAACGCAGCCAGGAATTCGCGGCGGAACAGGTCGCGGCGCGTCGACATGAACGCCTTGGTGGCCAGAATACGCACCGCATCGTGCGGGATCTTGGCCCGGCCAAACCCGGATTCCCGGGCCCAGATGGCGAGCAGGATCGACCCCGGAACGCCGTATTTCCTCTCGATCCGGTCCAGCGTCGTTTTCCACTTTGCGGCAAGCGATCGTCCCGTGCGGGCCTGGGCCTGCAGGGAGTTTTCGGAAAAATAGCGGGCCGGCGCGCGGAATTCCGCCTGGGACTGGGCCCGGCGTTTCGGCGGCTTCGTGCCAGGCGGCACGAGGTCGGGCAGCGACCAGTCGAGCGAAAGACCGGCAAACGCTGCGCGCAGCGTCTTGCGTGACACACCGGCCCGGCGGGCTTCAGGGCGGATGTCGGCTTCCAGCCAGGCCTGGAATTGCCGTTCGGTTTCGGCCTTCGATTGGGAAAAAGCCGCCGCCGGCCAAAGAAGCATCAGAACCAGAATTGCGACACTGCCTGTCTTCATGCCATCCGCCTTCACGCTTCGATCCGTCGGCAAGCGTTTATCAGACCGCTGGATTCGTTCAACCGGACAGGCTGTCTCCTTACCTTCTGACCGGTGGCGGGCGGCAGTGTCCGGACTTGCGCATCGACGTACGTCGGAAATAATGCGCCACGACAAGCGGCGGCGGACAATCCGTCCACGCGATTTCCGGCACGGGGACGGCATGATACGATCGATGCAGGCACTTGCGGCAGCGGTGATTGCCGCAGGGCTGATGAGTTGGACGCCGCAAACGGCTTCCGCAAATGAGCGCATCTTCGCGGTCGCCACCGGCGACTGGAACCAGGACGGAACCGCCGACGCGGCAATGCTTCTGCTTCCCGAAGACGATGCGCCGGACCATACGCTGGTGGTCTACATCGCCGATCGTGTGACCCGCCGCCTCAGGCTGGCCGCCACCGCGGAAAATTTTGTCTGGGGCTGGCCGGACACGGCAGGACAAAGCCCCCGGCTGGAAGCGATGGCGAACGGGTCACTCGCCGTGCATTCTCAAAACGAAGCGATCGGTCGCAACCGCTGGGCCCAGAAACTGACCATCGCCTATCGGAACGGCACGTTCGTGGTGGCCGGGTTCACCTACGCAGCCTACGACACGCTGTCGGAAAACCCGGACGAAGACGCCCTTGAATGCGACCTGAACGTCCTCACCGGTGAAGGCCTGCTTGACGGTGAGCCGATCCGTTTTTCGACCACCTGGATCCCGCTCGACGCCTGGACGCAGGAATTCGGCCTGAAGGTCTGTCGTGTGATCTGACTGTCCGCCTCGGGACCGCGCTGCCGATCCGAACGCGCGGCAAGATACTTGAATCGCCTGAGGCGACCCGGTATCTCCCTATATATGGATCGAGAGAAAACCGACCCGTCGGGCAATCCGGACAAAGGGGCCTGGACACCGGATCTGCCCAGGGATGCCGGTCCGCTCTATCTGGCGATTGCGGACGCGCTGGCCCGCGACATCGCGGCCGGCACACTCGCCGGCGGGGAGAGGCTGCCGCCGCAACGACAATTGGCTGCGCGCCTCGGCATCGACTTCACCACGGTTAGCCGCGCCTATACCGAAGCCCGCCGGCGCGGTCTGGTGGATGGCCGGGTGGGACGCGGGACCTATGTGCGCACGCGCCGGTCCGACCCGGGCGGCCGAAACGGCGGCGGCCCCGTCGACATGAGCATGAACAACCCGCCGGGTTTCGATGATACGACGCTTACCGATCGGATGGCGGGCACTCTGGCCGAGGTGTTGCAGGAAACGGGATCCGATCTCCTGCTCCGCTATCAGGAGCCGGGCGGCGCGCCTTCCGACCGCGCCATGGGATGCGCCTGGCTGATGCCGCGCCTGCCGCATCTGACGCCCGATACGGTTCTGATCTGCCCCGGTGCTCAGGGTGCGTTGCTGGCCCTGGTGAGCCTTTTTGCCCGCCCCGGCGATCTCGTGTGTGCCGAAGCGTTCGCCTATCCGGGATTTCGCGCGCTTGCCGCGCATCTCGGCCTGGCAGTGACCGGCATCGCCATGGATGACGAGGGCATGATTCCGGACGCATTCGAGGCC
>JANQQB010000026.1 GCA_028285165.1 Rhodobiaceae bacterium
AGAGCGGTTCCGGGTTAGATAGAACCATTTGATGGACCAAATCAGGTCGCTCGGCTAGGCAAATCGCGCAGCGCGATACGGTGTATCGGGCAAGCGATTTAACGACGCCGACGGGCTGATTTGGACCACCAAACACGGATGTTTCCGTGTTTGGCTCAATAGTGCGCAAATCGGAAACATCCGATTTGCGGTAGGCCGGGTTTACAGGTCAAATGATTCTATCTGGTCGAACAATGCTCTAGGCCTCTCAATCAATAAATCTCGCGAGGATTGCGATGCATCGGTCATGTCGTTTATTGGCACATAACGGAAGCCTGTGGCTTCAAAGAAGTGTCTACTTCGCCATCAACATCGGACATTCACGACACATCTCACGTTGGTCGCTTTGTCCGCATAGCGGACGTGTAGGCGCACATCGCATTTTCATGGTGTCCGTGCCGTTCATTGGGCCTGGCAGCCAAACTGAGCCCTTCATCAAAACACAGACCAATTTAACCTGAGCGCCACTTCTTCAAGCGCTTTGAGTGCAAGGACGGAATTGCCTTTGTCATCCAACCCTGGACTCCACGCCACAACGGAGCCACGACCCGGCGCAACGGCGACAATTCCGCCTCCGACTCCACTTTTGCAGGGCAAACCGACGCGGAACGCGACTTCCCCGGACGGGTCGTAGCAGCCACAAGCCATCATCAGTGCATTGATGCGGCGCGCGCGTTCCGGCGATACCCCTGCTTTCCCGTCTGCGGTACCTTTTCCGCGGGCAGCCAGGAACCGGGTCGCCATGGCAAGCTGACTGCAACTCATGGCGATGCTGCACTGGCGGAAGTAGTGTTCCGTGACCGTGGCTGGATCACCTTCGATATTGCCCTCGGCCATCATGAAGAACGCCAAGGCCCTGTTCCTGTTTCCTGTGGCAACCTCAGATGCAAAAACCGCTTCATCGACTGAAATTTCGGGGTCTTCGGCCAGCTTTCTGCAAAAATCGAGGACGGAGTGCATTTTTTTTGCATTTTCCGCATTCTGCAAAATGAGGTCTGAGACAACAATTGCGCCAGGGTTGATGAAAGGATTCCTGGGCTTGCCGCGCTCAAACTCAAGTTGGACAATTGAGTTGAAAGGATCACCGGACGGTTCACGCCCGACACGGCGCCACAGTGTGGCGCCCACAAGGTCGAGCGCCACCACCAGCCCAAACACTTTTGAGATACTCTGAATCGAGAACGACAGATCGGCATCACCGGCCAAAAGTGGCGGCCCATCTAGGGGCGCTACTGCGATCCCAAAGTGGTTCAGTGAGATGTTGGCCAATTCCGGAATATAGTTTGCCACCTCCCCCCGGTCCACTTCACCGGCCATGCGACCGGCGATTTCGTCGAGGAGGGATTGGATCTCGGTGCGATCAAGCTGGTACGGCATTTGCGATATTCATTTCTTCGGAAATGCCCTCTGTCGGGCCGTCGCGATTTTCTACCTCAAACGCGCGGGTCGTTGTAGAGTTCATCGAACGACGCGCTACCGAGATCCGGAAGATTCCCATTCAAGCAGTAGGGTGCGCAAATGCTCGCGATACATGAGGCAACGTCCGCTTTGTCCGCTTAGCTGACGAATGTGCAAGTTGCAGCGAACGGCCGCATCCCGCCCGTTAAGGCCATTGGCCCCGCTGGTGGAAAGTTCCAATGGTCCGCATAGCTGCCATCCACGCCCAGCAGAAAAGGGACGTTTCCGATTTGCGCACTCTAAGGGCTTACACGGAAACATCCGTGTTAGGTGGCTCGGAATTCATGCAAACCGCTCCAGCCGATCGGCGCACAGATTTACCTAAATGAATAAGTAATTCTCATCGAGCAGGTCTTGGCTTCCCCTACCGGATTCTCAACCTGTGAAATTTCCTTATTGAATATCTGCTTAACACGATCTTAAATTAAAAGAATGGCGATCATGCCCAATGTATTCGCCGAAAAAACAGGCGCGGAGGTATTTATGCGTATCAGTATTTTTACGGCAGCTCTTGTTGCTTTCCTTATGGCAGCACCCCAGGCGAGCTTTGGCGCCGTGGTTGCCAAGATCGATATCTCGTCGCAGCGCATGCACGTCTACATCAATGGAAAAGCACGCTATTCCTGGCCGGTGTCGACCGCCCGGCGCGGCTATCGCACGCCGCTCGGCTCGTTCCGGCCGACGCGCATGCACCGAACGTATTACTCGCGCAAATACTACAACTCGCCGATGCCGCACTCGATCTTCTTTTATGGTGGCTACGCCATTCATGGAACCGGTCATGTGAAAGCACTCGGACGGCCGGCCTCGCATGGCTGCATCCGACTGCATCCGACCAATGCGAGAGCACTCTATAACCTCGTGCGTAAACACGGCCCGCGGAATACGCGCATTCGCATTCAGCGATAAAGGGTCAATCCCGCACACGAACGGAAAGCCGCGCCAGACCGGACGGCCGGGCGCGGCACAATTGCCAGAAACGGTCAACAGAGTGAGCATGGCGCGTATCGCCCGTGTTGCGTTTCCGGTAAACAATGGAGGCCATGCGCGCCTCCGACCTCCTCGCCCCGACTGATGATGGCCTGTATTGCCGGCCCGGCGATTTCCACATCGATCCGATCCGCGCCGTCGACAAGGCCCTGATCACACACGGTCATGCCGATCATGCGCGCGCCGGACACGGTGCCGTCCTGGCAACCGATGAAACCCTGAAAATCATGGCGATCCGGTACGGCGACCCGTTCGCGGGGCAGGTGCAAACCGCCGTTCCCGGTGAGACCGTCACGATCAACGGTGTCGACGTGACCTATTACCCAGCCGGCCACGTGCTCGGATCCGCCCAGATCCTCGTCGAAAAGGACGGGCTCAGGATCGTCGTGTCGGGCGATTACAAACGCCGCGCCGATCCGACCTGTGCCGGGTTCGAACCGGTACGATGCGATGTCTTCGTCACGGAGGCGACGTTCGCACTGCCGGTGTTTCGTCATCCCGATGATCGAGAGGAAATTGCAAAACTGCTGCAATCGGTCGACCGGTTTCCCGAACGCAGCCACCTTGTCGGCGCCTATGCGCTCGGCAAGGCGCAACGGGTTATCCGGCTCATCCGCGACGCCGGGTACGACCGGACGATCTACATCCACGGCGCGCTGGCGAAGCTAAGCACGTTCTACGAGAGCGAGGGCGTTGCGCTCGGTCCGCTCGCGCCGGCGACGATCGAGCGATCCAACAAGACCCAGTTCGCGGGCGAGATCGTCGTCGGGACGCCGTCCGCCTTCAATGACAAATGGGCTCGACGGTTTCCCGACCCGGTCACCGCGTTTGCATCCGGATGGATGCGCATCCGGCAGCGGGCCAAGCAACGCGGCGTGGAACTGCCGCTGATCCTCTCCGACCACGCCGACTGGGACGAACTGACGACAACGATCCGGGATGTCGAGGCTGAGGAAGTCTGGGTGACGCACGGCCGCGAAGAAGCGCTTGTGCGGTGGTGCGAAATCAACGGTATCACCGCCAAGCCGCTCATGCTGGTCGGCTACGAAGACGAGGCGGAGTGATCAACCCGGTTCCGAGAGACGCTGCGGCCGACCCTCAAGTGAGGCACCCTCGTCCGGTTCGCCCAGGCGATAGGACCGGATAGCCCGCTCAAGGGCCGCCCGGATCCAGCCTTTCGGCACGATGTGCCCACCTTCGTGCAGGCAGAGCATCACTTCCTTGCCGCTGTCGCACGACGACCACAACAGGCATTGATGGCCGTTGACGGTCACGGTCGTGTCCGGCTCGCGGCTGCACATATTGGTGCGATGCCAGAGGTCGACGGCCACCCGAGGGTCGCCGTCCGTACCGCGCGGCAATTCCATGACCCCGTCCTTCAGCCCGTGCACATGCATCACGTTTACCGGTCCGGTCGGGCAATCGGTTGTTTCCTGGCGCCACAAGGTTCCGGCCGCCGGCAGGATCCCGGCAACGACATCGCCGGCATCGCAGGCCAGCCGCCATGCCATGGCCGAGCCGAAGGAAAAGCCGGTCGCATAGATCCGGGTTTTGTCGATCGGATAGCGCCGCGCCACATCCTTCAGGACAGCCCGGACGAACGAGACATCGCGGTTTTCCCGTTCCCAGAAATCCCATGTCCGGCTCAACCCTTCCGGCGCGACCAGAAGCGCGCCGTTATGATTGATGGCGTTTAATACTTTGGGGTTTTTGAGCGGATGCGAGGAGACGCGCTTCCAGCCGTGAAAATGGATCAGGACCGGCAAGGGCGACACACCATCCCAGTTCTCCGGCGGTTTCGCCCGATAGATGCGTTTGCCGATGGCGCAGGCCTTTTCCAATCCGCACGGATGCTCGACGCCGGGCCTGCTGGTTTCGGCTGCAGGCACCGGCGCTTCGCCAGCCGGGGCCGTCGCGGCGCCAAGTGCCACCATTCCGGCTATCAACCCGGCTTTCATTCGGAAATGCATGCGCGTCGTCCCGTTCCGATCCTGTCGCGGACCGGTAACTTATGACGCATCGTGCGAAACGCCCATTCACATAAAGGTCACGCGCAATCACGTCCTGCGCATGCGCATGGCACGGGACTCTGCGGACTGTCTTCCGGCACAGGAATGCCGGGATAGTCAGTTGCGGTAATCCGGTTCGTCGCGATCCAGGATTTCCTTGCAATCGGAGAAATGCCGGATTGCGGATTCCGGATAGGCGTCCAGTTCCCTGGCCGTCTTTTCGGCGATCTCATCGGACAGCACCCGCAAGGGGCGCCCGGTCATATAGGCGGTGACCAGGGTTTCTGCAGCCCGCTCAAAGTAAAATAGGCGGTTGAAGGCGTCGGCCACGCTGTCGCCGATCACCAGCACGCCGTGATTGCCCATGATCATGACCTTGCGCTGCGGGTCGGCAAAAAGCTGCGAACAGCGCTCGCCCTCTTCCTCGAACGCCAGACCACCATATTCCTCGTCGATCACGACCCGATTGAAAAACAGCGCCGTGTTCTGATCGATCGGCGGCATGGACGAATCCGCCAGACTTGCGAGCACGGTCGCATATTTGGAATGCACATGCAGGGCGCAGCGCGCATGCCGACAATTGCGGTGTATCGCCCCGTGCAAACCCCAGGCCGTCGGATCCGGCGCATTGTCCTGCTGCATGGTCTGCGGGTCTTCGGCATCGATCACAAGAAGATCGCTCGCCCGGATCAGCGAAAAGTGACGCTGGTTGGGGTTCATCAGGAATTGCGTGCCGCTCTCATTCACGGCCAGGGAGAAATGATTGGCAACGGCTTCATGCCAATTGAGACGGACCGCCCAACGGAACGCGGCCGCCAGATCGACCCGTTCGGCAAAATATCTGTCGACTTCCTGCAAATGCGTCGGCGCGGTCATGGACATGACGGTTTCCTCTCGCTCGGGACGGGATGACAGTCGGCGGCAGAGTGACAAATTCCGTGCCGTCTGCCAATGGCCTTTGCGCTGACTTGCCAAGTCCGCATTCCCGTCCATAGTGGGCGCGGCGACCAGACCTCGGTAAGGACCGCATGACCGTTTTTCCATTGATCCTGTCGGGCGGTTCGGGCACCCGCCTGTGGCCGCTTTCGCGCGCCCGATACCCCAAACAATTCATTCCTCTGACCGGTGACGACAGCAGCAGCCTCCTTGGGCAAACGCTCCAGCGCCTGCCGCACGGCAGCGGCGTCGCCGCGCCCACCGTCATCTGCAATCAGGACCACCGGTTCCTTGTCGCCGACGAACTGGACCGTGCCGGGCGGGCAGCGCGGCAGATCCTGCTGGAGCCGGTGGCGCGCAACACCGCGCCGGCGATTACACTCGGTGCCTTGTCGGCCATCCAGGAGGATCCGGATGCGATCCTTGCCGTGATGCCGAGTGACCATCGGATCGGCAGCACCAGCCGCTTCCGCAACCTTGTCGCCCTCGCCGCGGAAACGGCAGCGGGCGGCCGCTTCGTTTTGTTCGGCGTGCCGCCGACCCACCCGCATACCGGCTACGGGTACATAAGGTGCCATGACGCGCCGGGCACAACGGACGCGGCGGCTTTTGCCGTCGACCGGTTCGTGGAAAAGCCCGACAGCGAAACGGCGGAACGCTATCTGGCATCCGGCAATTATTTCTGGAACAGCGGCATCTTTATCCTGCATGCCGCCACATTTCTCGACGAGGTGGCCCGGCTTCAGCCCAACCTTTTCGAAGCGTGCCGGGCAGCGTTCGACACGGCCCAGCCGGATCTCTGTTTCCTGCGGCCTGACGCTGCCGCCTTCGAACGCTGTCCGCCGGTATCCGTCGACTATGCCGTCATGGAACACACCGACAAGGCAGTCATGATGCCGCTCGACACGGAATGGAGCGATGTCGGTTCCTGGTCGGCGCTCTGGTCACTGGGGCGGGCCGACGCCGACGGCAACGTCGTGCAGGGACGGGCGATTGCCCGGGACACCAGCGACACTTTCATCCTTGCCGAAAACACGCTCGTCGCCACACTCGGCGTCTCCAACCTCGTCGTGGTCGACACGCCCGATGCCCTGCTGGTGGCGGACCGGGACCGGGCACAGGACGTGGGCGCCATCGTGGCGGCAATCGATGCCGGCGGCGGCACGGAGCACGCCGAACACCGGCGACACCATCGTCCGTGGGGCACGTTCGATGTGCTGAACGAAGGGCCCGGCTTCAAGGTGAAACTGATCAGCGTCAAACCCGGCGGCCGGCTTTCCCTGCAGCGGCACCGGCACCGGTCCGAGCACTGGGTCGTGGTGGCTGGTACGGCGCGGGTCACACGCGGCGACGACGTGCTTTCCGTGCGTCCGAACCAGTCGATCTACATTTCGGCCGAGGAATGGCACCGGCTGGAAAATCCGGGACAGCAGGCTCTCAAGATCATCGAGGTCCAGATCGGCGCCTATCTCGAGGAGGACGACATCGAGCGCAAGGGAGACGCCTACAATCGCGACGCCTTCGAACGATAAGGAAAGCGCGGATCAATCCAGTTCGAACGCGTCCTTGTAGTCCTTCTTCAGGGCCGGGTCCTGATCTTCCTTCTTCAGGACGCAATTGCCGACGACGAGCCGTTCGATCTCGGTGCCCATGAAACAGTTGAAGGCGTCCTCCGGACTGCCGACGATCGGTTCGCCGCGCACATTGAAGCTCGTATTGACGATCACCGGGCAACCGGTGTGTTTCTCGAAGCGTTCGATCAGGCTGTGATAGGCCGGATTGGTCTCGGCGTGAACGGTCTGGATCCGCGCCGAATAATCGACGTGGGTGACCGCCGGAATCTCGGAGCGCACCACGTTCAGCTTGTCGATGCCGAACAAGGCGTCCTCTTCCTCGGTCATCGCCCGGCGGCGGTCGGCGGCAACGTCGGCGACCAGCAGCATGTAAGGCGAATCGCTGTCGATCTCGAACCAGTCGCTGGCCTTTTCCCGCAATACGGAAGGGGCAAAGGGACGGAACGATTCCCGGTACTTGACCCGTAAGTTCAGGGTTTTCTGCATGGCCGGCGATTTGGCGTTGCCGAGGATGGAGCGACCGCCGAGCGCCCTGGGTCCGAACTCCATCCGTCCCTGGAACCAACCGATGGCGCGGTCTTCGGCCAGATCCTGCGCCGTGCGGTCGAGCATGGTCTCGTAGTCGACCGCTTCGGACCGGGCGCCAACGGCCGTCAGGCGGCGTTCGATCTCCGCCTGGTCGAACGACGGGCCGAGATAGGATCCCTGCATGCCGTCCAGCGCGCCATTCAGGGTGCGGGGTTTGTCGCCATACATGTAATGCGCGGCAAGCGCTGCGCCGAGCGACCCGCCGGCGTCGCCGGCCGCCGGCTGGATCCAGATGTTCTTGAACTTCTGGTCGCGCAGGATCTTGCCGTTCGCCACGCAATTGAGCGCGACGCCGCCGGCCAGGCACAGATTGTCGGCCTGGTATTCGGCCTGGAGGGACCGGGTCAGCCGGTACATGACTTCCTCGGTCACCTTTTGCACCGAAGCGGCCATGTCCATGTGAAACTGGGTCAGGCGCTGTTCCGGTGCCCGCACCGGCTCGCCGAACAGGTCGGAGAACTTGGCGTTGGTCATCGTCAGCCCGGTGCAATAGTCGAAATATTGCTGGTCGAGCCGGAAGCTGCCGTCGTCCTTGAGATCGATCAGGTGATCGAGCATCTTCTGGGCGTATTTCGGTTCACCATAGGGCGCGAGGCCCATCACCTTGTACTCGCCGGAATTGACCTTGAAGCCCGTGTAGTAGGTCACAGCCGAATACAGCAAACCCAGAGAATGCGGGAAATGCAGTTCGCGGTCGATTGCCAGGTTGTTGCCATTGCCGACCGCGACAGACGTCGTGCACCACTCGCCGACACCGTCGAGCGTCAGCACCACGGCTTCCTCGAACGGCGAGGGATAGAACGCCGATGCCGCATGGCTCATGTGGTGTTCGGTAAACAGCAGCTTTTCCATCGTGTCGAAGCCGGGATCGATGTCCTTGAACTTGCGACGCAGCAGATCCTTCTGGAAAAGCTTTTCTTTGACCCAGATCGGTATCGCCATCTGGAACGACCGGAAACCCCGGGGCGCGAAGGCCAGATAGGTTTCCAGGAGCCGTTCGAACTTCAGGAAGGGTTTGTCGTAGAAAGCGACATGATCGAGGTCGCTGAGCTTCAACCCCGCCTCGGCAAGGCAGTAGGCGATGGCATGATCAGGAAACGCTGAATCATGCTTGATGCGCGTGAACCGCTCTTCCTGGGCCGCGGCAACGATCTTGCCATCGACAACCAGGGCCGCGGCGCTGTCATGATAAAAGGCGGAGACTCCAAGAACGCGCATTGCGTGGTCCTCATGAGGTTGTCGGAACCGGCCCCACATCCCCGATTCCAGCGCACGGCCCGAGGCCGTTGGTGCGGCCGATCCCGAACCGCAAGTCACCGGAGTCCGGGTTCCTCACCCTAGAAAATCGTATAGATGAAGGGTGCAACCGCGGAGCCCTGCGTCAGTACGATCAGCCCGCCCAGCAGGACCAGCATGACAAAGATCGGCAGGAGCCAAAATTTCTTGCGAACCCTCAAAAACTTCCAGAGTTCGCTCACAAAGGAAATCATCGCTTGATCCTGATCTCGTCGCAGGTTGGATTTATTCGGGCAAGCCCAGTATCGGTGCTGTTCGCAGTGCTTTTATCGCGCGGACCTACCGACGACAAGCTGCGATAACGCATTCTCCGGCGGAAAATACCGCCTCAAGCAGTCGTCTCCGTCCGGCACCTGAAAGTTGCCTTCAAAACTGGTTTTCCATCGTTTCAGGCTCCGGACCGGGCGGCGTGCGCTTGATCCAGTAGCTTTGCGAGTCCGGTTCCATTTTGAGGCGGAGCAGATCCTTCTTGGCGATTCCCCGAACCATCAGACCGATCGGTATAAACGTCACGACAAACAGGAAGCCCATGACGATCGGCGTCATGATCCGGCCCAGTAACAGACCGAATTTGAACCACAGGATGTTCAAGGGGCGCAGGGCCCGTGGATACAGATATCCGAGCCCCAGAAAGACCGCCGCGACAGCAACAGCCCAAAGCCTTATCGCGCCGCCGCCCATGAGCGGCCATAACGCAACAATCATGAAAACAACGGCAAAAACGATGCCGAAGCTCTTTTCCGATCCCATGACGATCTTGTCTTCGCGGTCCGACGCGTCATGGGTTTGTTGTTTGGCCATCTGAATCCGTCCGGTGTGCAAATTGCTGCATGCGCGGTGCGCCGAACCGTTAGCCGCTTCGTACGAACGACTCAACCAGATAAATCGCCAACGGGCCGGTGTGGATCACCTCAGATACGATCGCCGCCTCGCCGACCCGCCAGTTCCCGGACGAATCGCGGACGAGCGGGACCTCGCCCGCAATGGTCTCCAGCGTTCCGGATGCCGCTTGGGACGAGGCTTCCGCAAGAGGATCGTCCGCTTCCGCAACCGCGTGGGCGACCGAGCAGATATGCCACCGGGCGTGCTCTACAACGCGACGCAGACTGCCCTCATCCGCACGATCATGGCCGAGGCTGCTTTCCTGATCGGCAAAGGCCTGATCGATCGGCAGGAAAACAAGTGCGGCCTCTGTGCCGCGCATCAGTCCGGCGACCGCACCGGTATTCAGGAGCAGTGCAAGCACGGTGGCCGAGCGCTGACAATTCCGGATCTGGGCCACCTGCCAGATGCGCAGCGTCTCGCGTGCCGCGATCAATCTGTGGATAAGCAGATCGGCTCCGGCCTCCACCGCACGCCATTTCGCCTCGGTCACCGGCTTGAAGTGCCAGCGGATCTTTTGGGCGGCCATAAAGTCGTTGGACTTGCTGTCATACCTCAGCCACCAGGGGGCGATGGTCAGCGGATCGGCCGTGCGCGGCAGGATGTGCCATTGCACGTCCTTGCCGATCTCGGCCAGCGACACGGCAAACAGATCATCGCTGTCGCACAGAAACGACACCTCGTCATCCGACAGACGGCTGTCGGGCAGGGCGGCAGAATTCAGATTGAAGTAGTTCGGGTCGAACAGGAACATCTCACGGGCAAGCACGCGCACCGCAAATCCTTCGCCCGGGACCGGCCAGAGAATCATTTCGGGATGGATCGGGAAAAAATCGCTGTTGCGGAAAGAGGCGGCCATGAGAGGGTGCAGACTGGCCGTACAGAGCTCGACCATCTTTTCCTGAGAAACCGGCAAATCGATCCGTTCCGGTTGCTGCAAGTCTTTCAAGGCATCGACGAAGCTGTCGCTTTCCGCCCGCAGATACGTCATGAAAACCGCCCGATGCCCGTTCGCCAGCCGGTCGGCGATCACGCCGAACGAATTGCCGGCCCAGGCCACATCGGGCGGCATCAAGAGCAGGTATTCGTGACGCGCGCGCGCGCCTCGTGTCGCTTCGTTCCATGCATGGTGGTGGGCGGCAATCGGATCGGACAGAATGTCGGGCGAGAGGAACTCGAACTCCAATTCCACATTCAAATCTCGCAGGCGTTGCATAACCGGCGAGGTCCGGATCTTCTCGTAATCCTGCTTGCGGGTGAAGGTCAGATAACGGATCGGAAACCGTTCGGCCAGAAGCGGCAGGTTTCCGGCCGCCAGCAGCGTCGGCAGGTTGCAGGTCAGATGCACCATTAGATGCCAATCGCCCCACACGGCCGTGGTCATCAGAATGCGAACGCCTTTTTCCGGTTCGCGAGCCGTCATCGCCTGCGTGTCGCTCAATTGAGCCCTCTCCGATTGACCGCCCGGCGGTGCTGTTTCACCAGTTCTGTCCATCCCGCTCCCCCTTGCAGCCCAAGCGAGTGCGTGTGTATACGGCCATGTGCGGGGATACAAGAATCGCGGCGCCAATGGTCCTGTCGCTGATCGGACTCTCCCCGCATCGATGTTCTGGAAGTGCATGCAGTCACACCGTTGCGCTTTCGCCCGGGGGTCCCAAGTCGGCATGTTCAGCGACCTGCTCTCCAGAAATCCACGCCATCTGGATGATGATGATGATCCGATGGCCACCGCGGATGACGCCTGCAGAAAGGGCGACCTGTTCGAAGCGATCGCGGTTCTTTCGGCCGGGTACGAAAGAGGCGGGCCGTCCGCCCTTCTGGACCGGGCCTACATGTGTCTGCAATCTCTCGTCGTCAGCCGCCACATGCTTCGTGGCGCGGACGCGATTTTTGGTAGCGGCCGGGCCCTGGCTTCTCTCGATCAGTTTGCTGATCGATACGAGACGGCGACGATTGATCGCCTGATCGTCGAAATGGATGCCTATGTGCTTGCACGGCGCGGGCAAGCGCGCGAGCCGTCCGAGGCTCTGTTGCATCTTGCGCAAACCCGGCTTGCCAAGGGCGCGCCCGTTGAGTCCGTTCTTTCAGCCCTTCCGACGGCAACAAGTACCGTTGACAGGGCGCGCATTTTGTCCGTGCAGGCCTATTTGGCAAGCGGCGACTTCAACCAGGCGCAAAACCTGCTGCAACAAACGGGCGACCCAACCGACGAAAGTGCGTCGATGTTTCGGTCGCTCGGCCGCTGGTTGATGAAAGACAATCGCCATCGGAAAGCGGCAAATTACTTCAATCGAGCGCTCTTGGCTGAAGCAACCCTGATGCCGGACCAAAATTGGCAAACATGGATAAACTATGCCAAACGAAGCAACCCTTCCATCACCGGCTCGAGGCTCTTGTCGGATATGCTAAACGACCTGCTGCCCGCCAACACGGGAATCTGGCAAGAAAAGGATTTTGAGACAGAGGCGCGGTCGGCTCTGAAAAGCGGCAACTTTCCACGCGCAGCGGCGATCCTTGCAACCAGCTACGAGCGCGGCGGTCCCGCCGTCCATCTTGAGCAGGCCTATACCTACCTGCACTACCTTCTGATCAGCCGGCGAATGTTGCGGCGCGGCGCCGCGCACCTGGGAGGGGACCTCGGCAATCGCATGCTCGGGTCCTTTTCCGCTCATTACGGCGACATGTTTCTTGACCGCCTGAAAACGGAGCTCGAGAGCCACCTCATATCCCGCCTCGGCGAGGCTCGCGAACCTTCAGGCGCCCTGCTTTTGATGGCTGAGATGCGCATGGCCGACGGCGAACCGCCGGAGGCGGTGTTGCCGATCCTGCCGCGCGCATCCTCGATCAAGATCCGCGCCCGGTTCGCCGCCGCACGGGCGCATTTGTCCGCAGGCAACGAATCCGCCGCGGAAAACCTGATGCGGCAGACCATCGGCGAGACCGATTCCGCCGCGATGGAATTGCGAACCCTCGGCCACATAGCCCAGCGCCAGGGACGGACCAGCGATGCCGGCAATCTGTTCGACCGGTCACTGCGTGCCACTTTTGCCCCGGAGATGCCGTCGGACATTGCACCAGGCGAAGTGCGCTTCCTCTCAACGATCCTGACGGATTACGATGTCTATGCCAGCACAGCGGGCTTTACGGTCATCAAGAAAACCCCCTCCCAGGTCGGTGTCATACTGCTTGGCGACCGGTTGTTCGAAGTCCAGAACACACCGGGATACCGGCAGTGGCGGCTGGTCAAGCGTGTGTTGGGTCGGATCGTGGATTTCAACCGGTTGCGCGCCTGGACCTTGCCGCAGGGCACGCGCCGCGACATGCGCGCCGAACCGCGCCGCGCCCGTCTGGCGGAGACCGCCCGGCGCCTGCTCGATACACTCAGGCAAGTGCCCGGCGTGGCAACTTTGCTCTCCGCGCTCAAAGCCGGGCTGAGGACAATCGGCACCGGCTCGGCCCTGAATTTCGGGCTGAAAGGCAGCATCCGCAGGCTGCCGCATCCACCAAAACCGCGATTGAAACAAAGGATCAAGGCCCTCGTGCTGTTGCTGATGCGAACAGTGGTGGGACGCTGGATTGCCGCGCGAGAGGTTCCCGCCACGCACCAGACGCAAAATGTTCAGGAAATCTTCCGCATTATAGGCCGAATCGAAAACGCCCAGAACTCCGTGTGACGACAGCGCCGCTCACAACGGCGCAAGCACGCTGGTCTTCGCAATGCCGGCTTCGGCGGGACGAAACAGAACCCGGTCCGGCATAGCCGAACCCAGCCGCCCCTTTATGCCTTCGCGCGCGTGCAATTCCGATTCAAGCGCGCGACGCAGGCGCATACCCGAGCCTGTAAGGTCCAGTGCCGGCGGCGGTGCATACAGAAGCTGCAACGCGTGTTCGACATTGCCGCTTTTGATCTGACGTCTCAGCCGTCTGTCCGCCCGTAACGCCGCGATCCGGCCAAACAGCAACCGGCCAAACGGCCGGGCCGCGATCGTCACCATTGCTGCCGACACGACCAGGAGCGTCAAGACGACGGGCACGGAAAGACTGACAGGCACCGGCAACCGGCCGATCGCCTGGAGAAGGGTCTCTTCCTCGCCGATGGCGCGCAGCAAGGCCTCGCGGTCCGGGATGCCGATATTGATCCGCCGTGCCGGCAGGACGGCCATGTCCGGTTTGTCGGTCTCAACGTTCCACCAGGACAGACGGATTGTGTCGGGGAAGACCGGAATCGGACTGAGTGCGCGGATCCGGAATCCGAAGCGAGCGTCGGCACTGGCGCCGGTTTCGGTGATCGTGGTCTCGCGTTCAGCGCCGAGCGGCGTGATCAGGAGGCCGCGGGTTTCCTGCATGGATAGGGAGGGAATCTGATCGGCCGTCACACCCTTGGCATGCACGACGATGTGCCGTTCGACCTCGTCACCGGCCGACAGGTCTCGAGGATCCTCAGACCATTCATCGGTCAGGCGGACCTGCGATGCGGGCAGCCACCACTCGGAATCGAGAGCGCCTGCCGGACGGACCCGAAGCTTGATGGGGTCGGTCTCAAGCGCATAGGCCGCGCGTTCGCGCCGCGATTTGACCATCGTGCCTTCGGCACGAAACGGCGCAAGTTCGACCGGGCCGGAGCGCTCCGGGAACAGCAGGAAACGCCAGGAAATGACACGCCAGCCACCATCCTTGGGATCGAGGACACGGCGTTCGGTGAACACCGTCTTCGACCGCATGCCGGGAAATACCGGGAGCTCGAAACTCTCCTCGACCAGCGGATAGCGGTGCCGCATTTCCAGATCGAGGACGGTTTGTTGCTGGAGATAGGGATCCGGTCGCGACAGACGCGCCGCGACCTGGATGTCATCCGGACCCGGGATCCAGTCCCCCGGTTCCGCCGCAAGAACGCGCACGGCCACTGAATTGGAGGTAACGGACCCGGCCGTCAGCGGGCCGACGATATGTGTGCCCACGCCTTTCGGCAGGATCTGGATCCGCCGGATCCGGACCTCGGCCACCTTCCCATCCAGAACGGCAATGCGTGTTCCATAGGTCTCGCGGACCCGTTCGCCGACAGCGTCCAGCGCCGAATAATCGATCTCGGCCTCCAGTCCGGTGGCTTCCACAAGCACAACCAAGGTGTCGCCGTCGAAGAATTCGGAGCCCTCCACCGTCACCTTCAGAAATTGCGGGGTCTTCGCGCTTGCGATCGACGGAGCAAAGAGCAGAACGGCCCCCGCCAGCACCAAGCCGGCAAGGCGAGAGAGACAGCGCCGCACCGGATGCCGCCGCATGTCGGATCACCTCACCACGGATTGCCGCCGGGCGCGGGCAAGGTGCCGAGTGCCTTTCGGCGGCGCATTTCAAGCGCGATGCGGCGGTCGAGAAAGGCGGCGGGATCATCCTTGATCGCGTTCAGCCATTGGCGTGTCGCCTGGCTGTCTTCCAGTTGAACGCGGATGCCTGCGGCCTGCGACGATGCCGCCTCGTCGCGCGTCCGGCTGCCGCCGGCGGTTTCCTCTTCTGCCGCTGCATCACTGGTTTCGCCCGACAGCCGCGAGATCTCACTGCCGTGATCGTCATCCGGCATCCGGTCACCGTCCGCCTCGTCGCTGCCGCCGGCATCGGCCTTCTCAGCCTGTTGCCCTTCACCGGCGCCGCCGCCTTTGCGCGTAGACTGCGATGCCGCTTCCTGGCGCTCATCGGCATCGGTCGGAGGGCTGGCGCCGCCGGAGCGATCGGCATCGTCGGCCAGGCGCTCGATTTCCCGGCCTTCCGGTTGAAGGCCGCCCTTGCCGTCCTTGCGATCGTCTGCCGCGAGCAGCGCGCGCATCAGATCGGCGTTGTGGGCCGCATCCTGCATCGACGGTTCGCGGGCAAGCGCCGCCAGATAGGCTTCAAGCGCCAAGGCCGGGTATCCCAGCCTGAAATAGGCATTGCCGAGATTGTAGAACGAATCCGCATCGTCGGCCCGCACGAAGGCTTCGACGGCCCGCCACCATTGGCCCGACCGGTAGAACGCCGCCCCCTTCCAGGCCGGATCGGTGAAGATCTCAGCTGCCTCGGCGTAGCGTCCCTGGTCAAACAGACGCCAAGCGATCGCGTCGTCACCGGCACGCGCCGCGCCGCTTACGATGATCAGAACCAACCCTGCGACGAAGATCCTCACGCCGTAATCCTTCGGAACAGAAACAGGAAAAGCGGGGCCATCAGAAGCAATAGCCAGTGAGACTGGTTGATTTGACGCACGGTTGTCAATGGAGCGGCTATCAACCCGAGATCGCCGGTGGTTTCGGCCAGTCCGGCCTCCGGCAGACGCCCGGCCGGGCCGATGGCATGGTGGGCGCCGCCGCCTGATTCAGCCAGGCGATCCGCGGCCTCGATGTCGACGGGTTCAGGGTCGCGCGTTCCGGGATCCGCGAAGGTGAGCACATCGAGCCTGTGCCCGCTTCCGGCCAGCCGCCGGCCAAGGGCGACGGCATCTTCGTGGATGTCCGGTCCGTCGGTCAGAAGAAAGACCCGCCCGCGCAGGAGTCCGCTTTCTTCCATGACGTTCGAGGTAAGCGCCAGCGCGCGGCGTATGTTCGACCCGTCAATCGGCACAACACCGGGTTTCAGAGCGGCCAGGTATGACTGGTAGGGACGCTTGTCGAAGGCAAACGGCGCCGCCAGATAGGCATCGCCGGCAAAGACCACCAGCGCGACCGGACGACCGCCGGCACGTGCCGCCAGGTCGGCAGCCAAATCCCGGGCTGCCGCGAGCCGGGTGGGCGCAACATCGTTCGTCTGCATGGACTTGGAGACATCGATGGCGACAAGCCATCCTTCGGCGAGCAGAAACGCATTCTGTTTGTCTGCTATGCGCGCCGGCCCGGACAGGGCCAGGGCCGTCAGGGCGGCGATCAACAAAGGCAGATTGATTCCGTTCCGAAGGGCCTGGCCCGGTCTGAGATAAGCCAGCACGTCGGGCGCCATGATCCGGTGCCAGGAATCCCGCCGCCGGCGATCGCCCCACCACAGCGCCAGCACGCCAAGCCCGACCGCCACAATCACCCAGACAGGCGCCAACAGGGTCATGACGCCTCGCGGAAAAACGGCACGGCAGCCTGGACGGCGAGCACGCCAAGCAGCACGATGAGAAACACGTTGCGCAGATCGCGCCGCAGCACAACGGGCGGTGCGTCGCTCGGCGCACTCTCAAGCGTCGCGATCTCGCGATACACCGCCATCAGGTCTTCGGTCGTCGAGGCCCGGAAAAACCGGCCATCGGCAATCCGCGCCACCTCTTCCAGCGTTGCCTCGTCGAGATCTGCGGAGGGATCGATCCGGTTCGTCGTGTCGCCCTCCGATGCGGCAATTGTCGAGCCAAGCGCGATGGTATGGATGCGCACGCCGAATTCCCGCGCCAGCCGGGCGGCATCCTCCGGCTCGCTTTCGCCGGAATTGTTGGTGCCATCGGACAACAAAACGATCGCTCTCTGCTCGGCCGGGTCTTCGCGCAGCTTGATGGTCGCAAGCCCGAGTGCGTCACCGATGGCGGTCGTTCGCCCGGCCATGCCGATGCCGGCTTCGGCAATGGCGTGCGCCAATGCCGCGGTATCGAAGGTCAGGGGACTGGCCGTGAACGCCTCGTCTCCGAAGAGGATGAGACCGATCCGGTCTCCGGATCGGCGGCTGACAAAGTCCATGGCCACCGACTTCACCGCGCTCAAACGATCGACGCGGGCTCCATCGAGCACAAAATCCTGGCGCTCCATCGATCCGGAAAGGTCGATGGCAAGAACCAGCGCGCGACCGCTTGCCTGACGGATCTCCGATCCGTCGATCCAGGACGGTTGCGCCAACGCGGCCAGGAACAGGATCCAGGCGCACCAGACGGGCAGCGCGTCCCGGCGCCAGGTCCGAGCGCCGGCGGGCGCAAGGGTCTGAAGCGCCTCCGCGATGTGCGGCGGAAGGGGCAGGCCGGTTCCGCTGCCGCGCGATCGCCATCGGTCGAACCGCATCACGATCCACGGCAAGGGCAGAAGCAGTCCGATCCAGGGCCAGGCAAAACTCAACATGGCCGCACCCGTGCCGTGCGCAGCACCTGCCGCAGGCCTGCGATCAGTTCCCGGTGTTCGGCATCGTTCGGCTCGGCGGCCCGGTACA
>JANQQB010000210.1 GCA_028285165.1 Rhodobiaceae bacterium
CGGCCGAATGACGGATCTGTTTTCGCTGGAAGGCCGCGTCGCCTGTGTGACCGGTGCGAGCAGCGGCATCGGCCGTTTTCTTGCAACCACATTTGCACAAGCCGGTGCGGCGGTCGTTGGTGTGGCGCGCCGGCAAGACGAGCTTGCGGCCTGGGTTGAAGAGGTTTCGAAGGATGGCCTGAAGGCCGACTTCGTCACCAGCGATCTCGGTGACCCGGCGAATGCTGCTGATGCGGCGGGGCAGGCGGCAAAGCCGTTTGGTCCTCCGGACATTCTTGTGAATGCCGCCGGCATCAACCCCCGCAAGCATGCGGATGACGTTGATCTGGACACCTGGCGGCTCACTGTTGATCTCAATCTGAGCGTGCCGTTTTTTCTCGCCCAACAGTTTGTGCCTGCGATGTCGGAGCGCAGCTGGGGCCGCATCATCAATATCGCGTCTTTGCAGTCACAGCGGGCCTTTGCCAATGGCATCGCCTACGGCGCATCAAAAGGCGGCGTCGTTCAGTTGACGCGCGCGATGGCGGAAGCCTGGTCGAGCCGCGGCATCATGTGCAATGCATTGGCGCCAGGGTTTTTCCCCACCGAGTTGACCGGTCCGGTGTTTTCAGATGACGAATTGGCGAGCCAGATGGCCACGCAGACCTGCATCGGACGCAATGGCGCGATGGAAGATCTCGTCGGGCCGGCCGTCTTCCTGGCGTCGCCTGCCTCCGACTATGTTACGGGGCAGGTGCTTCAGGTCGATGGCGGTTTCACCGCGAAATGAGTCCGAGATGAAAGCTCTCGTCTATACAGGTCAGAAAACGCTCGAATTTCAGGACATGCCCGATCCCGTCCCGGAAGACGGAGAGGTCCTGGTCCAGGTCGACGCCTCCGGCATCTGCGGGTCGGACATGCACGCCTATCTCGGGCACGACGAACGCCGTCCGGCGCCGCTCATTCTGGGGCATGAGGTGGCCGGCAGTATCGTTGATGGTCCGGGCGCGGGAACACGGGTGGTGGTTAATCCGCTTGTCACCTGCGGGGTCTGCGAAATGTGTTTGCAGGGACGCACCAACATCTGTCCTTACCGTGAAATCATCTCGATGCCGCCCCGCGAGGGCGGCTTTGCCGGATTGCTCAGGATCCCTGAACGAAACCTCCATGCGATCCCGGCGGACTTCCCGGCGGAGCACGCCGCTCTGACGGAGCCAATCGCGTGTGGATGGCATGCCGTCCGGTTGGCAC
The DNA here is from genome assembly GCA_028285165.1 of Rhodobiaceae bacterium. Taxonomy (GTDB): domain Bacteria; phylum Pseudomonadota; class Alphaproteobacteria; order Rhizobiales; family JANQQB01; genus JANQQB01. The sequence continues at coordinate 1,231 of JANQQB010000210.1, forward strand.
GGGATGTGAGTCGCACGCCCTTGTCGAGCTGTCGCAGCGTCGTTCTCGGAGGTGGCGCCATCGGGCTCGGTGCCGCACTTGTCCTGGCCTCGCGCGGTGCGAAAGAGATCTTCATCGCGGAGACCAACCCGGGGCGTCACGCGGCGCTAAAGAATGCGGGTCCCTTCACCGTCTATAACCCGTCCACGGGCGACGGACCCGAGCCCGGATCAGCCGAGATCGTGGTCGATGGATTTGGCGGTGCGGCCACGCGTAAAGCGGCAAGCGCTTTGGCTGCGCCGGGCGGCGTGATCGTTCACATCGGGCTTTCGGACGGTGAGGGTGGGCTGGACGTGCGCCGCATGACGCTTCAGGAAATCACCTTCATCGGCACCTACACCTACACGGCGGCGGATTTCGGCGACACGTTGGCGGCGATGGTTGCCGGTCAGCTCGGCGCACTCGACTGGGCGGATGTACGCCCGCTTGAGGAGGGTGCCCAGGCCTTCAGCGACATTCTCGACGGACAGGCCGCCGCACCGAAGGTCATGCTGAGGCCTTGAGATCGACTTATCGAAAGAAAGTCGGTCAGCGCAGCACTGGACTTGCCCGCAGCCGCTCGACCATAAAATCGACCACCGCCCGCACCCGTGCGGAGGTTTCACCGGGTTCCTTGTGAACCACATGCACGGGCACCTCGGGTGGCACATAATCGTCGAGCACGGTCTCCAATGCACCTGACGCGAGATGAGGCGCTGCCTGATAGGATAGGACACGGGTGATGCCCTGACCGGCGAGTGTTGCGGAGAGCGCGGCATCGGCCACGTTGAACCGCAGGCGCGACGCGACCTTGACGGTCTCTGGTCCATCCTCACCTTGAAACGTCCATTCACCCTGTCGCGCCTCATGCTCGAAGTTGATGAGCTTGTGACTAGACAGGTCCGCGGGCTTTGCGGGCCATCCGTGCTGCGCCAGATAGGCCGGTGCGGCGCACAGAACCCGGCGGACCGAACCCACCCGGATCGCCGTAAGCGATGAGTCCGGGAGTTCCGCAATACGTATGGCGACGTCTATCCCCTCATCGACCAAGTGAACGACGCGGTCGAGGAACAACGCCGCAATTTCAATTTCCGGATAGCGCTCCTGAAGGTCGATCAGGATCGGCGTCAGCACAATGCGTCCGAACATGACCGAGCCGGTGACAGAGACGATGCCGCGGGGTTCGGTATGTGCGCCTGTCGCATGACGGTCGGCTTCCTCGATTTCGGCGAGGATCCGGCGGCAGTCGGCGAGATAGCGTTCCCCGGCTTCCGTCAGGGTGACAGACCTCGTCGTGCGATGCAGGAGCAGGGCGCCGAGACGGGACTCCAGATCCGATACCGCGCGCGTGACCGACGGCGGCGACATGTTGAGGCGCCGAGCAGCCGCTGCGAAACCCGTTTCCTCGGCCACCGCAACGAAGACGGACATGGTTTGAAGGCGATCCATAATTATTCCGCCAAACGCAATAATCAATTGCGAATTATGCATATTCTATTTCAAACAGGAAAGTATCAAATTCAGGGGCATCGAAGCCAATCAGCCCGTTTCGGGCGCTCTACGCCAAACCGGGCAAGGATCAAAGGAGAAAAATCATGTCAGATTCAGCACTTACGGAAGGCGCCCATCATGTCGGGTTAACGGTGCCGGATCTCGGAAA
>JANQQB010000227.1 GCA_028285165.1 Rhodobiaceae bacterium
GCAGCGGACGGCTCGGCCGACGTTTCGCCGCGCGGCGAAGCGCCGGGCTTTGCGGCCGTGATCGACGACAGGCACGTCGCTATCCCCGATCGACCGGGCAACAACCGGCTGGATTCGATGACCAACATTCTGGAGAACCCGACGGTTGCGCTGATCTTCCTGATTCCGGGCGTGCGCGAAACGCTTCGCATCAACGGCACAGCCGAGATTCGTGACGACGATGCGCTGCGCGACCGCTTCGTTGTCAATGGCCGGCCGCCGGCGACCGTGATCGTGGTTCGCGTTCAGGAAGCCTTCCTACACTGCGCGAAGGCGCTGATGCGCTCGAGGCTCTGGGATCCGGAGACACGGATCGATCGCGGGGCGCTGCCGCCGGCGGTCGACATGTTCCATGATCATGCCGGCGTCGCCGAAAAGACGCCTGGGCTCGAGACCGACGCCGTCATGGATGGAACGCTGAAGCGCGAGCTCTGGTAGGCAGACCCCAGGGCGGCGGGGGCAAGGGCGCCGCCAACATCAATGATTTTGCCGCCGCACGATGCTGCGGCGACCCGCCCCATGCGGCAGGCTGACGCTAACCAAGGCCGCCCCTGGCCTTGATCCATGTGATGCCGTTCCAGTAATTTCCTTTTAAATCAATAGATTGCTCGTCTGACAGACTCGATTGACGGCACGCTGGCGGCGGTTGGTAACAGCTGTCATCGACACATATCTGTCACACATCACAAATCTCATAGCTGGCATTAGGGATTTCTGCCCGTGTGCACCGCTGTGCGTGCGGCGAGCCCCAAGAAACCAATCGAGAAGAAACCGAACGAGGGAAGGGATCGGGTGGTGACGTAGAGGCGGGTATGTCCATGCGGGCGAGACGGTCAGGCGATTCCAGCAGACAACGACGCCGTGCGGAGCGATCGGCCAGACGAGGTCGTTCGGAAACCGATGCTCTCATTGCCGACGGCGTCCGGGCGCAACAGGCCGGCAACATCGAGAGAGCAGCAGCGGCCTTTCGGACGGTTCTGCGGCAGAGCCCCGATCATCCTATCGCCAATCATCATCTGGCACTGATCGAAGCGCGGACATCCGGCGGCCTAGGCGCCGCCGTGGAGAGGTTGCGGAGGGTCGTGGCGACCAAACCGGACTTCGTCGAGGCGTATGGTAATCTCGGCAGTCTGTACATGCGGCTCGGTGACTCCACCCGGGCCGAGGAGCAGTTCCGCCGGGTCTGCGCGCTGAGACCGCAGGATCCGGCCGGCTGGAACAGCCTTGCCACGGCCTTGATCCGACAGGACCGGCAGGCGGACGCCGAGCAGGTTCTCAGAGCCGGCCTCAAGCAATGCCCGGACGATCCGGCGATGCTCAACACGTTAGGGTCCCTCCTGCGGGACCTCGACCGGGTCGCGGACGCGGAGGCATGCTATCGCGACGCCGTCCGGTCGGGCCGCTCGTTTGCCCCGGCCTACCGCAATCTTCTCGACCTTCTGGAAAAACAGAGCCGCCTCGAAGATGCCGCGGTCGTGCTCGACGCGGCCCGCCGGGACCATTCCGGAACCCCGTTCGTCGCGCTGTTCGAGGCCCGCCTGCTCTTCCGGCAAGGCCGACTCACGGAAGCGCGGGACCATCTGGAGGCGCTTGCGCCGTCGTCGATGCCGGTCATCATGCGGGCGCGGAGGTCCTATCTCCTGGGCGATATCCATGATCGCCTTGGAGACGCCGGCCAGGCATTCGCCGCATTCACCGCGGCAAACGCCTGTCTCGAACCCGTCTGCGCGGAGATGGGTGCCGACAAGCACCGATATCTGGACCGGATCGGCCGTTATGAGCGGGCGTTTGCCGACACCGATCCGTCAAGCTGGACATCCGCATGGTGCGAGGACGGCCGCGACGATCCCGTCTTCATGGTCGGGTTCCCGCGCTCCGGCACCACGCTGCTCGATGCCATGCTGCGCGGCCATCCGGACATTGCCGTGGTCGAGGAAGCACCCACTGTCGACGCCATGCGGCGTGGCCTGGAGGCCATGGCCGGTCAGCGGACGCCGGATCTGACCGAACTGAATGGGGAACAGCTCCGCACACTGCGGCGCACCTATTTCGCGGCCCTTGATCACGAATGCGCAAAGACCGGCATCGAGCCCGGGCCCGTAGTGATCGACAAGATGCCGCTCAATATCATCGAAGCGGGCCTGATCCGCCGCGTCCTGCCCCGGGCGCGGTTCGTCCTGGCACTCCGTCACCCCTGCGATTGTGTGTTGAGCTGCTACAAGCAGGACTTCGGGCTCAACGATGCGATGTCAAATTTCCTGCGGCTCGACGATTCGGCCCGGCTGTACGATCGTTGCATGACGCTTTGGATGCTGCTGAGCGAGCGGCTCAAGCTGCCGGTGCATACGATCCGCTACGAAGACGTTGTGTCCGGCCCGAAGGGCGAGCTGCAGCGGCTTCTCGGTTTCCTGCGGCTGTCCTGGAACGATTCGGTGCTGGAG
>JANQQB010000240.1 GCA_028285165.1 Rhodobiaceae bacterium
GAACGCCCGGTCCAGGCAGCCGCCCGGCAGCCGGTCCAATACGGTGCGGGCGTCGTCGGGAAAGACGCGGATGTTATCGAGCGGCGCGTCGTCGGGTGCCGCATCGATCGCCGCAAACAGCTTGGCCACGCCGTTTAGGAACGGTTCGCAACCGATGAAGCCGATATCCGGATGTGTTGCGGCTTGGCGGGCGAGATGTTCGCCGCCGCCGAACCCGACCTCGAGCCAGAGGGCGCGGACCGGCCGCGGAAACCACGCCGCCGGATCGCCGTCCAGCGCGTCGGGCGTCAGCGCAAGTTCCGGCAGCATCCGGTCGAGCAGCCGCGCCCGCTCCGGACGGAGCCGACGACCGCGCCGGCGGCCGTAGAGAATTCGCCGCTCTTCCTTGGCCATACCATCCGCCTCGCGCCCCTCGGGCGCGCAAGCAAACGCCCGCCGCAAGGGCGGGTTGTCCGGAAAGGGTTAGCTCAGCGCACCTTTCAGAGCATCGACCAGGTCGGTCCGCTCCCAGGAAAACCCGCCGTCGTCGTTCGGCGTGCGGCCGAAATGGCCGTAGGCCGCGGTCCGGGCGTAGATCGGCCGGCTGAGATTGAGATGTTCGCGGATGCCGCGCGGGCTCAGGTCCATGGCCTGGGTCACCGCCGTCGTGAGCTTCGCGTCATCGACCGTTCCGGTGCCGTAGGTATCGACATAGACCGACAACGGCTTCGAGACGCCGATCGCGTAGGCGACCTGGATTGTGCATCGCTCCGCCAACCCGGCCGCGACGACGTTTTTCGCGACATACCGCGCGCCATAGGCCGCCGACCGGTCGACCTTGGACGGGTCTTTGCCGGAAAAAGCGCCGCCGCCATGCGGTGCCGCGCCGCCATAGGTGTCGACGATGATCTTGCGGCCGGTGAGGCCGGCGTCGCTGTCCGGGCCGCCGATCACGAAACGTCCGGTCGGATTGACGTAGAATTCGTCGTCGCCGCACATCCAGCCCTCGGGCAGCACATCGAGCACGAAGGGCCGGACCATTTCCCGGATTTCGTCCTGCTCCAACGATTCCTCGTGCTGCGTCGAGACCACCACGGACGTCGCGCGCACCGGCTTGCCGCCCTCATAGGCGAGGGTGACCTGGCTCTTCGAATCGGGGCCGATCCCCGGCAGTTTGCCGGCATGCCGGGCCGCCGCCATTTTCCGAAGGATATCATGGCTGTATTGGATCGCCGCCGGCATCAGTTCCGGTGTTTCCCTGCAGGCATACCCGAACATCAAGCCTTGGTCGCCGGCGCCTTCATCCTTGTTCCCGGCCGCGTCGACGCCCTGAGCGATGTCCGGCGACTGGCTGTGGACGTAACACTGCACGTCCATGTTTTTCCAATGGAAATTATCCTGCTCGTAGCCGATTTCCTTAACCGCCTTCCGCGCGAGCGCTTCCATCCGATCCGCGTCGATCTCCTGCGGCCCGCGAACCTCGCCCGCGAGAATGACACGGTTGGTCGTGACCAGGGTCTCGACGCCGGTGCGCACGTCCGGCCCGGACGCCAGGAATTCATCCACGATTTCGTCCGAGATTCGGTCGCAAATCTTATCCGGATGCCCTTCCGACACCGATTCGCTGGTAAAAAGGTAATCTCCCGTCGCCACGCGCACGTCCTCCATCCAAATAAATTAAATATCGTCCGAAACCGAATGCCCGATCACGGGCATGAATCACAGACCCCCCGTTGAAACCGACAACGGGCCGCTCTTGTGACAATGTTTCCTTATATCGTCAAGGCGCGCGCGTTGCGCCCCGACGGCCGGGTTAACACAAACGGACGGATTCTTTAGTCAGAGTCGTTGACGTTGGCCAGCGCCTTCGCAAGATCGAAGACGCGTTTCCGGACGTTAGGATCCTTAATGCGATAATAGGCACGCACAAGCTCCAGCGTTTCCCGCTTCGCCATCGGATCCACGTCGAAGCCGGACGGCGGCAGGTCCGGAAGTCCGACTTCCTGGGCCGGCGACCGTTCCGAGACGTCTGACGACATGTCATCGAAGAAAAACGAAATAGGAACATCCAAGACACGAGACAGATCGAACAACCGGCTCGCGCCGATTCGGTTCGCCCCCCGCTCGTATTTCTGAACCTGCTGAAAGGTCAGACCCAGCGCATCGCCAAGCTTCTCCTGACTCAATCCCAGAAGGGTACGACGCAACCTGACGCGACTTCCCACGTGGATGTCAACCGGGTTCGGTTTGCCAGTTCGGCCCGCAGATTGCCGTACAGGCGCTGTATTCGACATGGTCTTACGACCCCCATTTTTTCCAAAATTTTCAATAGCCTTCGGGTAGACCCTTGTTATGTCAAAGTTTCGACTCGGTCAAGGCCGCCCCGGTTTAGGAAGTGTAAAAAGTTTTCAACCGCGTGAGCGGCTTAGCGAAACTAACACAACACATGCGAGCAGCCAGACTGCCATGAAAAGCATATCATAATACCGCCCGTAAAGTGTCTTCTGGCCGACAGCGGCCGGCAGACGCACATCCAAGACTCCCTTTTCCCGCAATCCCAGCTGAGCCAAAACCCGACCGTAGGAATCGACCACGGCGGAAATCCCCGTATTGGCCGACCGGATCAATGGCATGCCTTCCTCGACGGCACGGACGCGGGCAATTGCAAGATGCTGATACGGTCCCGCCGTCAAACCATACCATGCATCGTTGGTGAGATTCAGCAACCATGATGGGCGATCCCCCCGATCGAGGACGGCGCCGGGAAAAATCACCTCGTAACAGATCAACGGACTCATCGGCGGAAGACCGGGCAGGCGCATCGTTTTGAGACCGGTGCCGGGTGAATAATCGACGGCCCCCTGCGTTATCTTCGCGATCGGCAAGAAGTCCCGCAGCGGCACATATTCGCCGAACGGCACCAGATGCGCCTTGTCATACTGCCCGACAACGGCGCCGGTCCCATCGACCGCGAACATCGAATTCCAAAGCCGCAGCGGATTCGTCGCGCGGCGCGGCGCGCCGGTGATCACCAAACCGCCAGGCGGCACCACGCCGGCGACGGCCATGCGCTCGGGCCGTTGATCCTCGACAAAGAAGGTGGCCGCGTTTTCCGGCCAGATGATGTGGGTGACCCAATCCGGCCGGTTGTCCCGGCTGAGCCGAAGGTGCAGATCGAGGTTACGCTGCCGCAAGCTCCGCCGCCATTTCTCCTGCTGCGGAATGCCGGCCTGCACCAGGCGAAGACCGACCCCCGGCACGACC
>JANQQB010000255.1 GCA_028285165.1 Rhodobiaceae bacterium
TTCATGTCGCTCGCCACGCGGATCAGGCCGCCCATCTTCGCCAGGTTGCCTCCATCGATGCGGAGACCCGACAGGAGATTGTCGATCATCGGCGCCACGGACGAGGTGATCAATTCCGCGCTGCGTTACCGCGTCCAGGCGCCGATGATCGACAATCTCCTGTCGGATCTCGGCATCGATGGAGGCAACCTGGCGAAGATGGGCGGCCTGATCCGCGAGGCGAGCGACATGCAGCGCATCGCCAAGGGATCGGGCGACGGCGGCGGCTCCGGTGACGGCGGCTCGGGGCAGAGCGGATCAGGCGGCGGCGAACCGTCCGGCGGATCCGGATCGTCCGGCGGCGGCCGCGGAGATTGATCGATGGCGCGTGTCTACATATCCAGCGTCATCGATGCGCCGGCCGACAGGGTCTGGGAACGGGTGCGGGATTTCAACGGCCTGCCCCGCTGGCACCCAGCGATCCGCGAAAGCCGGATCGAAAACGGCGACCCGCCGGACAAGGTCGGCTGCATACGGGACTTTCGCCTGCAGAACGGCGACCGCATCCGCGAACAATTGCTCGGCCTGTCCGACTACGACTATTTCTGCAGCTATTCGATCCTGGAAAGCCCGATGCCGCTGACCGACTATGTCGCGACGCTGCGGCTGACGCCGGTCACCGATGGCGACAAGACCTTCGTGGAATGGTCGGCGGATTTCGAATGCGCGGCGGACGTGGCCGACGAGCTGACCGGGTCGATCGGCGAAAACGTCTTCCAGGCCGGCTTCGACGCCCTCAAACGGCAATTGTCGGGACCGTGAGGCGAAGATGGTGAAAGTCGTCAGAAGCACCATCGTCGATGCGCCGGTCGAAGCGGTCTGGGACGTCCTAAGGGATTTCAACGGCCACGACGCCTGGCACCCGGCGGTTGCCGACAGCCATATCGAGCGCGGCCAGTCGTCCGACAAGGTCGGCTGCGTGCGCCGCTTCCATCTCGCCGACGGCTCGGAACTGCGCGAACAGCTCCTCACCCTGTCGGACATGGACATGGCCTATTCCTATTGCCTGCTCGACACACCGGTGCCGCTGTTCAACTACGTCTCGCATGTGCGCCTCCTGCCGGTGACCGACGGGGACCGGACCTTCTGGCACTGGGAATCACTGTTCGATACGCCGGGCGGTCAGGAAACTGAGCTCGCCGATCTCGTCGGCAGCGGCATCTACCAGGCCGGCTTCGACGCGGTGCGCTCGCATATGGGGCTTGGTTCCCCGGGAGAGGCGTGATGCCGGTCCGGGTCGAAACCTTCAGCCGCATCGAGGACGCGGAGCGGGCCTTGTCGGCGAACCAGGCCGCCCGGTTCTTCGGCGGCGGCACGATCCTGATGCGGGCGGTCAACGAGGGCGACCAGAGTTTCGATACGCTGGTCCGCCTGACCGATCCCGCATTTGCCGAGATCCGGCCCGAGGGCGCCCGGATTACGATCGGCGCGGGCGTCACCATGAACCAGATCATGGCCTCTCCGGATCTAGCCTTCCTGGCGCCGGTCGCTCGCTCGGTCGGCGGACCGGCCGTGCGTTCATCGGCGAGCGTCGGCGGCAATCTCTATGCCGCGGCGCCCTATGGCGACTTCGCAACGGCGCTTCTGGCGCTCGATGCGACATTGACCTTTGCCGGCCAGGCCGGCGCGCCGATGCGGATCGATGCCTTCATGCGGGAACGCGATCGCCATGCCAACCGGATCGTCAGCGCGATCTCCATCGAACGGCCGCGCGAAAGCGGCGCCTTCCGCTGGCTGAAAGTCAGCCGGGTGAAACCGAAGGGTCTCGCCGTTCTGTCGATCGCGGCCCACCTGCCGCGCTCGGGCGGGGCGATCCGCGTTGCCTACGGCAATATGGGCTCCACGCCGGTGCGGGCCGCCGCCGTGGAACAGGCGCTGCAGGGCGCACCGCTTACGGAACAGGGCATCGGCCCGGCGCTGGCGGCCGCGACCGAAGGCCTGTCGCCGCCGAGCGACAGCCTTGCCTCGGTCTGGTATCGGCGCGAAGTCGCGCCGGTCCACCTGAAGCGCCTCTTGCTCGGACAGACAGGATAGGAGCCGGCGGATGGCCAAGAAACCGGTGCAATTCACCCTGAACGGCGACGCCAAGGCGGCGTTTTGCGACGATGCGGAAAACCTTCTGGATTTCCTGCGACGCGGCGTCGGCGACCTGACGCCGAAATTCGGCTGCGGACAGGGCACGTGCGGCGCCTGTACGGTGCTGATCGACGGCGATCCGCACCTGTCCTGCCTGATGCTCGCCGAAGCCGTCGGAGGCCGGACAGTGGACACGACGGCCGGGCTTTCCACCGGGTCGGCACCGCACAGGCTGCAGGAAGCCTTCATGGAAAACTTCGCCGCCCAGTGCGGCTATTGCACGCCCGGCATGCTGATGGCCGCAAAGGCCCTGCTCAACCGCAATCCGCGCCCGAGCCGGGACGATGTGATCGAGGCGATCTCCGGCAATCTCTGCCGCTGCACCGGGTACGAACCGATCATCAACGCGATCCTCGCCGCGGCCGGAACCGGCCAGCCGCGGCAAACCGGGTGAACCGATCATGGCAATCGAATTCCGCAAGGACCTGTTTGCCGACGAACGCGACGACGACCTGAACGAGGTCGGCAAGCCGACCCGTCGCCAGGACATTCTCGGCCACGTCACCGGCCGGTCGCCGTTCTATGACGATCACCTGTTCGACGGGCTGCTGCACATGCGCTGTCTGCGCTCGCCACACCACCATGCGCGCATTCGATCGGTCGATGTCTCCGCAGCCGAACGCATGCCGGGCGTCAAACGCGTCGTGCTCGGCAGGGACGTGCCGACCAACATCAACACGCTTCTGAGCTTGCTCGATTTCGGGCTCGACGACGAGCCGGTCCTGTCGGAGAAAAAAGTCAGCTACAAGGGCGAACCGGTCGCGGCCGTGATCGCGGAGACGGAACGGGCAGCGCGCGACGCGGTCGCGGCAATCCGCGTCGACTGGGACGTGCTGACACCGGTTCTGGACGTCGAAGATGCGATCAAGCCCGGCGCGCCGGTCGTCAACGAAGCCTATCCGCTCAACAAGTTCATCTATCACGGCAAGTACGACCACCAGAAACTGCGCTACGGCGATGTCGAGGCAGCCTTTCGCAGCGCCGACCACGTCATCGAGGGCCGCTATCAGATGTCGCCGATCGAGCAAGCGCCGCTGGAGACCTGCGGAGCGATCGCCGCGCCTGAGACCAATGACCGCTATGTCTGCTACACCGGCACGCAAGGCCTGTTCTTCTCGCTCGGCACCGCGGCCAAGCTCCTCAACGTCTCCTCGGCGCGCCTTCACTTTATCGGCGGCACGGTCGGCGGCGGGTTCGGCGGCAAGGTCGACAGCCTGCACGAGCCGTTGGCGATCCTCGGCACGATGCTGACCGGGCGGCCGGTCAAATACCAGTTCGATCGCGAGGAAGAGATGCAGGTCGGCGCGCCGCGCGGCGCGGAACGCTGGTACATCACCGACGGCGTGATGAATGACGGGCGCATCGTGGCGCGCAAGTTCATCGGCTATTTCGATTCCGGCGCCTATACTCGCCTGTCGAGCTACGCCATCATCAAGGGCGCGGGCCACCTGCCCGGCCCCTATACAATCCCCAACGTCTATGCCGACGTCTATTGCGTCTACACCAATAGGACGCCGGCGACGGCGATGCGCGGTTTCGGCATTACCGGGGTCGATTTCGCGATTGAATCGCACATGGACAAGGTCGCGCATCAGGTCGGGATCGACCCGATCGAGTTGCGCATTCTCAATGCCTATCGCGACGGCGACATGAAGGCGCATCGGCGGGTGGCGAAGAACTGCGCCCTCGTCGAATGCTGCCAGGTGGCGGCGGAAAAGGCGGCCTGGCCGATCAGCGAGGATGCCCGCCGACAGACGTCGATGACCGGTGGCGGCGGCGAACGCGGCCAGGTGCCGAACTATACGGCAACCGATCAGAACGGCCGGGTGGAAGGCTATTCGAGCGGCTCCTATGGCGGCGGCGAGCGGGGTGCGGCAGCGGC
>JANQQB010000272.1 GCA_028285165.1 Rhodobiaceae bacterium
GGGCCCGGTCTGTGCGATGCCGATAATCGGCTTGCCGGACTGCAACTCCTCGCGCGTCAGGCCCCAGTTCATATAGCGCTCGATATAGAGGGAGGTCATGCCCGGATCGTCCGGGTTGTCGAACCAGGCCTGCGAGCGCAGCATCGTGCCCCGTCCATTGCCAGAACCGTTTGTCGCCATGCCATCCTCCCGTGTTCGATTTGCGCCGGAGAATGCGCCGAGCCCGGTTTGAAATCAATGCCGTAAAGCGACGCGCCGGTTGTTTGTGCAGCGGTATCGCTGCCGGCTTGCCAAAGCTTGGGCCGCAATGCCATAGGTGGAAACAAGGTTACAGGATCGGGATTCGCGTCGTTTGCGGCGGCCGGATAGCGCGAATTGCGGTCGCGTTCATAGGGAGCGAGAAGAAGCCGGGCGCCACCCGCCTTTTCCGTTCCATCGTCCTGTCTTGTGGGAGACAGCCGCAATCATGTCGGACGGCGTAAACAGCACGGTCCAGGTGATCGAGAACACCTTCATTCCGCTGGCCGACGGCCGGCGGCTCTCTGCCCGGATCTGGATGCCGGATCCCGCCAAGACGATCCGCACCCATTGGCCGGCCATCCTTGAATACATCCCCTACCGCAAGCGCGACGGCACGGCGCCGCGCGATGAAAGCACCTATCCGCGGTTTGCGGCCGCCGGGTATGTCGGCATCCGCGTGGACATTGCCGGGCACGGTGAATCCGACGGCATCTTCGACGATGAGTATTCGCCGCGCGAACTCGCCGACGGTGTCGAGGTGATCGCCTGGATCGCCGCGCAGGACTGGTGCGATGGCCGGGTCGGGATGATGGGCATTTCCTGGGGCGGCTTCAACAGCCTGCAGATTGCCGCGATGCGGCCGCCGGCCTTGAAAGCGGTGATCGCGATCGGAACCACGGTCGACCGGTACAACGACGACATCCACTACAAGAACGGTTGCCTGTTGTCGGCGAATTTCTCCTGGTCCTGCACCATGCTCGCCTTTGCCGCGCGACCACCCGATCCCGACCTGGTGGGGCGCGACTGGCGATATCTGTGGCGCAAACGTCTGGATTCCCAGCCGTTCCCGCTCGCCACATGGCTCGCCCACCAGACCCGTGACGCGTACTGGAAACGCGGCTCGGTGTCGGAAGATTATGCGGCGATCGATGCGCCTGTGCTGGCAATCAGCGGCTGGGCCGACGGTTACATCAACGCGCCGCCGGCTCTCGCTGCCAATCTCGGGTTTCGTGGCAAGGCGGTCAACGGGCCGTGGATCCACAAATACCCCCATTTTGCCTGGCCGAAGCCGCGCATTGACTTCCCGGCCGAGGCGCTGCGCTGGTGGGACCGCTGGCTGAAGGGGCTGCGCAACGGTGCCGACGACCTGCCGGCCTACCGCGCCTACATGTCTGAAAATGTGCGGCCCGGCGGCCGCCGCGAAACCGAACCAGGCCGATGGGTGGCTGAAACGGAATGGCCATCCTCGGCGATCGAAACCGAAACCTGGCACCTGAACGGTGACGGTCTCCTGTCGCCGCAAGCCGGACAGCCGGTCCTGCGTTCCTTGAGCTCGCCGGAAGATTGCGGCATCGCCTGCGGCGAATTCTTTACGCAGAAGCCGGATGCGGAACTGCCCGGCGACCAGCGCATCGACGATGGCGGTTCGCTGGTCTTCATGTCGGGCGTGCTCAGCGAACCGATCGATATCCTCGGACGGCCGTGCTTGAAGCTGCGTGTCAGCGTCGACAAGCCGATTGCCAATCTGGCCGTTCGGCTGATCGATTATCACCCGGACGGTGCGGGCCACAGGGTGAGTTTCGGTGTACTGAACCTGTGTCATCGCAACGGCAACGAAAAACCGCGACCGATGCCGCCCGGTCGGGCAGAGGACGTGGAGATCCCGCTCGACGAATGCGGTTATCGGTTCCTGCCGGGCCACCAGATCGGCCTTGCCGTGTCGACGGCCTATTGGCCGATGATCCTGCCGGGACCGGAACGCGTGACGGCCACCCTGGCGCTCGGTCCGCACGCGGCTTTGGCGATGCCGGTCCGCTGGTTCGGGGAAACGATCGATATCGCCGAACCGGACGATCCCGATCCGCTGCCGACCTATCGGATGCATCGCCAACCCGTATCGCGGCGCTGGATCGAGCGCGACCTGCAGCAGGGCACGACGCGCTATCACATCCTGGAAGACAGCGGGGACGCGGAAATGCCCGGACACGGCCTGATCGCCGGCGACCAGCGACGCGAATGTTACAGCATCGCTCCGGACGACCCGCTGAAACTGACGCTTGACGGGGTCTATTCCTGCCGCATGCGTCGGGGCGATTGGTCGGTGCGTGTCGAAACCACGTCGCGGCTGACCTGCACGGCGACGGATTACCTGTTGAAGGCGAAAGTCGCCGCGTTCGAGGGCGAGACGCTGTTCAGCGAGCGCGTCTGGAACCACACGCTGCCGCGCACTTGTATGTGACCGGTCTGAAGCGCGGCATTTCGGCAAAAAACACTTGCGGTTTCAAAAACATGGCGCATGGTGCCGCCGACACGGACGGTGCCAATAATAGCCGGGAAACGACCATGCTGCAGACGATTGCCAAATTCGACCGGATGGGTGAGGAAAACGCCTTCACCGTTCTGGCGCGTGCAACTGCGCTTGCCGACCAGGGACGCGACATCATCAATCTTGGCATCGGGCAGCCGGATTTCCGCACCCCGGACCACATCGTCGAAGCCGCGATCAAGGCGCTGCGCGACGGCCATCACGGCTACACGCCGGCGACCGGAATCCCAGTATTGCGCGAGGCGGTCGCCGCCGACATACACCGCCGGCTGGCCGTTGAGGTCTCGCCCGACCGAGTCCTCATCGTCCCCGGCGGCAAGGTGACGATGTTCGCCGCCATTTTGATGTTCGGAGAACCGGGCGTCGACATTCTTTACCCGGACCCCGGCTTTCCGATCTACCGGTCAATGATCGACTATACCGGTGCGCGCGCCGTTCCGATCCCGATCCGCGAAGAAAACGACTTCGCGTTTTCAGCGGAAGAAACCCTTTCGCTTCTGACCGATCAGACCCGCCTGATCGTGCTCAATTCGCCGGCCAATCCGACCGGCGGCGTGACGCCGAAGGCGGAGATCGACCGGCTTGTCGCCGGGCTTGCCGATCGGCCGAACATTGCGATCCTGTCCGACGAAATCTACGGGCAGATGGTCTATGACGGGCTGGAGCACACGTCGTTGTTGGACTACGACGCGATCCGCGACCGTGTAATCCTGCTCGACGGCTGGTCGAAGACCTATGCCATGACCGGCTGGCGGCTCGGCTATTCGGTCTGGCCCGACACGCTTTATGACAAGGCCCGCAAACTGGCGGTCAATTCCTGGTCCTGCGTCAACGCCTCGGCGCAGTTTGCCGCGCACGCGGCGCTGACCGGACCGCAGGACGCGGTAATTGACATGGTGGCGGAATTCGATGCGCGGCGGAAGATCGTGGTCGAGGATCTGAACGCGATCGACACCCTTACCTGCCGCACGCCGCACGGCGCGTTTTATGCCTTTCCCAACATCAAGGCGACGGGCTGGAAGTCGAAGGACCTCGCATCCGCCCTCCTGGAAGAGGCCGGTGTGGCGACGATCGGCGGCCCGGATTTCGGTGTGCATGGCGAAGGCTATTTGCGGGTGTCCTATGCCAATTCAACGCAGAATATCCGGCGGGCGATCGAACGCATCGGGGCCTTCCTGGCATAACATTCACCCGGACGTCGGCCGTCAGCCGGCGCCCGGCATTGGGTCACGAGACTGCTCGGACCTTCCGTCTACGTTTCCGCCAGTTCCTTTTCATGCAGCCAGGCGGCGTGTTTCGGGGCGCGTTTGGTCTTGCTCCACTCGTCCAGCATGTCCCATTTGACGGCGTCCAGGCGTTTCAGCATGGCGTCTTCCTTGGGGTCCGGGCAGGCGAGTTCGATGCGGTGACCGTTCGGATCGAAAAAATAGATCGAGTGAAAAATGGAATGGTCGGTGACACCGAGCACGTCGATGCCGTTTTCCTCCAGATGCGCCTTGTAATCGAGCAGTGTGTCCCGGTCCTTGACCTTGAAGGCGATGTGCTGGACCCATTCCGGCGTGTTTGGATCGCGGCCCATGTCCGGCTTCGTCGGCAATTCAAAGAAAGCCAGGATGTTGCCGTCGCCGGCATCGAGAAACAGATGCATGTACGGGTCTGGCTCGTGGGTTGACGGGACCTTGTCCTCGGCGATCGCCAGAACAAAATCCATCTTCAGCATCGTCGTGTACCACTCGACGGTTTCCTTGGCGTCCCGGCAGCGATAGGCGACGTGATGGATCTTTTCGATTTTCATGATCTCGGCTCTCCTTGCTCGCGGCGCGGCCGAGGTTATCGATGGTACCCTGGCGCGCCGGCGTTTCCGCGTGAGAGAGACTATTAGTTACATTTGTAACTATCTATAGGAAAACCGATACAAACACAGGGGTGCCCCGGCTGTGCTCCTGACCGGACGACATTCGACCCTCCGTCGCAAACGCGTCCTTGAAGGGCAACGGCTCGGCCTATTGCTATTCCGGGTCCAGCGTGTCGAGATAGTCGCTCACCGCTTCAATCCACAAAGGCGGGATCGCCAGAACCGAATGGCCGTTTCCCTGACCGGGTACATCAAAGAGCACGAAACGCCCCAGCCCGTTTGCGGCGCGGAACGCGTCGAAATTCGCCTGGACATGTCCCTCGTTGTAGTAAACGTCCTCGCGGCCGTAGAGCCACAGGCCGGGTTTTTCAAACGAGGTGCCCTTCAAGAGCAGCGTTTGATTGATGGTCGTTGCCGTCGAACAGCCGTCGCCCATCCAGCCGCCGACGAAGTTGACGACGCCATGAACCTTTTCAGGATATAGGCCGGCATAGGCGACCGAAAGCGCGCCGCCGCGCGACTGGCCGAGCATCAAGACCGGTCCGTCGACGATGTCCGGCCGAGCGGCCAGCGCCGTTACCGCGGCGTCAACATCGGTAAGGGCGCGCTCGGCGCCGGCGAGCGATCGCGTCGGCTCGCACGTATAGCCCTTGGACCGATTGTCGGCGAAGCCTTCGTTGTAAAGCCCATCGGACCGACCGCGCCCGCGGCGCTGCGGGAAGGCGACAAGCCAGCCGCGCGCGTTCAGGAAATCGGCGAGCCAGGGCTGGAACCAGGTGCGGCCGAAGCGCTCCGGATCGCGGCCGAAGCCGGTCGAACCGTGGTTGACGATTGCAAGGGGAAACGGTCCGGAGCCCTCCGGTTTGAAAACGATCGCCTCAAGCCGAACAGGCTTGTCGTTTTCGCTCAGCTCGGTCTCCAGAAACGTCCTTTCCGCCCAGGTCCACGAAACCGGCTTATCGGCTGCAAGCAGGGCGTCAAGGGATTGTCGGTGCAACACCACGAATCCGGCATCGTTGGCGAATACGCCGCGGAGACGGCCCGTGGGCGTGCGGTCATAGGTTACCGAGAAATGTTCGTTCGACAGCGACAATCGGCTGCCCGTAACCGTTCCGGTCACCGGAAACCATGCCCGTTTGAATGTCCCATACGGGTTGTCCGCGACCGCATAGATCGCACTGACGCGGCCATCGGGTTCCGGCGAATCGACAATCAGGACATGCCGGAGTACGCCGTCCCAGGCGCCAATCCACGTGCCCGCGAATCCGTCAGGTGCAGCGGCTTCGGCGCGTTCAGCACGTTGCCTGGCGTCGGCCGGCAGCGGCACACCTTCAATCAGAAGGTCGCCGCTGTCCGCACCAAAAGCCGGATGTGACATCGCTGCCATGAAAAACAACCAGACGAACTTTCGGAGCATTATGCAGTCTCGCATAGCGCGGAGGGGATTGCCCGACCTCCGATATTCGGCAGCCGGCCCTTCACTCTGGCTCGATTCGATGGTCCTTGTGTGACGTCAGGCGAATTGCGTCACCGTAAGGCCGCGCTGTGACGCGCAATGCAGGTTCAGGTCTTGCGGATGAAACGGCAGTGCATCCCTATTGCAGCGACGTTGCCTGAATTTGCGCGGCTGCGCTCGCGGGTATCGGGGTGACCGGTGCATCCAGCCCGGACGTGAACGAGCATTCCTCACCGAGGAAATCCCAGTCCGTCACGTTGCCGCGCTTTATGCAGCGGGCCATTTGCGGGCCGTTGTTCGTTTTGATGCAGGCGGTATCGCCGGCCTTGATGTACCGACCGTAATTCTGGCACTTGCATTCCGGATACTTCACGCCTTCGGCGATGGCGGCACCGGTGCCGGCCAGAACGCAGATCGAAAGCAGCATCCCAAAAACGGTTCGCATGTTTCCCTCCAGATCCGGCCAAAAGCGTATCAAAACCGTCGGCATTCGCGAAGAAAAATCGCGTCGCGGCGCGAAACGCCGCGCAATCGATGCTTGCTCGAACCAGAATACCGTTTCAAATATCTGAAATATATGATTAAAATTGCCGCAATCTGAGATTGATGAAGGGCGTCGGATGTCCCTGCTAAAGGGAGACTTTCCTTGGCTGGCTGCCAGTCTCTCCGTGTTTCAAGCGCCGGATCCTTGATGGGGTCAGGCGTGCCCGGAACGAATCGTCACCGGGCGACCGACAGGAAAACGGGTTAAGAAGAGCGGTCTCGCACCGGGCTGAATGATCGATATGCGTGTCGGCATTGGCGGACAGACCGGAAGAAAGGGAGTGCCATGCGCCGGGTTGCCATTTTGCTTGCACTGGCCGCGATACTGGTCGGTAGCCCCGGCCTCGCCCTTGCAAGCGAGCGGGTCACGGTCTTTGCCGCATCCAGCCTGACCGATGTGCTCGGTGCGATCGAGCTGGCCTTCGAGGAGGAAACAGGGGCCGATCTGCGCCTTTCCTTCGCAGCGTCCTCGGTCCTGGCTCATCAGATCGAGCGCGGCGCACCGGCTGACATCTACGTGTCGGCGAACGCCGAATGGGTCGACTATCTCGTGGACCGCGAGCTCGCCAGCCCGGTGCACACGACAGTGATCGCCCGCAACACGCTGATGCTGATTGCGCCGAAATCGGCAGAAGGTCGCGACCATGCCGGTCTCGCCGAATTCGACTTTGCCGCCTGGATCGGATCCGACGACCGGTTGGCGATTGCCGATCCGGACCATGTGCCGGCCGGGCGCTATGCCCGCCAGGCGCTGAAGACGCTGGAACGCTGGGAGGCGATCAGCGACCGTCTCGCGATCGCCAACAATGTTCGCGCCGCGCTCATCCTCGTGGAACGGGGCGAGGCACCGCTCGGTATCGTCTACCGAACGGATGCGATCGCCTCGGACGCCGTCATCCAACTGGCCGCGCTGCCGCCTCGGACTCACGATCCGATCCTGTATAAGGCCGCCCGCCTCGGCGACGCCCCCTCGCTGCCGGTCCGCACCTTCTGGACCTATCTGCAGGGGCCGCGCGCGGCGGCGATCTTCCGCGAGTTCGGATTTGCCCCGGCGGGGGATTAGGGGCAGGTGGCCTGACGGTTTGCTGGATGGCCGTCCGGCTTTTGTTTCGGGGCGGCAGCGTCGGTGAAATCCATTCAAGTCCCTGAATTCCCGCCTCTTTCCGTCTTCCCCCCGGCTTGTCCGGGGGATCCAGGATGCGGGGCACAGGCGTTTGCGCCGCTGGATTACCCGCTTGAAGCGGGTAATGACGGTGGTTGGAGGGGGGACGGGGCGCAATCTGGCCAAGTCGGCGATGCTTCTTGGGACCAATCCCGCCCTCCAATCCGTCATCCGACGGCTTGACCGGCGGACCCAGGATACCGGGCACAAACGTTTGCGCCGCTGGATTTTCCGCAAAGTGTTGTCCGGAAACAGAGTTTGCGGTTGCGCGAAGTCATGGTGGACACCCACGACACCCTGGGCCTAGAAAGGCTCTTCATTTCAAGGAGGTGCGTTTCATGAGCGATGCCGAAATCGACCGGCTCGCGGCCTTTGCCGCGTTGCATGAAGGACCGGGCGCCTTCCTCATTCCCAACCCCTATGACGCAGGATCGGCGAAACTGCTGGCGCAGATGGGCTACAAGGCTTTGGCCACGTCATCGGCTGCCGCCGCCTTCGGACTGGGCCGCCAGGATGCGGCCTGGGCGGTCGATCGCGATACCATGCTCGATCATGCCAAATCGATTGTCGAAGCGACGCCGCTGCCGGTCAGCGCGGATCTTGAATCCGGGTTCGGAGATCTGCCGGAAGAGGTCGCCCGCACGGTGTCTGAGGCGATCGCAATCGGCTGCGCCGGCGGGTCGATCGAGGACGCGACCGGCGTGCCCGAAAGCCCGCTTTACGATCTTGATCTGGGCACGGCCCGCATCCGTGCGGCGCGCGATGCGATCGACGATCTTGGCGTGCCCTTCGTGCTGACCGCGCGGGCGGAAACCTTTCTGGTGCGCCATCCGGACGCGCTCGACGAAGGGATCCGGCGCATTCGTGCCTATTCGGCCGCAGGCGCGGATTGTGTCTACATTCCCGGGCTCAGCCGGGCCGACGACATCCGTCGGGTGGTCGATTCCGTCAGCGTGCCGGTCAATGTGCTGGCCGGTTTCGGTACGACACCCCTGACCGTTGCCGAGCTTGCCGATCTCGGGGTCAAGCGCATCAGCCTCGGCTCGCATCTGGTCCGTCATGCGCTGACCGCGTTCATGACGGCGTCGCGGGAAGTGCTCGACAAAGGCACGTTCTCCTTCGTCGCCGATACCGAACCGTTTGCCACGTTCCACGAGGCCTTTCGGCCGGATCGCGCCTGACAGGCCATGCGGCGTATTCTGGTCGAGGAATTCGGGGATCCGGTTCAGGTTTGCCAGTTCCAGGAAACGGAACCGGGCGGGCTCGGTCCGCGGACCGTTCGGGTGCGCATGATCGCGCGGCCGATCAATCCGTCCGACCTGATTCCGATCACCGGCGCTTATGCCGCGCGCCTGACGCCGCCCTTCGTGCCGGGCTTTGAGGGTGTCGGCACTGTGGTCGATCACGGTCCGGCGGTCGAAGGCTTCCAGCGTGGCCAGCGTGTCCTGCCGCTCGGCCGCACCGGCACATGGTCGGAATTGGTCGACGCGGAGGCCGATTGGTGCATTCCGGTTCCGGATTGGGTCCCGATGGACCTTGCAGCGCAGATGTACATCAATCCGGCGACGGCCTGGTGTCTTCTGACGTCCGTGCTCGACCTCGCGCCTGGTGAGGCGATTGCGGTCAATGCCTGCGGATCGGCGATATCGAAAGTGCTGTTCGCGCTGGCAAAGGCACGGGATCTCGGCTTTGTCGCCCTGGTGCACGGCGCTGAGCGCGCCCGGGACTGGCAGGTTCTGGGCGCCGACAGTATTATCGACTGCGATCGCCAGACCATCGCATCCGGGTTGGCGGAAGCCCGGCGGACCCACATGGTGCGCGCCGGCCTCGATGCAATCGGCGGCCCGCAGGGCACGGCTTTTGCCGAAGCACTGCCTGCAGAAGCGCGTTTCGTGCAATACGGTCTTCTGTCGGGCAAACCGCTTGCGGCGAATCTCTCCGAACGCGCAAAGAACCGCGTGAAGCCGGAATTGTTCTGGCTGCGCTCCGTCGTGCACGCCATGACGCCGGACGAGCGTGTTGCCCTGTTCGAAAAGCTGTTCGCCTTCTTCCGCGCGCATCCGGTCGACCTGCCTGTCGAGGCACGCTACGACCTGGCAGATATCGGTGCGGCGCTCCGGCACAATGCCCGCCGCGGACGTTCGGGCAAGATCCTGCTCGAAGGCTAACCCGGAACCGCTCTAAGCACACCGGTCGTTTCTTTGTTCCTGTTGCCGGCTTCCCATAGGAAGGTTGACGTTTTAGGACTTCCGGTCATTGCCGTCCTTCCCAAGTGTGTCGCGCCGTGCCCATACTTTTTCAGATCCTTCGCCTTGCGCGTGACCATCCCGACCGTGCCGCGATTACGGGTGAAGCCGGCACCCTGTCCTATGCCGGTCTGGCGCGGGCGGCGCTTGCCCTGCACCACAGGATTGACGCTTTGCCGAAACGCCCGCCCGGCATGCCGGGCCCGGAAGCC
>JANQQB010000281.1 GCA_028285165.1 Rhodobiaceae bacterium
ATACCGGGACCCGGTTCAACTCCTATTCGCTGGTCAAGAGCCTTGTCGGCGCGCTCATCCTGCGGGCCGTTACGGAAGGACGAATCGCGTCTCTGGATGATCCGGTCGGCCGCTATCTGCCGGAAGCCGGCGACGCGGCCTTTCGCGCGGTGCCGCTTGCCGCTTTCCTGGACATGCGCAGCGGGGTCGCCTTTGCCGGATTGAGATCGGCCACCGTGCCGGTGTCCGGGGCCTATGAATTCCTGACCATGCGGCGCAATCCGTTCGGTCCAATGGCTCGTCTGCACATGCGCGGGTTCGCTGCTGTGCAGTCCGGATTGCGCATCGATCCGGCGAAGTCAGATGTGTTCGATTATCAGAACATCAATTCGTCTGTGCTGGCCGCTGTGCTCGAGGCGGTCTACGACACGAATCTGGACGAACTGGTCGAGCGCGCGATCTGGATACCGGCTGGTGCGGGCGACGCGGTCTGGCGGCGCCATGCTCCCGAAGGCGGGGTCACCGCCTATTGCTGTATTTATGCGACAGCCCGGGACTGGATTGCGGTTGCCGCCTTTGTGATGCGCAATGGCACTCCGGACGCACCCTTCCTGCGTCCTGATCTGCACGCCCGCTTCTTCGGGACGGATATCGACGTGGCGGAAAGGCAAGCGGGCACCTACCGGCGGCACCTCTATCACAACGTGCTCGACCGGGCCGGCGAGGCGCTGCAGGGACCGTTCTCCTATTTCTACGGCGCCAACGGTCAGACCGTGTACATGCTGCCTGAGAAAGACCTCGTGGTCGTTCGGTTCGGGGAGACGCCGGCGCTCCTGCATTCCACGCTTTATGCCACCTGGCGCCTGATCGAGGGCGACAGCGCCTATCGTCCGCCGCCGCCGATCACCGAGGCGTCTGGATCCTGATCCGGCCTCAGCGACCGCCGAGGGAAAAACGCATGATCGGCCGGGTTTCGGAGCGGCGCGCGACTTCGGTAAAACCGGCGCGGCGGAAGGATTCGGCAATGCCGGTCCAGGCATAGGTGCCGGGATAGGGATCCTTGCGCGGTTCCACCGGATAGCCCTCGATGATCGATCCGCCATGGTTGGCGACGAAGCGTTTGGCAGCGTCGAGCAGCGCGACAGCGACACCCTTGCGGCGATAGTCGCGGCGGATCAGGAAACAGGAGATCGACCAGACCGGTTCGGCGTCGACCGGTTTGAGTATGCGCGAACCTTCAAGCCGCACGAAGTCCGCGCGTGGTGCGATGGAGAGCCAGGCAACCGGTGCATCGCCATCGAAGGCCAGCAGTCCCGGCGGCCGGTCGGCGCTGAAAACGCGCTTCATCTTCTTGCGATTGCCTGCGCCCTTTTGCGCCTCCTGGGTCTTCTGGCTCTGCCGCCACAACATGCACCAGCAGCCGCCGACCCCGCCTTTCGGCCCCATGAGCGTCTCGAAATCCGCCCAGCGATCGGCGGTTGCAGGCACGATCGTAAGAGCCGGGCCGGCATGGCAATTCTTCTGAGCGGATTCGGGCGGCATGGCGACGGTTCCGTTAAGACCGAGACAGAGGGTGATATTCAGATGGAACAAAACAAGAACATTTTGTCGCTGAAAAAGCAAGATCCATTTTGGATGTCTGCTTCTAAACTGATCCGGCCGACGCCCCAAGGCATGTCGTCCGGAGCACAAGAACCATGATCGATCACGTTTCCATTGCCGTTTCCGACCTGCGCCGATCGGCCGACTTCTATCGTCGGGTCCTGGCGCCGCTTGGTATGGCAGCCCTTGTGGAGGCGCCGAACCGGGTCGGTTTCGGCAAGCGTTATCCCGAATTCTGGATCAACGAACGCGCAGACATGCAGCCGGTCGAACCCGATACCGGATGTCATGTCTGTCTGCGGGCGCGGGACCGTGAAGCTGTGCAGCGGTTTTTTCAGGCCGCCCTGGAGGCCGGCGGAACCGATGACGGCCCACCCGGCAACCGCACGGCCACGATGACCGACTATTATGCGGCCTTTATCCGGGACCCGGACGGCAACCGTCTGGAAGCCGCTACGTTTCCTCGCTGACCGACCGGCTCGGTCAACTGAACTCGGCGCGCAGGTCCAGGGTCGATTCGGTTCCGATCCGATCGAAATTGGCGGCGAGCCAATGGTCCGCAGCGCGCCAGCCGATATCGCGCAGATGGGTGAGAAACGCCCATTCGGCGTTCAGCTTGGAGGAAGCGGAGAGCGGCTTCAGGTCTTCGTCCGCGGAAATCCGGTGCATGTAGACGCGCTTGTATTCGTTGTAGTCGAGCTTTCCATCGTCGATCAGCCGGGTCACGAAGTCGATCGCGCGCAGTTCCCGCAGGAGCGTGGCATTGAACGTGATCTCGTTCAGGCGATTGACGATGTCGCGGGCGGTCTTCGGGGTCTCGGCGCGTTCGATCGGATTGATCTGGATGATGATCGTGTCGGACGCGCTGGAATTGTAGAACAGCGGGAACAGGGGCGGGTTGCCCATATAGCCGCCATCCCAATAGGGCACGCCGTCGATCTCGACAGCCTTGAACACATGCGGCAGACAGGCCGAGGCCATGACGGCGTCGAGATTGATGTCTTCGTGGTCGAAAACGCGGATCTTGCCGGAATGCACATTGGTGGCGGCGACGAAGATCTTGATGTCCTTGACCGCGCAGACCGCATCGAAATCCACCTGCTGCTTGACCACATCGCGCAACGGATTGATGTCGAAGGGATTGAAATCGTAGGGCGAGGAAAACCGGGTGAGCACGTCGAAGAACAGATAAGTCGGCGAGGTGTCGAGGCTCCAATTGCCGAACAGCATATCCAGGGCGCTGCGCTGGATCGGGCTCGATCGGGCGGTCTTGGAGACGGCGCGCCAGAACTCGGTCAGGGCTTCGCGGGCGCCCTCCCGCCCGCCTTTGGCAATGCCGTCAGCAAGCACCACGGCGTTCATGGCGCCGGCACTGGTGCCCGTCACGCCCTCGATTTCCAGCCGCTCGTCTTCCAGCAGCCTGTCGATCACGCCCCAGGTATAGGCGCCATGGGCGCCGCCGCCCTGCAATCCGAGATTGATCTTCTTGCGCTGCCGCGCCCGCCCCGCTTTCGCCACGATAGGTTCCAATCGTCAAGAGAATGGCCGGATGGCCGATCATGCATTGCTCTGGTCAGTGAGCGGTCCAGCCGCCGTCCACCGGAATCGTCACCCCGGTTATCGACCGGGCCTGGTCGGAGCACAGGAAGAGCGCGAGCCCGGCGATTTCCTCGACCGTCACAAACTCCTTGGTGGGTTGCGCCTCAAGCAGGACATCGTGCTTGACCTGCTCCTCGGTCATGCCGCGCGCCTTTGCGGTGTCGGGGATCTGTTTTTCAACGAGCGGTGTCCAGACATAACCCGGCGCGATCGCGTTGACCGTGATGCCGAACGTGGCGGTTTCGAGCGCAATCGTCTTGGTGAGGCCGGCAATGGCATGTTTCGCCGACACATAGGCCGATTTGAACGGCGAGGCGACGAGCGCGTGGGCCGAGGCGGTATTGATGATGCGGCCCCATTTGCGCTTCTTCATGCCGGGCACGGCGGCGCGGATCGTATGAAACGCTGCGGACTGGTTGATGCCGATGATCGCATCCCATTTGTCGACCGGGAAGTCCTCGATCGGCGCGACATATTGAATGCCGGCATTGTTGATCAGGATGTCGAGGCCGCCGAAATCGGCCTCCACGCGGTCGATCATGCCGGCGATATCGTCCGGATTGAGCATGTTGGCGCCGTCATAGGCGACCTTTACGGAGAATTCTTCCGCCAGCCCGGCGCGCGTTGCTTCGATTTCCGCAGGATCGCCAAGACCGTTCAGGACGATATCGGCCCCTTCGCGGGCGAATTCGCGGGCCATTTCAAGACCGATACCGGACGTAGAGCCGGTTATCAGCGTGGTTTTTCCGGAAACCATGGCATGTTCCTTTCGGGCGGGACAGCAGGCGGGAGGTCGAGGGAGTATTTATTGCACTGCACACATAATCAAGGGAAGTGCAACACAACCATTTGACAGCACGGTGTCGGATGCGCTCGTCAGGCCGGGAAGGCGTGTGTCCGCACTGTCGGACACCGAGACACGTTGACAGCCCGAAGGCATCTCGCCTAAGCCAAATCAACGCGCGTCCAACCGATCGGGACAGAGATGGATTATTTTTCCAGACCCTTCGACCGCCGGATTTCCGAACCCGTTCACGTCGGCGGGGTCCCTGTCGGGGGTGGCGCCCCGGTCGTTGTGCAATCCATGACGAATACGGATACGGCCGATGTGGATTCCACGGTGGCACAGGTCGCCGCGTTGTCGCGCGCGGGCTCGGAAATCGTTCGTATCACCGTCGACCGCGACGACTCAGCTGCCGCCGTGCCGAAAATCCGCGAACGGCTGGAACGGCTCGGGCTCGACGTGCCGCTTGTCGGCGACTTCCACTATATCGGCCACAAGCTGCTTGCGGATCATCCGGCCTGCGCCGAAGCACTCGCCAAGTACCGGATCAACCCCGGCAATGTCGGCTTCAAGGAAAAGAAGGACCGGCAATTCGGGGCGATCATCGAAACGGCGATCCGGTATGACAAGCCGGTGCGGATCGGTGTCAATTGGGGATCGCTCGACCAGGCGCTCCTGACCCGGCTGATGGATGAAAATGCCGTATCGCCGGATCCGGTAAGCGCGACGGAAGTGATGCATGAGGCCATCATCCAGTCCGCGCTGTTGTCGGCCGAGCTTGCCGAGGACATCGGTATGCCGCGCTCGAAAATCATCCTGTCGGCGAAGGTGTCCCAGGTCCAGGACCTGATCGCGGTCTATACGGCGCTTGCCAAGCGCTCCAACCACACCCTGCATCTCGGCCTGACGGAGGCCGGTATGGGATCGAAGGGCATTGTTGCCTCGTCCGCGGCCATGGGCGTGCTCCTGCAACAGGGGATCGGCGACACGATCCGGGTCTCGCTGACGCCCGAACCGGGCGGCGACCGCACCCGCGAAGTGCAGGTCGCGCAGGAATTGCTGCAGACCATGGGCTTTCGCACGTTCATCCCGATTGTCGCGGCCTGCCCGGGATGCGGGCGTACGACGTCAACCGTCTTCCAGGAACTGGCCCGGGACATCCAGGACCATATCCGGGAATCGATGCCGACCTGGCGCGAGACCTATCCGGGTGTGGAATCGCTCAACGTTGCCGTCATGGGATGCATCGTCAACGGGCCCGGCGAATCGAAACATGCCGATATCGGCATCTCGCTGCCTGGCACCGGCGAAGCGCCGGCGGCGCCGGTCTTCATCGACGGAAAGAAAGCGGTGACGCTGCGCGGCCCGAACATTGCGGACGACTTCAAGGCGATGGTCCAGGATTACATCGAGCGGCGCTTCGGATCCGGCGCTGCGGACACGGCCGACGTCGCATAATCGCCGTGCGCTCCGGACAGTCGGCGCCACACCAGACTAGACGACCGGGCAGGGGAGAAATCGGATGCCGAAGGGCGAGACCTTTTTCAATATCGACGACCTGACGCAGGGCCTGGCTCGGGACTTGGCGCCGGGCATTTCGACCCGGGTGTTTGCGGGCGATCATGCCATGTTGTCGGTCGTGCGGCTCGACCCGGGAGCGGAAGGCACCCTGCATCAGCACCCTGAAGAACAATGGGGTCTGCTGATCGAAGGCTCCGCCGTTCGAGTGCAGGGCGACGAGGAGGTTGCTGTCGAAAAGGGCGATTTCTGGCGCACGCCGGGCGGCGTTCCGCACACGATCCGTGCCGGTGCCGACGGTGCGGTCGTGCTGGACGTTTTCAGCCCGCCGCGCTCGGCCTATACCCGGCCCGGATCAGGGTTCGGAGACGAGTCCTGATCCTCCTTTACCGGACGCCCCGTCATGCCGCTATATCGACATAACACTTCGTTCCGGCGCCTGTCCGCGGAGCGCCTTGAGGCGTGGAGCGCCATCCCGCCGGCGATCGCCTCCGATTGCATGAACCGGACGCAAACCATGGCGGCAGCCGTGAAACCGCTCGCAAAGGGCATGGTGCTGTGCGGCCAGGCGCGCACCGTCACGTGCATGGTCGGCGACAACGGCGCGATCCATGCCGCGCTGCGCCTCCTGGAACCGGATGACGTCCTGGTCGTCGATGCCGGCGGCTTTCCGGACACGGCCGTTTTCGGCGGCCTGCTTGCCCAGGCGGCGATGGCACGCGAAGCCGCGGGCGTGGTGATTTACGGCGCGGTCCGGGATTGTGCGGAAATCGTCGAGTTCGGCCTGCCGGTCTTTGCCTCGGCCATCGTGCCCGCCGGGCCGCATAAGGGGTTCGGCGGCACGATCGACGGGCCGATCGCCTGTGCCGGTTGTCCCGTCTCGCCGGGCGATATCGTGCTCGGCGACGATGACGGCGTGGCGGTCGTACCGCTTGCCCAGGAGGATTCGGTGCTGAGCGCCTCCAACACCAAGATCGCCCAGGAAGAAGAGCAGATCAGGCGCCTGGCGGCGGGTGAGAGTCTTGCGGATCAGATGGGACTCCCGGAACCCGATATCCTTTAGGTCGCGCGCGTTGCACGGGCGATCAGGCCGTCGGCGGCCTGTTCGATGAGTGTTACGACCGCGCAAAAGTCGGTTTCGTCGCCGTAAAACGGGTCGGGCACGTCGGCGACGCGGTTTTCTGTATAATCGAGAAAGAGGTGGAGATCGGCCAGGCTGTCTTCGGACGGACGCATGTCACGCAGGCGGGTCAGCGTGTTCCGATCCATGGCGAAGATCAGATCGAAGCGATCGAAATCGTCCGACCGCACCTGGCGGGCCCGTTGTGCGGCAATTTCATAGCCGCTTTCGCGGGCGATCCGGATCGCCCGTGCATCGGGCGGATCGCCTTCATGCCAGGAGCCGAGGCCGGCAGAATCGAAGATCGGCGGCTCGGACGGACCCTGGTTCGGCCAGCGCTTGCGCAGGATGCCCTCGGCCAGCGGCGATCGGCAGATGTTGCCAAGGCAGACAAACAGGATGGCCGGCGCTGTCTTTGTCGTTGTCATGATGGGAAAGGTTTCTGATCCGGTGGGTCGGGTCTCGGAATCGCAATTCGCTACGCTACATGCTTCGTATACCGATCAGGAGGGCATCATGGCGAAAAAACTGACCAACGACGAACGCTCCGCGGCTCTTGACCGCCTTTCAGACTGGTCGATGGTCGACGGACGCGACGCGATCACCAAGCAGTTTGTCTTTAAGGATTTCAACGAGGCGTTCGGCTGGATGGCTCGCGTTGCGCTGGTGGCGGAAAAAATGGACCACCATCCGGAATGGTTCAATGTTTACAAAAACGTAACCGTCACCTTGTCGACCCACGATGCGGGCGGCCTGACCGGTCTCGACATTACCTTGGCTGAAACCATGGATTCGCTTGCCTGACTCATCCATCCGATGCAGCCGCGAAGGGCGCCATCCTGGCATCACACCGGGTCCCCAGTTGATTTTTTCGCGGCAGAGCCCCACTTTTTCTTGTGAGGAGAAGGTGATGACAGACAAATCCAAGGATTATCCGCTGGACGTGGAGATCCTCGGCCCGGAAGAGCAGCGCGAGGACAAAGTGCGCGCGGGCTTCTGGCCGACATTCCGCAAGGCCGCGGCCCGTATTCCCTTCAGCGACGAAGTGGTTGCGTCGTATTACTGCGCGCTCGATCCGAAAACGCCGAACCGGGTGCGGTTTCTGCTTCTCGCCGCACTCGCCTATTTCGTGGTGCCGCTCGATACCGTGCCGGATTTCATTCTCGGCCTCGGTTTCGGCGATGATGTCGCCGTCCTGGCGACGGCGCTTGCCGCCGTGCGCGGCTCGATCACCGATGCGCACCGCGATGCGGCACGCGAGGCGCTGTCCGACGAGACAGAAACCGAGGCGGACACAAACAGCGACAAATCGGCGGCCTGACCCGGTACCGGTCTAGAACGTCACCACCGCCTTGCCCTTGACCTTGCGGTCGGCAAGGTCCTGCAACGCGTTTGCGGCCTGGTCGAGCGTATAGGTTGCATGGATGTGCGGCTTGATCGCGCCCTCTTGGACCCAGTCGAGAATCTGGCGCATGTTGCTTCGGTGCTGGTCCGGATTGCGTTGGATCGCGGCGCCCCAGAAGACGCCGCGGATATCACATCCCTTCAGGAGTGGCAGGTTCAGCGGGATTTTCGGGATCTCGCCTCCGGCGAAGCCGATCACGAGGAAACGACCTTCCCAGCCGAGCGCCCGCAGCGCCTGTTCGGCGTGGCTGCCGCCCACCGGGTCGTAGACCACGTCAATGCCGTCGCCGCCGGACAAGTCCTTCAGGCGGTTCTTCAGATCCTCGGTCGCATAATTGACGGTCTCGTCGGCTCCGTGTTCCCGGCAGAAGGCGAGTTTTTCGTCCGACGAGGCGCAGGCGATGACGCGGGCTCCCATGGCCTTGGCGATTTCCATTGCCGACTGGCCGACCCCGCCCGACGCACCGAGGACTGCAACGCTCTCTCCCGGCTGCAGGTTCGCCCGGTCGCGCAGGGCATGCAGCGAGGTGCCGTAGGTGACCGAAAGGCCGGCCGCCTCGATGAAGCCGATCGAATCCGGGATCTTGACGAGGGCGCCTTCCGGCGCAGCGACGGCTTCCCGGACGCATCCCCATTTCAGGTATCCGGTGACGCGGTCGCCCGGGATCACCGAGGCGACGCCCGGTCCGGTCCGGCGCACGATGCCGGCCATTTCGGCGCCCGGCGAAAACGGCAGATCGGGACGAAACTGGTACTTGTTCTCGATGATCAGCGTGTCGAAGAAGTTCAGCGCCGCAGCCTTGACGTCGATCACAACTTCGCCGGCGGCCGGTTCCGGCTCGTCGACGGTCTCGATGACCAGCGAGGACGGGGGACCGAAGGCCTTGCACAACAGAGCTTTCATGGATGTGGTTTCCGAAGAGGCGTTCAAAAGAGGCAGTCGCCGACAGGGTGGCCCTTCGCCGGGCGATGCGTGTCGGCTCCTATCACGGCGGGCCGTGCAATCAAAGCGCGGTTTGCCTTGGCGATCGGGAACGCGTAAGCACGGGCCGCGCACACGACAAGACGAACAGGAGCGGTGCCGGGCATGCGCGGCTTTTTTGCGATGGGTGTCGAAGGCCTGTCGAAACCGATGAATCTGGGGAACCTGATGCGGTCGGCGAATGCCTTCGGCGCGCATTTTGTGTTCACCGTTGCCGCCGATCGCCGGCTTTCGGGCCGGGTTCCAGCCGATACCTCCAAGAGCCAGAACCATGTGCCTTATTACGCCTGGCCGGACGTGGAGGCGATGGACCTGCCGCGCGGATGCCGGCTGGTCGGTGTCGAACTGATCGACGAGGCCATCGACCTGCCGAGTTTCGGTCATCCGCTGCGCGCCGCTTATGTGCTCGGCGCGGAGCGGGGCTCGCTGTCGCAGCCGATGCTGGAACGGTGCGACCATGTGGTGCGCATTCCGACCGCATTCTGTATTAACGTGGCCATTGCGGGGGCGATCGTCATGTATGATCGGACGCGGTCGCTCGGGCGGTTTCCCGACCGGGCGCTGTTCGACAACAAGCAGGCGGAGCCGCTGTCCGAGCATCAGCACGGCGGTCCGAAGATCCGAAAAAACCGGAAGCTGCCCGGCTGGGATTATTGACCGTAGGGTCCGACTCGGATTTTGTGCGCGGCCATGCCGGTGAAACGGACCGCGGATTGCGGCGGATACGAGCAGAAAAATCGGCAAATTCGGCCGCAATGTCGCCGCATTTACGCGTCCTTAAGCGCAAGCGACAGGTTTGCGACACGGCGCGATGGTTAAACAACAAACACCGAAAATGAAACAATTTGGTAACGGTGTTAACTTTATATTCAGGCTTGGAATTCTTGGCTGAGCGGCCAAGTGGAGGCAATCTCAAGACGAACGGTATGGATATTATGAAAGCCAACGTACTTTTGGGAGCACTCGTCGTTCTCATCACGTCTCTTGCAACGGCGACGGCGCAGACTCCGAACCTTATCAAGCAATTCAGGGATTGGGGTGTTTACTCCTATTCCGGCCAGAAGGGTAAAGTCTGCTACATCCTGGCAAAGCCGAGAGAGAAACGTCCGGCAGATCGAAATCACGGAGATGTGTTCTTCTTCGTCACGACGCGCCCCGGTGAGGGTGTGGAAGCCGAGCCGAGTGTTATCGTCGGATATTCGTTCAAGGCGGATTCCAAGGTCACCGTGTCGATCGACGGAACGGACTTTGCCATGTTTACCCAGGGCGAAGGCGCGTGGATCGAAAACTCGGCGGAGGAAGGCAAGCTGGTCAGCGCCATGCGCGCGGGACGCAATATGAGCGTTGCCGGAACGTCCACCCGTGGCACATCGACCCGCTATACGTTTTCGCTGTCCGGCGTGACCGCCGCCCTGAAAGAGAGCGCCGCGACCTGCACCTGACGCAGGGCCGCTACCCCGGGATCCCGGACCGGCGATAGGCCGGCCGCGGGTCCGGGCGTGCCGATCCTTTCAGGCGCGCCTCTTGACGATTGCTCCAATGCGGCAGCCTTCGAGCCTGAACAAGGCCGGCGCCGACGCGTGCCGTTCCGGGACCCGATACGACGGGACTTTTGTTCGCAGGGCTCTGGCCAAATTCGCCAAAGCTTGGCATATCGGGGCCATGGTGACCCTTCTGCAGAACACAGCTCCGACCCCGTCGGAGCATCCTGATGCGCGAGAGCGGCCTTCCGGCAGCCTTACGGCTGACCGGCCGTCGCTGCTTGGCCTTGAGCGACCCGCGCTCGGCGACGCGCTGCGCTCGATCGACGTACCGGACCGCCAGATCAAAATGCGCACCCAGCAATTGTGGCACTGGCTTTATGTCCGCGGCGCCGGCGATGTCGATCGCATGACCAACGTCTCGAAGGCAATTCGCGATCGGCTGCGCGACGGCTTCACCTTCGACCGGCCGGAAATCGTAAGCGAACAGATTTCGGTCGACGGCACGCGGAAATGGCTGTTCCGGTTTCCCTCACGCGGTGCCGGACGTCCGGTGGACGTTGAAACGGTCTACATTCCCGAAGAGGGACGCGGGACCTTGTGCGTTTCCAGCCAGGTCGGTTGCACGCTGACCTGCACGTTCTGCCATACCGGTACGCAGCGGCTGGTGCGCAACCTGACCGCCTCCGAGATCGTGTCGCAGATCGTCACCGCGCGCGAACGCCTGGGCGACTTTCCGGATGCCGAGACCCCGGCAGGCGCGGTCGTGCCCAGCGAAGGGCGGCTGGTGTCCAACATCGTGATGATGGGAATGGGCGAGCCGTTGTACAGTTTCGACAATGTGAAGACGGCGCTCCACATTGCCTCCGACGGCGAGGGCCTGTCGCTGTCGAAGCGCCGCATCACCCTGTCGACATCCGGCGTGGTGCCGATGATCGAACGCTGCGGGTCGGAAATCGGCGTGATGCTTGCCATCTCGCTGCATGCGGTTCGCGACGATCTGCGCGACCTGCTGGTGCCGATCAATAAAAAATATCCAATCGCCGACCTGCTTGACGCCTGCCGAGCCTATCCGGGCCTGTCCAATGCCAAGCGCATCACGTTCGAATATGTCATGCTGAAGGGCGTCAACGACAGCCTCGCCGAGGCCCGGGACCTTGTCCGTCTCCTCAAGGGCATTCCGGCCAAGATCAACCTGATCCCGTTCAACCCCTGGCCCGGCAGCCCCTATGAGTGTTCCGACTGGGAAAAGATCGAAACCTTTGCCGAGGTGGTCAATCGTGCCGGATATGCCTCTCCGATCCGCACGCCGCGCGGGCGTGACATCTTCGCCGCCTGCGGGCAGCTGAAATCCGCCACCGAACGCATGAAGATCCGCGATCGGGAAAAGGCGGAAGAGCAGCTTGCCTAATTACACAGAGTCTCAGGCCGGCATCGCCGTTTCGACGGCGCGCACAAAATAGCTGCAGCCGAGTGGGATGATCTCGTCGTTGAAATCGTATTCCGGGTGATGCACGGAAGCGGTATCGCCGTTTCCAATGAAGATGTAGGCGCCGGGCCGCTCGTTCAGCATGAAAGAGAAATCCTCGCCTCCCATCACCGGCGGATAGTTTGTGTTGACCCGATCCTTGCCGGCAACCTCACGGGCGATGTCGACCGCAAAGTCCGTCTTTTCCGGATTGTTGACGGTGATCGGATAGTCGCGGCTGTAGTGACAGGTCGCGGTTGCCCCGAAGGCCGTCGCCGTCGATTCAACGATGACCCTGATGCGTTCTTCCGCAATATCGCGGATCTCCGGGTCGAGCGTGCGCACGGTTCCGAGCATGGTGGCGGTTTGCGGGATCACATTGTGGGCGTTGCCCGCCTGCAGCGCGCATATCGAGACCACGACCGATTTCAGCGGATCGACATTGCGCGACGCGACCGATTGCAGCGCGGTCACGATATGCGACGATACGACGATCGGGTCGACCGCCATGTGCGGCCGCGCGGCATGGCCGCCGAGGCCGCCGACCTCGATGCGCAATTGGTCCGCAGCCGCCATCAACGGTCCGGGACGGATCGCGAATTCGCCGACCGGCACGTTTGGAAAATTGTGCATGCCATAGACTTCCTGGATGCCGAAACGCTCCATCACGCCGTCATCCACCATGGCCTTCGCGCCGGCGCCGCCTTCCTCCGCCGGCTGGAACATCAAGACCACCGTGCCGTCGAAATTGCGCGTTTCAGCCAGGTATTTGGCCGCGCCAAGCAGCATCGCCGTGTGCCCGTCATGGCCGCAGGCATGCATGATCCCGGGATTGACGGAGGCGTATTCCTTGCCCGTCATCTCCTCAATGGGCAGGGCGTCCATGTCGGCCCGCAATCCAACCACCTTGCCGCTGTCGGATCGGCGCCCGCGGATCACGCCGACCACGCCCGTCCGGCCGATACCGGGAATGACTTCGTCAACCCCGAAGGATTTCAGCTTTTCCTCGACAATGCCGGCGGTCCGGTGAACTTCGTAAAGCAATTCGGGATGTTTGTGAAAATCGCGGCGCCATTCCGTAATCTCTGCATGCAGATCGGCAAACCGGTTGATGATGGGCATGGAAAAGAACCTCGGTCCTACGTCTCAAAAGGGAACTCCTCGAGCAGTGTTATGCTTCGAAAGCGACAGGAGCAAGCCCTGTCCGCATGGCCGTCGCTTACCGTGATCACATTCTCGCGCAAGGCCTCGACAAACGGCCGGACATGCCCTTTCTCATAGACAGGACCACGCGAACGGACAGGGGAGGCCAAGATGGATCGTATCATTGGTGAGAGGCAGGGCACGTGTCGGCGCAAGCTCGCGGTGCTCATCGCCTCTGTTTTCCTGGCTGCAGGCCTTGCCGGTCAGGCCCTGGCAACAGAGGAAGAGGCACCGGCGCTCAAGCCGCCCGCCGCTGAATCCGACCTGCCGCCGCTGACCGCACGCCAACTCGGGGAACCGATGTCGATTGCACGGCTCGATGCGCTGATCCGGCGGGCCGGAGAGGACGTGCAGCGACAGGGGACGAGCTGGGTGTTCAAGGTTGCCGACAGACAGATCCAGGTTGTTTCCGACCCCCGCGCCGACCGGATGCGAATCCTGGTGCCGGTGCGGGATGTCAGCGGGCTCGATGCTCGTGAATTGTATCGCCTTCTTCAGGCCGGTTTCGAAACGGCGCTGGATGCGCGCTACGCGATCGCCGGGGAAATGGTTTGGTCGGTGTTCATTCACCCGCTCCGCACACTCGACGACGCGGAATTCCTGTCCGGGCTCGGGCAGACGATCAACCTGGCCAAGACCTACGGCAAGGAATATACGTCCGGTCTCCTGTCCTATGGCGGCGGCGACGCGGCAGCCCGCAAGCGGCGTCAATTGATCGATGAATTGCTCAAGTCCGGCGACGCGATCTGAGCGCAGCACACGCCACCAGCTACCGTTGGTCAGCTGCTAAGAGTAAAACGGTTCATGAGTCTATGCCGTTGGCTGACAGCGGCAGATTGCGCTGCTCAGCCGACCGCCCGTGGCGGTTCGGCTGTTGCCGATGTATCGGCCGCAATTCCGGCAAACAAACGCGCCGAGCGAAAGATGTCCTCAAGGGTGAGCCCGCCGAAGGAGGGCATGAGCGCGACATGCCGGATGCCGACCGCTTCGAGCCGGGCCAGTTTCTCGCTCAAGCGTGCAGGACCGCCGATCAGGAAGTAATCCAGGTCGGTCGCATCCTCGAAACTCCGGCACACCCAGTTCGGGCGCACCAGCGCGTGGGCATGGAAGGCCCGTCGACCGCTTTCCATGGCGTGGCGATCGTCTTCGGCTGAATGCGCCAGACAGAAGGCAATGATGTCGTCGTCCCCGGGCGTCGTGCCAGCCATGTGCTGGGCGTCACGATAGGCCCTGACAATGCCCGATACATCCGACGGCGATTGCAGGGCAGCAAGCGGAGCGATGAAGATTCGGAAGCCGGACCCGCCAGCCAACCGGGCCGTTTGCCGGTCGTAGACGGCCATGTGGATCGGCGGATGCGGTGTCTGCCTCGGCTTGATCGCGATCTGTAGATTGGACATGCGGCGGTTCGCGGCGACGGCGGAGAAGCGGCGTCCGGTGAGCGCCATGCGCAGCAATTCACGGTTTTCCCGCACCCGGTTTTCCTGCTGAATGAGATTCAGGTCGATTGCCTGGTTCTCTTTCATCAATGCCCCGTCATCGACCGCGATCGTCAGGCGTCCGCCCGACAGCACATCCAGTGTCGCGCAGTTTTCGGCAAGCGCGATGGGATCGAAATAACTCAGAGGCGCGAAACCCACGCCGAGGCGCAGCGACCCAACCTGAGTAGCCATTGCCGCTTGCAGCAGCAGAGGGTCGGACACAAGGTTCTTGCGGTTGGCTGAGTTCTTGAAAACGAAGAGCGTCGAATAGCCGAGCGCGTTGGCCAATGTGCCCAGTCGCAGGAAACCCGCAGACTGCTCCGCGAAGCTCTGTGCGTCAGCAGAGTCGTTTTCAATCGAGGATAAGATCGATAGTTTCATGGGACCCTGCTGATGGCACGAGCCAGACTGCGCGACATTCCGGCAAAACGCCGCATCGGCGCAAAAGCCCCACGGCTGTTTGCAACCCGATTGCCGACTGCCCCTTTGACGGAGTCTCTGCCAGTTTGTCTCACACGCTGTGCCGCATTGGCAATTGTATGAATTCACAAGTCCGACCTGATTCCAAGTTGCGGATCAAGCCCAATGCCCCGAAAAGTATTAAAAAATCCGGCCGGCTGTATTTTGGTGATCAGCTCCCAGGTGCTGGTGGGACAGGTCGGGACGTCGATTATCGCGCCGGCCTATTCCCGTCTCGGATATCAGGGCGTTTTCGCTCCGACCATACTTCTGTCCTCGCGCCCGGGATTGGGTCGGCCGGTACGGCATGCCGTTGATGCGCCGGACTTGAAGGCGCTTCTCGAAACTGTCGAAACGGATGGCCTGCTTGATCCGCTTGGCGCGGTCTTGACCGGGTATTTTGCCGAGGCCGGACAGGTCGCCGACGTTGCCGAATTCGCGCTTCGGTTGAAAGCCGAGCGCCCAGGCCTGCCGATCATCGTCGATCCTGTCATCGGCGATACCGCGCAGGGGCTTTTCGTCGATCCGGCTGTCGCACATGCGATTCGGACCGATCTTGTCCGGCTTGCGACCATCGCGACACCGAACCGGTTCGAACTCGGCTGGCTGACAGGCACACAGCCCGAGAATGACGCGGATGTCGACACAGCGGCGCGCGCGCTTGGCCCGGCTTCCGTCGTCGTGACCTCGTCCGCCGCCACCACGGGCCGGATCGAAACCCGGTATGTCGGACCGGATGCCGCACAAAGCCATAGCCGCCGGCATTACGAGGCGGTGCCAAACGGCACCGGGGACCTCTTTGCGGGTCTCTTGGCCGGTTTTGTGAGCGAAGGCCTGGAAGTGTCGGCCGCGGTCGAACGGGCGTGCGACCGGCTGGAACGCGTGGCCGAGGCCAGTCAGGGCCGGGCATGGCTTGATCTGTCGGGCCTGAAACCGGATGCCCGCAATCCCGACTGGATCGCCGGGGTGGACGGATGCCGCGGCGGATGGGCGACGGTGTTTGTCGACCGGTCCGGCGGACAGGCGCCGCGGTTCCGCGTGCTTGAGACGTTTCAGGCCATTCTGGATTCGGCGGAACAGCCGCGGATCGTCGCCGTCGACATGCCGATCGGGTTGCCGGATCAGGTCGGTGCCGGCGGGCGGGGACCCGAAGCCGCCGTGCGCAAACATCTCGGCGACCGGCAATCCTCGGTGTTTTCCATCCCGGCGCGCGAGGCGGTCTACGCTTCCGACTATCGGACGGCGTGCAGCATCGCGCTGGCCACGTCCACGCCACCGCGAAAAGTGTCCAAGCAGGGCTTCATGCTGTTCGACAAGATCCGGGAAATCGATCGGCTGATGACGCCGCGCCTGGCCGATCGCGTGTTCGAAGTGCATCCCGAATTGGCGTTCTGGCGGCTTAACGGCGAACGCGCCATGGCCTTGCCGAAAAAGGTCAAGGGTCGGCCGAACCCGGACGGCCTCGCAGAACGCCGCGGGGTCCTGGTGGAAGCGGGATTGCCGCCGGATTTCCTCGACGCGTCGTTGCCACGCGGTGTCGCGGCCGACGATTTCATCGATGCCTGTGCCTGCGCGATGATTGCCGACCGTCTGGCGGCCGGCGTCGCCGTGCCGTTTCCCGAGCGACCCGAACGGGATGGCAAGGGCCTTCCCGTCGCGATCTGGGCCTGAGACTCAGCCTGCATCCGGTTCCGGTTCGGCGTCGTCTTCGACAATCGGCGCGACAACGACGACACGGGCTGTGATGTCGACTTCCGGCACAAAAGAGCGCTCGAACGGGACAAGGGTCGATCCCCCCGAATCGAGCGCAATCTCCAGAAGGTCGCCCGCCCCGAAATTGGGGACCGCAATGACGCGACCGACGGTTTCAGAAGCGGTGTCGCGCACCGCGCAGCCGATCAGATCGGCGAGATAGAACTCGTCGTCATCCGGGTCCGGCAACTGATCGCGATCGATGTAAAGCCGAATCCCGTTCAGGCCTTCTGCCGTGTTGCGGTCGCTGACGCCCTTGAACCGGACAACAAGCATTGTGCCCTTTGCCGGTCGGCTTTGCGCAATCGTAAAACGACGCCCGTCCTCACCATGCAGAGGAGAATAGCCCGCCAGGGCGGACGGATCGTCGCCGAAGCACTTGACCCGTACATCCCCTTTGATGCCGTGCGCTGCGCCGATCTGAGCGATCAGGATACGGTCATCCATGCCCGCCTCCCTTCACGCCGCCCCGGGGCGGATCGGAGACCACGCGTCCTGGTGTCGGACGACGCACCGTTCCGGTCCGCGCGCATGGCCGGTGCCTATTGTGCAGCGGCTTCTTCGCCGGCCTCGGCGCCGGCATCGGCCTCGGCAGGTTCCGCAGCCTCGGCGCTTGCGGCTTCTTCGGCTTCACGTTTGGCGTCGATCCGCTCCTGCGCTTTCTTGCCGGGCAGGGCTTTTTTCGGATTGTTGCGCGCTTCGCGGGCCATCAGGCCTGCGGCGTCGAGGAAACGGTGCACCCGGTCGGTCGGCTTGGCGCCTACGGAGAGCCAGTGCTGAATCCGCTCGGTCTTCAGGGTGACGCGTTCTTCATTGTCCTTGGGCAACAGCGGATTGTAAGTGCCGACACGTTCGATGAAGCGGCCGTCACGCGGTGCCCGCTCGTCGGCCACGACAATGCGGTAATACGGGCGTTTCTTGGAGCCTCCACGCGAGAGGCGGATCTTCACGGTCATGATTTCTGTCCTTTCAAGTGTTCAAATCATGGGATTGATGTCAGCCTGCCTTGCGCAGGCCCAGGTCTTCCGGGCTTGGATGGCGATAGATATCCGCCGTCAGTTCATGGCCCTGAAACGGGATCGTGCGGACTTCCTCAAAACGGGCGCCAAGGCGTTCGGCGACCCGTTTCGACGGTTCATTGTCCGATGCAATCAGGCTGATGGCCGTTGACCATCCAAGGGTCCGATAGGCGTAGTCCCTGGCGGCCAGCGCAGCCTCCGTGGCAAATCCGCGGCCGGTCTTGCCGAGCATCAGGCTCCAGCCGATTTCCGGTTCGGTCCAGCCGTCGGGAAACCAGGGGCCGCAGAATCCGCTGAAATCGCCTGTCGCCTTTTCTTCGATGGCCCACATCCCGAAACCGCGCAGCATCCAATGACCGGCCATGGTGGCGAGCTTGCGCCATGCGACGTCGCGCGGCACGGGTCCCCCGATCGGGCGCGATTGCGGATCGGCAAAAAACGCCGCAAACGGCTCGAAGTCGTCGTCGCAGGGCGCGCGCAAG
This sequence comes from Rhodobiaceae bacterium, assembly GCA_028285165.1. Taxonomy (GTDB): domain Bacteria; phylum Pseudomonadota; class Alphaproteobacteria; order Rhizobiales; family JANQQB01; genus JANQQB01. Next base: position 18,334 of record JANQQB010000281.1, read on the forward strand.
ACGAGCCTGTCGGTTTCCAGAATGGGGATGGTGGTCTTAATCACGGTCAGGTCCGTGCCGCTTCGTGGTGGCGGATCACTTCGGTGATGATGAAATTGAGGAGTTTTTCCGCGAAGTCCGGATCGAGGTCGGCATTTTCAGCGAGCGCCCTGAGGCGCGCGACCTGGCGCTTTTCCCGCTCGGGATCGGCTGGCGGGAGATCGTGCCGGGCCTTCAACTGCCCGACCGCCTTGGTGCAGCGGAACCGCTCGGCCAGGATATGGATCAGGGCCGCATCGAGATTGTCGATGCTCTTGCGGATATCGAGCAGGGCCTGGGGCGCGGATTCCGCGTTTGCCGTGGTGTCGTTCATGAGAGGTTCCGATCTACTTCTTCTTCGACAATCCGCCAGGCAGTCCGGGCAGACCGCCGGGTCCGCGCGGCATGCCGGCACCCAGACCGGGCAGCTTCGGCAAACCGCCGGGGCCGCCCAGACCGGGCAGGCCGGCGCCGCCGGCAAGGCCCGGCGGCAATTGGTTCGGCAGGGACCCTGATTTCTGCATCTCTTCGAGCGCCGCCGGATCCATCTCCGGCATGCCGCCGCCGCCCAGCAGATTGCCCAACAAGCCCTTTTTCTTTCCCAGCGACTTCATCATGTCGGCCATCTGGCGGTGTGTCTTCAGGAGCCGGTTGATCTCTTGCACCTGCGTGCCCGAGCCGGCCGCGATGCGCTTCTTGCGACTGGCGTTGAGCAGTTTGGGATGCTGGCGTTCCTTGCGGGTCATCGACGAAATGATCGCGATCTGCCGCTTGATCAGGGAATCGTCCAGGTTGGCGGCGGACATCTGTTTCTTCATCTTGCCCATGCCGGGCATCAGGCCCATGATTCCGGACATTCCGCCGAGCTTGGACATCTGTTTGAGCTGTTCGGCAAAGTCCTCCAGATCGAACGCGCCCTTTTGCATGCGGCGCGCGATCTGCTCGGCTTTCTCGCGATCGATCGTCTCGGCCGCCTTTTCGACCAGCGAGACGATATCGCCCATGCCGAGAATGCGGTCGGCGATACGCGCGGGATGAAAATCCTCCAGCGCGTCGGCCTTTTCGCCGACGCCGATGAGCTTGATCGGCTTTCCGGTGACGGCGCGCATCGACAGTGCGGCCCCGCCCCGGCCGTCGCCGTCGACCCGGGTCAGCACGATACCGGTAATGCCGACCTGTTCGTCGAAGGACTTGGCAACGGTGACCGCATCCTGACCGGTCAGGGAATCAGCGACGAGCAATGTTTCGTGCGGTTCGGCGACGCCGCGGATATCGGCCATTTCCTGCATCAGCGCGTCGTCGATATGGATGCGGCCGGCCGTGTCGAGGATCACCACATCGAACCCGCCGAGCTTTGCCGCGGTCATGGCGCGCTGGGCGATCTGCACGGGCAATTGGCCCTCGATCACCGGCAGGGTTTCGATCTCGTTTTCCGCGCCGAGCACCCGCAATTGTTCCTGAGCGGCCGGGCGGCGCGTATCGAGCGAGGCCATCAACACCTTGCGGCGGTCACGCTCGGTCAGACGACGGGCAATCTTTGCCGTCGTTGTCGTCTTGCCCGACCCCTGCAGACCGACCATCATGATCGGCACCGGAGCCGGTGCGTTGAGATCGATCGGATCGGCATCCGAACCGAGCATGTCGACCAGTTCGTCGTGCACGACCTTGATGACCATCTGGCCCGGCGTGACCGACTTCAGAACGTCCTGACCGATCGCCTTGTTGCGCACGCGGTCGGTAAACGAGCGCACCACATCCAGTGCGACATCGGCCTCCAGCAAGGCCCGCCGCACTTCGCGCATGGCTTCGCCAACGTCCTTTTCGGACAGCGCGCCGCGTTTGGTCAGGCCATCGAAAATGCTGCCAAGGCGATCCGACAAGCTTTCGAACATGCGTCTTTGTCCCTGTCTTTCCCGGTGTGCCCGTCAACTCTCATGCCGGGCAAACGCCGAACGCACCCGTGGGCGAATATCGCTGACGGGTGTTGACCTGCGGGTGCGGTAAAACCGTATGCCCGCTCGGCGGCTCGAAGTCGAAACCATCCGAAGAATGCGCGCGGTATAATCGGAAAGCCCGATCCGGTCAATGGCAGGGCAAGGCCAGAGGCTTCAGCGTACCGGTCGTGTCACTCGGAAACGACCTTCACCAGGTCCCCGGGTTTCAGGACATCCTTCGACGTCAGGCCGTTCATGATGCGGAAGAACACGAGCTGATCGGCCGATTCTACACCGGCCATGAGCCGTCCGTACGTCGCCTGGTCCTCGCCTTCGCGAACCTTGCGGACCTCCAGCTTCAAAGGCCGGTATTGGTCGATCTCGCGCTTCGACAATTCGCGGAATGTGTCGATCGTGTCGCGGAAGTCGCGATCGAAGGCGGCGTTCGGGCGCTGGGTCGCAAAGACAAACCGGTAGATCGTACGGCCGATGCGCACCAGTCCGATCCGAAACGACCAGTCGCCGTTGATGGCCGACGCGGATGCCGCATCGTTGCCGTTGACGGTGTATTCGCGGATGCTGGCCGGCACGAGGCCCTTGATGTCGTTCTTTTCCAGGTAGCCGCTCAGCGGTGCCGAGCGCGACCCGGACACGCTATCGAACTTTATTGCGGTTCCGGACCCGTTGCGGGCGAGCAGCGCCTGGCGTGTGTTTTCAAGGATATAGCCGCGCGGCACGGTGAACGAGATGGCGAGCTTGGTGTGAATGAACGAGCGACCGCGTACGAAGCCTTCTGACGGGTCGTCGCCGAACATGATGCCGTCGATCGCATCCAGATACGCCTCGTGTCCGCGTTCGCCGAATTCAGGCCCGCCAAACTGGCGCGCTGCGCGCCTGGCGCGCTCTATACGGTCCGGGGTGGACGGATGCGACGACA
>JANQQB010000283.1 GCA_028285165.1 Rhodobiaceae bacterium
GTGGTCTATGAGGACCGCAAGAAACGGCGCCGTTACCGCTGATCAACACGACGATGCGGGGTGCCCGTCGGCCGGAAAGGCCGGCGGGTATTCTTTTGTCCAATCGGGCGACAGAAGCCGATCGTGCCCAATTGACTGGCTCATCCGCCGCGAGCCTGCATTTGCAATCGGGAAATCAAACCCTCGAACCCCGCAGGATTCGCAAGCCCGACCGGGCGCCGGGCGGTCAGCCCGCCCCATCGGAGGCCCTCGGCCGTGAGATAAAAGAAAACAACCCCTTGAACCCAATGGGTTCGCAAGCCCGACCGGGCGCCGGGCGGCCAGCCCGCCCCATCGGATGCCCTCGGCCGTGAGATAAAAGAAAACAACCCCTCGAACCCGAAAGGTTCGCAAGCCCGACCGGGCGCCGGGCGGTCAGCCCGCCCCATCGGAGGCCATCGGCCTTGAGATCAGCAAAACAACCCTCGAACCCAATGGGTTCGCAAGCCCGACCGGGCGCCGGGCGGCCAGCCCGCCCCATCGGAGGCCATCGGCCGTGAGATCAAAAAGAGAAAATTGGTGGAGCCAAGGGGAGTCGAACCCCTGACCTCTTGAATGCCATTCAAGCGCTCTCCCAACTGAGCTATGGCCCCATTTTTTTCCGGGCGGGATGACCCCGGATTGCGGCGGACCGTATAAGGTCGTGCCTGGTGGATCAAGTGAATTCCGCGTCGGCTGGCTGAGCCAGGCGCACGGTCAGACCTCGTCTTCGTTTTCGACTTCCACGACGATTCCGATGTCGTCGTCGTCTTCCTCTTCTTCTTCCAGGAATGTGTCGTCATCGTCGTCGTCGGCGACGATTTCAGCCTCTTCGTCTTCGATATCGGGAATGTCGGGGCCGGACGCCTCTTCGTCGGCCTCTTCCAGGCTGACCAGTTCGGTATCCTCGTCCTCGTCGTCGTCCACCGCCTCCGCGGTTGCCTCGACGACGGGCTTCTCTTCTTCGACCGGCGGCTTTTCTTCCACGGGATCGGGTTTCCCGCCGTCTTTCTCGCCTTCGAAGAAAGACAACGGATAGGACATGCCCGTATAGGGCGATACGATGGGATCCCGGGCGAGATCGTAGAACTTCCGTCCGGTCTCCGGACAGACGCGTTTTGTTCCGAGTTCTTCTCTGGCCACGCAAAAACCTCAAGCTGAGTTTGGCGCAGGTGCTTAGCCGTCCGGCTGTCCCCTGTCAAAAGCAATTTCGCGGGACGCACCGCTTTTTACGGGTCGGCCGGTCGGATTGCTGAAAATGTTGGCAAATAACCGCGATGATGCGCCGGTTCGACCAATCGCCCGCCCACTTGCATCTAGAATGAGGGCCGGTCCAATAGCACCATCGGACAGTTCGGCTGGATTGCGCCCTGCGGCGTCTTGACCGCACCGCATTTGCCTCCTACCAAACCGGTGCATTGCATGAAGAACCCCGAGGACGGACGATCAGGGGGTCCGTTCCGGCCGGCAGGTCGACAAATCGGCCCGGCAATCGGCCACGGGGCGAAGGAACAGGGGAAACATCCGTGAGCACACATCAGCGGCCGGAGCCGGTTCGGGCGACGGCGTCCTCCGGGTTGACCGGGTCGATCGCGGTTCCCGGCGACAAATCGATCTCCCACCGAGCGCTGATGTTCGGCACGCTTGCGGTCGGCCGGACATCGATTGAGGGTCTGTTGGAGGCGGACGATGTCCTGCGCACCGCCGATGCAATGCGCAATGTCGGCGCCGTGATTGAGCGCGACGAGACCGGCCGGTGGACGGTCGACGGGGTCGGCGTCGGCGGCCTCCTGGAACCGGAGACAGCGCTCGATTTCGGCAATGCGGGAACCGGCGTGCGCCTGTCGATGGGCCTGATCGGCGGCCACGCCGTGTCCGCCACCTTCATCGGCGATGCCTCGCTGACGGGGCGGCCGATGGGCCGCGTTCTCGATCCGTTGCGCGATATGGGGGTCGATGTGCTTGCGCGGTCGGGCGACCGGCTGCCGCTCACATTGCGCGGCCCGGATACGCTGGCACCGGTTACCTATCGCGTCCCCGTTCCGTCCGCCCAGGTCAAGTCCTGCGTGCTGATGGCCGGTCTGAACAGTCCGGGCGTCACAACCGTTATCGAACCGGTCGCCACTCGGGACCATACCGAGCGCATGCTGGTCGGTTTCGGCGCCGATCTGGATGTGTCGACGGGCACGAACGGAGAGGCCGTCATCCGTCTGAAGGGCCAGCCGGACCTGGCGCCCCAGGACGTGATTGTGCCCGGCGATCCGAGTTCGGCCGGATTTCCGATCGTAGCGGCGCTGATCGTTCCAGGCTCCGATATCCGCATCGACAATGTGCTGCTCAACCCGGCGCGCACCGGATTGATCCAGTCCTTGCAGGAAATGGGCGCCGATATGACGATCGACAACCGGCGGCTATCCGGCGGCGAGGAAATCGGCACCATCCGGGTGCGGCATGCGCCGTTGAAGGGGATCGTGGTGCCGCCCGAACGGGCGCCCTCCATGATCGACGAATATCCGATCCTCGCGATTGCGGCGGCCTTTGCCGAAGGAGACACCGTCATGCAGGGGTTGGCGGAGATGCGGGTCAAGGAATCCGATCGGCTTGCGGCGGTGGCCGCCGGGCTCGCCGCCAACGGCGTCGCCCATGAGGAGGGTCCGGATTGGCTGCGCGTGACCGGTCGGACGGGCGCCATAGGCGGCGGCCGGGTCGCCACCCATCTCGACCACCGTATTGCGATGAGTTTCCTGGTGCTCGGCCTTGCCGCCGACCGTCCAGTGACCATCGATGACGGTGCCATGATCGCGACCAGTTTCCCGACCTTCATGGCAGTCATGCAGGGCGCCGGCGCTTCCTTTGAAACGCTGGGTGCGGCAGCTGCATGATCATTGCGATCGACGGACCGGCAGCATCCGGCAAGGGCACGCTGGCGCGCCGTCTGGCGGCGCGCTTCGGTTTGCGCCACCTCGATACGGGCCTGACCTATCGTGCCGTAGCTGCCGCGATGCTGGCCGCCGGCGCCGATCTCGACGATGCGGAGCAGGCCGCCGACTTTGCGGAGAACGTGGATCTGTCGGAACTTGACCGCACGACATTGTCGGCGCATGGCATCGGCGAGGCGGCGTCGCGCATCGCTGTGGTTCCGGCAGTCCGCCGCGTGCTCGTCGAACGCCAGAAATCCTTTGCTGCAGCGCCACCCGGTGCGGTGCTGGACGGGCGCGATATCGGCACGGTGGTGTGTCCGAAAGCCGACGTCAAATTCTACGTGACCGCGAGCCGGGACGTCCGCGCCCGCCGACGGTTCGAGGAGATCAGGGCCGGTGGTGGCTCGCTCGGTTTGGAGGCTGTGTACGACGACCTCGCCCGCCGGGACGCCCGCGACAGCGCACGCAGCGACTCGCCGCTTGCGAAAGCCGACGATGCCCACTTGCTAGATACGTCGGACTTGGATATAGAAACGGCTCTCAGCAAAGCTGTGGATATTGTTGAAGGCGTGTTGAACGCGTGAGTTTTGGCGCACCGCCTTGCTTTCGGGCAAGGGTCGATGCGCTGCTTTTTGCGTTCTGGCCGCAACAGTGATGCAGCACCGGGTGTCGGTTCGTTTCGGACCGGGAGCCGGATTTGCCGGGTCAATCAAAATAGCCGTTCCGCATGTCCGCCCCTTGCACCGGCCCGCATTCAGCGGATGGTTCGTTGTGAACCCGGAACGCACGAACGGTATCGATCAACGCAAACCTGCCGGTGCGCAAGAAGGAAACCAAGTGAGTTCACTCTCCTCGCTTAACCCGACGACCGAAGACTTTGCCGCTCTTTTGAACGAAAGCGGCGCCGACAGCCTGATGGAAGGCACGGTCGTCAAAGGATCCGTGATCGCGATCGAAAAAGATCTGGCGGTCATCGATGTCGGCCTCAAGGTTGAGGGCCGCATCCCCTTGAAGGAATTCGGAGCCAAGGCCCGCGACGGGACAATGTCCGTCGGCGACGAGGTCGAGGTATATCTGGAGCGCGTCGAAAACGCGCTCGGCGAAGCCGTCCTGTCCCGCGACAAGGCGCGCAAGGAAGAAAGCTGGGTTCGCCTGGAAGCGTCCTATGACAAGGGCGAAAAGGTGACAGGCCACATCTTCAATCAGGTCAAGGGCGGCTACACGGTCGATCTCGACGGCGCCGTGGCGTTTCTGCCGCGCAGCCAGGTCGACATCCGTCCGGTCCGCGACATCGGACCGTTGATGAACACCCCGCAGCCGTTCCAGATCCTGAAAATGGACAAGCGTCGCGGCAACATTGTTGTCTCGCGCCGTGTGGTGCTGGAAGAGACCCGCGCCGAACAGCGCTCGGAACTGGTCCAGAGCCTCGCCGAAGGCCAGGTGGTCGACGGTGTGGTCAAGAACATCACCGATTACGGTGCGTTCGTCGATCTCGGCGGCATCGATGGTCTGCTGCACGTGACCGACATCGCGTGGCGTCGCATCAACCACCCGAGCGAAGTTCTGTCCATCGGCCAGACGGTCAAGGTGCAGATCATCCGCATCAACCACGAAGCTCATCGCATCAGCCTCGGCATGAAGCAGCTCGAGGAAGATCCGTGGGATACGATCGAGCAGAAATACCCGATCAATTCCCGCTTCACGGGCCGGGTCACGAACATCACCGATTACGGTGCGTTCGTTGAACTGGAGCCGGGCATCGAGGGCCTGATCCACGTCTCTGAAATGTCGTGGACCAAGAAGAACGTGCATCCGGGCAAGATCGTCTCGACAAGCCAGGAAGTCGAAGTCGTCGTGCTGGAAGTCGATTCCGGCAAGCGGCGTATTTCGCTTGGTCTCAAGCAGACGCTCGACAATCCCTGGCAGGTCTTTGCCGAACGCTATTCGGTTGGCACCGAAGTCGAGGGCGACGTCAAGAACAAGACCGAATTCGGCTTGTTCATCGGCCTGGAAGGCGATGTCGACGGAATGGTCCACCTGTCCGACCTGGACTGGAACCGTCCCGGCGAACAGGTCATCGACGATTTCCGCAAGGGCGACATGGTCAAGGCGGTCGTGCTCGATGTCGACGTCGAAAAGGAACGCATCTCGCTCGGCATCAAGCAGCTCGGTGGCGATCCGTTCGCGGAAGCCGGCGAATTGCGCAAGGGCAAGGTCGTGACCTGCGAGATCCTCGACGTCAAGGATGGCGGTCTGGATGTCGCGATCCAGGACACCGACCTGACGACCTTCATCAAGCGCTCCGAGCTGAGCCGCGACCGGTCGGAACAACGTCCGGAACGCTTTGCAGCCGGCGAAAAGGTCGACGCCCGGGTCACGCAGTTCGACAAGAAGAACCGCAAGATCTCGGTTTCGATCAAGGCGCTGCAGGTGCAGGAAGAAAAAGAGGCGATCGCCCAATACGGTTCGACCGATTCCGGTGCATCACTTGGCGACATTCTCGGTGCGGCGCTGAAGGCGCGCGGCGATGAGGACGAGCCGGAAAGCACCGAAGCGGACGCTGAAGTTTCGGCCGAAGCCGAGGAGCAGGCTGCCGAGGCCGATGCCGAACCGGTTGAAGCCGAGACGGCGGACGCCGCCGAAGCCGAACCGGCTGAAGTCGAAACGGCGGACGCCGCGGACGCCGAGCCGGCTGGCGAGGAAGCCAAGAGCTGACGTCAGTCTTTTCGTCTGACAGGCTGTTGAATCACAGGGGTCGCGCATGGCGCGGCCCTTTTTTCTGGGTCGTTTGCGGCGGCAAACCGATTGACGCCGGCGCGGCGGTTCCGAACGGATCGCAAATGCATCGACCTTTGGTATTCTGATCGCGTGGATCGAATTTCGGAAAGTCCGATCAATGTGATCGGGGCGGCGCATTGGTCGGATGATTTGGCCGGACGATTTGCTATGGTGGCGTGCACGTGCCGTCGCTTGCGATGCGCTCGGGGGCCGAAACATGAGGACATAGATGACGTTGGACGCGGATGTGATCATCGACCGGCGCAAGATGCGGCGCCGCTTGTCGTTCTGGCGGGTGGCCGCCTTCCTGTTTCTGGCCGTTGCGATTGTCAGCCTGATCGGCCTGACGATCGGGCGGGATAACCTGACGGCGCTGCGCGGCGACCACATAGCCCGGGTGCCGATCGAGGGTGTGATCGTCCACAATCGCCGCCAGTTGAGGATTCTCGAACGGATCGCCAAGGACAATTCGGTCAAGGCGGTTCTTGTTTCGATCGACTCGCCGGGCGGATCCGTATCCGGCGGCGAGGCGATGTATGCGGCGGTCCGGGCGATCGCCGAGAAGAAACCGGTCGTGGTTCAGGTCAACACGCTGGCGGCGTCGGCCGGCTACATGATCGCGCTTGCCGGCGACCGGATCTTCGCCCGGCGCAATGCGATCACCGGCTCGATCGGCGTGATCTTCCAGTTCGCCGAGGCGAGCCGTTTGCTGAATACGGTGGGCCTGTCCTTTGAAGCGATCAAGAGCGCGCCGCTTAAGGCGGAACCGATGCCCTATCATCCGCTGAAACCCGAAGCCCGCGAGATGCTGCAATCCCTGGTCAAGGATTCCTATGACTGGTTCGTCGAGCTGGTCGGCGAACGCCGCAGCCTGGCAACGCTGCGGGCCCGTGAATTGTCCGATGGCCGCATCTTTTCCGGCGCACAGGCGCTGGACGCCAAGCTGATCGATGCCATCGGCGATGAAAATGCGGCCGTCGAATGGCTGAAGGAGGAAAAGGGTATCGACAAGTCCCTGAAGGTACGCACCTGGCGCATGAAACCGCGCGAGGAGATCTGGCAGCCGGGTGAAGACGCGTCCAACTGGATCGCAAGAACCGCCTCCCGCGCGGTGTTCGGAACCGACAATGGTATAAAATCCTACATCCCCGAGGCACTTGCGCTTGACGGTCTTGTATCGGTTTGGCACGCTTCCGTCCTTCCGGGTCGCGCCATAGGTAAGGATACTGACAGTGATTAAGTCCGAATTGGTCCACAGGTTAGCGGAACGGAATCCGCATCTTTATCAACGGGATGTCGAGAACATCGTGAACGCGATCCTCGACGAGATCACGACGGCCCTGACCAACGGCGATCGTGTCGAACTGCGCGGTTTCGGCGCCTTTTCGGTCAAGAACCGGGCAGCCCGCAACGGGCGCAATCCGCGCACCGGCGACCAGGTCGCGGTGGCGGAAAAGTATGTGCCGTTTTTCAAGACCGGCAAGGAAATGCGCGAACGTCTGAACGCGGAATATTCCGGATCCTGAGCCGACACTTAGGGGCCGGCATGACCGGGTCTGGATCCGGCGCGGTTTTCGCCGGATGCCGGGCAAAGCACCTTCGGCCGCCAAGACGGTCATTCGGTCACCCATTCGGCGCAGCCAGGGGGTAATGCCTTGAAGAGCCTGATACGCCTTTTCATAGTTCTGCCGATTGCCATCATCGTAATCATGCTGGCGGTGGCGAACCGTCGTACCGTTCCCGTCTCCATCAATCCGCTGGACCCGGAAAACCCGGCGACCATTTTCGAGATCCCGCTGTTCTGGCTGGTCTTCGCCTGTGTCGCGCTCGGCGTTGTGCTGGGCGGCATCGCGGTCTGGTTCAAGCAGGGCAAACATCGCAAGGCCGCGCGGCAAAACCGCAGCGAAGCGGCGCGCTGGCGTGCCGAAACCGATCGCCAGCGCGAGAAGCTGAATGCGGTCACGACGCCCCAGCAGGCGGCGTTGCCGCCCGCATCGCGGTCACGCACCGCCGCCTGACCGACACGTCATGCGCATCATTACGGCGGCCGAGATCGAGGAATGCCTGACATTCCGCGACCTCGTCGAAGCCCTGCGGTCGGCGTTCCGCGCCGACATCGTCGTGCCGCTGCGCCATCACCACGATCTGGTGCGCCCGGACGGCGCTGATGCGACGCTCTTGCTGATGCCGGCCTGGACGGATTTCCAGTCCCAGGGCAATTCCCGAACCGGTTATTCCGGCGTCAAGGTCGTCTCGGTCTTTCCTGACAACGTCGAGCGCGCGCGGCCGAGCGTGATGGGCGTATACCTTCTGATGTCGGGCCATACCGGCGAACCGCTGGCGGTCCTGGACGGGCGCGCATTGACCTTGTGGCGAACGGCAGCCGCATCGGCGCTCGCGGCCGGGTATCTGGCGCGCGAGGATGCGTCGCGTCTCCTGATGGTCGGTGCCGGTGCTCTGGCGCCCTACCTGATCGAGGCGCATGCCGCAATCCGGCCGATCAGTGAGGTGCTCATCTGGAACCGCGATCCGCAACGCGCGGAACGCCTCGCCGCCCATGTCCGCAACACGAAGTTGAATGTCCAAGCGACGTCGGACCTGGAGGGGGCTGCCAGGGGT
>JANQQB010000299.1 GCA_028285165.1 Rhodobiaceae bacterium
CGGCCCGCCGCCGCGAATCCTGTCCGCCAGATGGCCGACCGCAAGCGCATAGGCGTCGGCATTGTTGTAGCGCTTGATGACGCGGAAATTCTTCAGCATCAGGAAGGCCGGTCCCCGCGCACCCGCCGGCAGCATCAGCGTCGCCTTGTCGTTCGGCCGCGGAAAGGACCGACCGCCGGTGCGGCGCAAACCAAGGCGTGTCCAGGCGGCAAGCGTTTGGGTTTTGTCGCCATCGGCGGCCGCGAAGTCGAACGTGCTTGGGATCAGCACCTCGTATCCCCAAGTCTCGCCGGTACGCCACCCGCTTTCGGACAGGTAATTCGCCGTCGATGCCAGGGCATCGGGGATCGAGGTCCAGATGTTGCGGCTGCCGTCGCTGTCGATATCGACGGCATAGGCGTTGTAGGTTGTTGGAATGAATTGCGTGTGCCCCATCGCGCCGGCCCACGATCCGGTCATGCGGGCCGGGACGGTATCGCCGCGCTGCAGGATCATCAGGGCCGCGATCAATTGTGTCTTGCCGAATTTGCGTCGCTTGCCCCCCTTATAGGCGAGCGTTGCCAGCGACCGGATCACGTTGCGCACGATACGGGGATTGTCCAGAACCGCGCCATAGGTCGATTCCATGCCCCAGATCGCCACGATGACATGCCGGTCGACGCCGAACCGGCGTTCGATCCGATCGAGCCAGGATTTCCACTCCACCGCCTTTTCGCGACCTGTTTCGATGCGGCTTTCGGTTACGGCCGCGTTCAGGTAATCCCCGATCGGCCGCACGAATTCCGGCTGGTTGGACGCCTTGTCCAGGATTTCCGGATCCGGCGTCAGGCCGGAAAAAGCGCGATCGAATGTCTGTGCCGAGACACCGGCCGCCAGGGCCTCGCCGCGAAATCCCTTGACCCAGGCCTTGAAACCGGCATCTGCCGACGCCGGTGCCATCCCGCCGAGGAACAGGATCAGGCCTGCGACAAGACCCGCGATCGGACGAAGGAAGACGGATCGGAATCGGTCGAACTTCGAAGCCACCCGCATGAGCCCGATGCGGCATTGAGGCATGTCTTTCTCCCAGTCTATGCACCGGTCTTGCCGGTCACCTCGATCATCCGGAGGCTTGCCCGGAACCGCGGCCATCCTGCGGATTACCACGGCACCGACCGGACAACCCATCGCTTTTCGTTCACGTCCGGTCAACATCTCGATCAATGTTGCAGCCGGACACCCAGTTCAAATGTGTTGGCGTCGAAATCCGCCGAGGAATCGGTACTGTCGAGCCGGTCGTAGCTGTATTCAGCGGTTATCGCGGCGTAGCGGTTGAGATCGAAGGTCAGGCCGAGCCCCGCATTCGTTCGCAGATCCTCCCGCGCAAACCCTTCGAACCGCTCATAGGACAGGCCGAGCGTGGCATCGAGCGTCAGGTTCTTGCGCAAGGAGCGTGTCAGCCCGGCACTGGCGGTATACGTGATCGAGCCCGTCGCGCCGTCGATCGTGGTCGGGTCGAAATCCGTGCCGCCCGTCAGCGTCAACAGCGCCAATCGGTTCGGCGACCAGATCAGCGAAGCGTCGAACACAATCCCCTCCAGGTCTTCCAGTGCTGAATCGCTGACATCTTCGCGGCGATAGCCGACACTGGCTTCACCGGTCAGTTTCGGCGCGATATCGAGCTCTGCACCGCCGCGCAGTTCCATGACCGTGCTGTCCCGGTCGAAGCCGAGTGTGTCCCGATTGCCGTCGAAGGTTCTTCGGCCGCCGCTGCCCTCCACGAAGGGCCGGATCACGGCGTCACTGGCAAGCGAGAGCCGCAAGGTTCCGAGGATTTCCGTATTGGACCGGTCCTCCGTTGCCGTCGAGCCGCCGGTGAAGAAATCCCGATCAACCGACGCGCCGACCCCGACGCCGATCAGGCCGGCGGCGCGGTTGACCCGGACCGATGCCCCGAGCGTCTGGTCGAGGATGCCGTCCTCGTCGCCGGCCGCGACATTGGCGCTCGACTGGTCCTCCCGCGCAAGCGAATAGGTCAGTCCGAGGTCCACCGTGGTAGCCCGACCGACATCGAGGCGTCCATCCACGTCGAGTTCGGCGGACGGTTCATTGTCGTCGGAGCGCTCGGGAAATCCCTGGAAATCGCCCCGAAACGTCACATCCACCTGGTGCCGTGACCAATCCGATGTGGCGGTCAGTTCAGGCCGGATGCGATAGAAGGATCCGCTCTCGCCGCCGCTGCTGCCGGCCGTGTTGTCCGTGTACCCTCCGGTGAGCGTGACAGAGGAGAAGATGTCGAAGCGGCCAAGCCTCAGACCGAGCGGCTCGAAGGGACCGTCCTCTTCTTCGAACAGATCGGTCGCCGTTTCGCGTCCGGGAAAACTGCGCGCCTGATCCGTCGGGGGCGGTCCCACGGGCGCCAGATCTTCGGCTGCGAGCGTTCGGCCGTCGAGCGGGCCCACGCCGGCTTCCGGCGCCGCGATCGCCCGGGTTCGCTCGCCGGCGGTTTGCGCATTGGCGACCGGCTCAAGGGCTGTGCGGCGGGGCTGGGGGACCGGCGCGGCCTCGCGCAGATCGCGAAACACGTCGGACCGGTCGACCGGCGGCTCTCCGGTCGCAGGCGCCGAAAACTCGTCAAACGGATCGGGCAGGGATGGCGGCGTCAGGCCGGTTTGTGCAGGGGAAGCGCGGCCGTCATTGCCTCCTTGGCGTTGAAGCCGGCGTTCGGTCAGCGTCCGCGGGGCAATCACCGGCGTCGATCCGCGCCGCCCGGTCTCCTGCGTCGATTGCGCGTATGCCGGCGCGTTCCCCAAAGCCGACAGCACGACCGCCAGCATCAGCATCCGGCAGTCCGGCAAGCACCGGCGAAACAACCACATGACCATGTCGAGGGTCCGGAATCCGTACGGGCCGACCCGTGTCACACCGCTCGCCGCCCCGATGACGTGCGCCCGCATGACCAACCCGTCGGATCGGCAGCAAAACATCACCAATCCGTAAACGGTTTTGGTTAACAAACCCTTCCGTCCGGCCCGTTTCAAGCCTGGATGCCCGCCTCGCAAATCGGGTTTTAGAAGTATTAACCATAACAAATACTAAATAATCGATCTAAAATATTAATATTCGAATTACCCTATTGGAAATACAGAACCTCAATCCGTGAAGCGCATGCGTAATTAGCAAATATTTAGGTGATCCTGACTATCTTTCGGCGTGTATGACGGGGTTCGTGACAGCAAAATCGCGACGTGGGGTACTTGGATGGATTTCGCCACTATTATCGGCATGATCGTTGGCACCGTGGTCGTCATCGTCGCGATCATGATTGGCGGGACGATCTCACAGTTTGTCGACGTGCCCTCGATGTTGATCGTGGTCGTGGGTGGCCTTTCCGCGACCCTGATCCGGTTCCCGCTGTCGGGCGTGCTGACATCGTTCATGATCGGCAGCAAGGTCGCCTTCACCCATAAGAAGTCGGACCCGCGCGAAACCATCGAAAAGATCGCCGAACTGTCCGACATCGTTCGCAAGAACGGCCCGCTCGGCCTTGAAGAAGCCGTCGTCGAGGATGCGCGCCTTGCCAAGGGCATTCAGTACATCGCCGACGGGTACGAACCCGCCTTCATTTCTGAATCGATGGAAAAGGAACGCGACCTCTATCTGACCCGATTGGAGGAAGGACAGCGCGTCTTCAAGTCGCTCGGCGACGCCGCACCGGCCTTCGGCATGATCGGAACGCTCGTCGGTCTGGTGCAGATGCTGGCCCAGATGGACGATCCCGCCGCAATCGGCCCGGCCATGGCAATCGCCCTGTTGACGACACTGTATGGCGCCCTCATCGCCAACCTGATCTGTCTCCCGATATCGGACAAGTTGCAGGCCAAGGTGGCTGTCGAGGATCTCAACCAGACCCTGATCATCGACGGCGTCATGGCCATTCGCGACAACAAGAGCCCGGCCCTGGTGCGCGAGATGCTGATTGCGTACCTGCCGGAGAAACACCGCGCCGAGCTCGAGGAAGCCGCCTGACCCGGCAAACGGACCGGCCGGAGCTCCCGCGCGTGTCAATCGCGCGCCATCTGGCGGCCCGAACTCATCCGCAAGGGGATCTGTGATGGCAAAGAAGAACAAAGGCGGCAGCGGCGTCCCCGAATGGCTCGTCACCTTCGCCGACCTGATGTCGATCCTTGTCTGTTTCTTCGTGCTGATCATTTCGTTTTCCATTCAGGACAAGCAGAAGCTCCAGGTGGTCGCGGGGTCAATGCGCGACGCATTCGGCGTTACGGCAAAATCGCGGCGCAACGGCATCATCGAAATCGAAGGCATCCCGCAACGCGATTATCTGAAACGCGTCGCCGCGCTCGAATCCCAGACCGACACCGATTTCGCGAATGCGCCGCACAATCGAAAGACCAAACAGGGTCCCGAAGCCAACACCCACGACATCGAGCGCAACCAGATCGAGCGGCCGCGTCAGTTTGCGCTCGCCGCCGCGTCGCTGCGCCAGGCTTGGGAAGAGCTGCCGGATATCACGGAAATCTCCGACAACATTATCGTCGAGGAGACCGAGGACGGACTGAACATCATGCTGGTCGACCAGGACGGGCGCGCCATGTTCAATGAAGGATCGAAATTTCCCTATGAAACGACCCGACGCCTGCTCGCCAAAATGGCGCCGGTGATTCAGGAAATGCCGAACCGGATCCGCATTACCGGCCACACGACGGCCGGTCAGCGGACATTCGATCCGAATTATTCGACCTGGGAATTGTCGGCTGACCGCGCCAATTCCGCGCGTCAGATCCTCGCCGAATACGGCGTGCCCTCAGATCAGTTCGAGGCCGTCGTGGGCAAATCCGACACCGAACCGCTGTTTCCGAACGATCCGTTTCTGGCATCCAACCGGCGGATCAGCATTCTGCTGATGGCCGAAGCCCCGCCGGTCCCAGTGGACCACAAGCCCTGACCCGATATCGGGTTGCGCGCGGCCTTCAGGTCGGTTCGTTTGCCTCGACGATCAGACGCGCGGCTTCGGCCCCGACAATCTTCACCTTCTTGCCGGCCGAAAGATCCGGACCGCTGACCCGCCAGATCGTATCGTCGATCGACAGCCGGCCCTGTCCGTTGGCGATCGGTTCCGCCAGCGTATAGGTCCGCCCGATATAGCGGCTGGCCCGATCGTTGATGCCGGTTTCGTCATCGTTGCGCTGGGCGTTTTTCATGACCAGGCGGCCGACGACGACCGCGACGACCGAAAGCGCGGCAAACAGAAAGATCTGGACCGTCCAGGAGGTCGGCACGATCAGCGCGAAGGTTCCGACCGA
Source organism: Rhodobiaceae bacterium (assembly GCA_028285165.1). Taxonomy (GTDB): domain Bacteria; phylum Pseudomonadota; class Alphaproteobacteria; order Rhizobiales; family JANQQB01; genus JANQQB01. The sequence goes on from JANQQB010000299.1 coordinate 5,304, forward strand.
GAGCGCTGCAAGCCCGAACCACATCAGATAGGACCCCGGGGCAACCACTTCGATGCCGAGAAGCAACAGGCCGATTGCCCACCAGGTCCACGGTCCCAGAGTTTCCACAATCCAGGCCAGCATGGCGTATCTCCTTTCCTACGGCGTCGTATCCGGAACGCGTCCGGTGGCAGCGCGACGTCCTCTTTCCGACTTGCCGTCGCCGAACGCCTCTCGGGCAACTTCGGCGATCCCCGACAGCGAGCCAAGTGCAGCCGACGCCTCGACCGGGAGGATCAAGGTCTTCTGGTTCGGCGATGTCGCAAACTGAGCGAGTGCTTCCACGTAGCGGTTGGCGACAAAATAGTTGATCGCCTGGACATCCCCCTTGGCGATCGCGTCGCTGACCATTTCGGTCGCCCGGGCCTCGGCTTCGGCCCCCCGCTCCCGGGCTTCCGCGTCTCGAAACGCGGCTTCCCGCCGCCCCTCGGCTTCAAGGATCTGGGCTTGTTTTTCGCCTTCGGCCTTCAGGATCTCGGCCTGCCGTTCACCCTCCGCCTCCAGGATCAGCGCCCGCTTCTCGCGTTCCGCCTTCATCTGGCGGGCCATGGAATCCACCAGGTCGCGCGGCGGGTTGATGTCCTTGATCTCGATCCGGGTCATCTTGATGCCCCAAGGCTCGGCGGCGGCGTCGACCACGCGCAGCAATTGGGCGTTGATCTCGTCCCGGTTTGACAACAGCGAATCCAGGTCCATGGATCCCATGACCGTCCGGATGTTGGTCATGGTCAGGTTCAGGATCGCATTCTGCAGCCCGGCAACTTCGTAGGCGGCGTTCTTGGCGTCGAGCACCTGATAGAAGGTCACGCCGTCCACGGTGACCATGGCGTTGTCCTTGGTGATGACCTCCTGGCTCGGCACGTCAAGCACCTGTTCCATGACATTCATCTTGTGCCCGACCGAATCGAAGAACGGCACGATCAGATTGAGGCCCGGACGCAGCGTGCGGGTATATCGTCCAAACCGTTCGACCGTCCAATGAAAGCCTTGTGGAACGGTTTTCACACCGGCAAATATCGTGACGATCACGAGCAGGGCCAGAATGATGATGATGATCAGTTCAGTGGTGATCGGCATGGAAGACTCCTCTGGCCCGGCCGACGTCTGGCGTGATGGTTCGGAAATACCCGCCAGCGACCGCTGCGAATAAATGGTCAGTCTCATAACAGATAGGAACGCGAGGCCGGTTTTTCAGTCAAACCGGTCGATTCGAATGATACTGAATTGAAGGGTCGAAAGTGTTAACAGAATAAACCGTCGCTCAATCTTCAGTACAGGAGCGGCTATGTTCAATCTTTGCTTGAGAAAACGCCAGACATTAGGAAAAGTATTTCCGACGATCCGTGCCGCTCGAAATCGGCCGAACGGTAACGCAAATGCGTCCCGGGTCGCGGCAGGGTCAAATCGATTGGCGGGACCGGCTTTGGAGCGAGCCGGGTTCGTTCCGGTTCAGACCCAGCCCTGCAATTCCCGCTCGACCAATTCCTCGATCACATTCATCCCGGCCTCCGTGTCGTTCAGGCACGGGATGAGCGCGAAATGTTCCCCACCGTGTTCCTCGAAGATCTCGCCGTTCTGCATGGCGATTTCCTCCAGCGTTTCAACACAATCGGCCGAAAAGCCCGGTGTAATGATCGCCAGCCGTTTGACGCCGTCCTTGGCAAGCGCTTCCACCGTCTTGTCGGTATAGGGCTGCAGCCATTCCGCGCGACCGAACCGGGACTGGAAGGTGATCTGCAGGCGGTCGGCACTCCATCCCAGATGCTCACGCATCAGGCGCGCCGTCTTGTGGCATTGGCAATGGTAGGGATCGCCCTTGAGGAGGTAATCCTTGGGCAGACCGTGAAACGAGGCGAGCACGACTTCGGGCTCGAAATCCAGCGCGTCGATCCCCTCTTTCAGAGACGCCGCGAGCGCTGCGATATACGTCGGATCGTCGTGATAGGGCGGCAGCGTGCGCACTGCCGGTTGCCAGCGCATGCCCATCAGCGCCTCGAACGCCTTGTCATTGGCCGTAGCCGTGGTCGCGGCGGAATATTGCGGATAGAGCGGCGCCAGCAGAATGCGGTCGCACCCGGCTTCCTTCATCGCCTCAAGCCGGCTGCGGATCGACGGATTGCCGTACCGCATGGCCCAGTCGACATGGATGCGGGTGTCCATGCGTTGCTGCAACAGTTCGGCCTGGGACCGTGTGATGGTTCGCAACGGCGACTCGTCCAGTTCCCTGTTCCAGATCGCATCGTAGGCTTCGCCGGATGCCGTCGGCCGGGTCGTCAGAATGATCAGGTTGAGGATGGGCCACCACAAAAACCGCGAGGTTTCGATGACCCGTCGGTCGGACAGGAACTCTTTCAGATATCGGCGCATGGACCAGTAATCGGTCGCATCCGGCGTGCCCAGATTCATCAACAGAACGCCGATCTTGCCGCACTTGACCGGCGGATGATCGTCCGGCAGGAGAACGGCCCGCGATCCGGCATCCTTAAGGGTGCTGTCCATCATATCCATCCGGGTACTCTCCTATCGTATCAGAGTCGTTGCGACAACGCCCGGTCAAAGCGCCGCGGAACGCTTATGGCAGCACCGAGACAATCATGTCCAAAGGGTTATACGGCCGTTAAGCCTGTTCCGATCTGTCGTCAGCGCTCAATTTGACGGCTGGTGAGAAACGTCAGTTTTTACAGAGCATTATTCCAACGGCAATCGCTCTCGCCCGTTCTGACCGCCATGGCGGCGCCGAGCGCTTGAGCGCCGGCTCTGAAACCGGCCCCGCGCCGACCGTCGGCAAATCTATTCGATGTAGTAGCGTTTCGCCGTCCTGAACCAGAAATCCACGATCGTGTTCAGGATCTGGCTCATGCCATCCAGCGAATCGACCTTGCTGACGACAGCATTGGCACCATCCTCATAGGCCGAATTGATCACATCGTCGTCCTTGCTCGTCGTGAACACGCAGATCGGCAAGGCAGACAGATGGGAGTTTCGCCGCACTTCACGGATAAAACCGGATCCGTCCATCACCGGCATGTTCAGATCGAGAAGGATGAGGTCGGGCAGCGGATGCCCGTCTTTGTCCTGGCAGGTCTCGAGATAGGTCAGTGCCTCCTGCCCATTCGCACGGGTCTCCACGTGAACGGAAATCGGAGCTTGTCGGATTATCCGCTGAATGATGACCACGTCGTCCGGATCGTCTTCTACGAGAAGAATCCGCGCGTCGGAATTCGATAGGATTCCAGGCAAGTCGGGCATCTTCGATTCGGCCTCCTTCGGGATTAGCGCCTTCCGCCAAAGGTCCGTCATCCCGCCGCAACGGGAGGGACGTTAGCCAAACGTGTCTGTAAATAACATCATATTCGAAGAGGATAGTCACGGCAGTGCCGGACATCTGCCCGTATTCGGCTATTGTACATTTTCTGCGGGAGGGCCTACCCGCATAACGGCGGCTGCTCAAGAAAACCATCGCCGGACGTGCATGGCTGCCATGCAGAACCTGATAAAAATACCGGGGCACCTTTTGTCAAGGAATCGCGATTCGGCGATCGTGATGCAATGCAATTGGTCCCCACCGACGGCTATCGCTTGAACAACCGAAGCGGCGTCCCGGATGCATGGTGAGTGTCAATCGTAAGACCGCTCGTCCGCAATGACCTTGCCGTCATTGGGCAGCGAACCGATAGCTACGATCTCCACGCTGCCGGACAGAGTGGTGACGTCTTTCAGCGCCGCCTCGGCGGAACCCGCAAGGCCGGGATCGCCGTTGCCAGCTTCAAGTTTCAGAACCATGCGGTCCTGCTCATCGACGCGGTCGACCACCAGACGTGCCTTGACCGCGTCCGGCAAGCGCTTCAGCACCGTGTCGATCTGCTTCGGATCGATGAACATGCCTTTGACCTTGGTGCGTTGATCGGCGCGCCCCATCCAGCCCAGGATGCGCAGATTTGTCCGCCCGCAGGGGCTTGGACTGTCCATGAAGGCCGAAAGATCTCCGGTTCCGAAGCGGATCAGCGGGTAAACCGGATTAAGCGACGTTACGACGATTTCACCGACGTCACCCACCGGCACCGGTTCACCCGTCCCGGGGCGTACGATTTCGACAAGCAGGCGCTCGTTCACGATAAGGCCGTCCATGGCATCGGATTCGTATGCGATCACGCCGAGATCGGCTGTTGCGTAACATTGGAAAACGGTCACGCCGCGGTCTGCATATTCCTTGCGCAACGACGGGAAAAGCGCGCCGCCGGAGACCAGCGCATGACGTATGGACGAGGCATCCCGATTGTTTTCGGCCGCATGGTCGAGCAGCACCTTCAGATAATCCGGCGTCCCCGTGAACCCGGACGGGCGCAGTGCCTCGATCGCCGCAACCTGCATCTCCGTATTGCCGATGCCGGCCGGAAAGACGGCGCACCCGAGTGCACGTGCCGATTCATCGAGTATGAAACCGCCGGGCGTCAAATGATAGGACAGCGAATTGTGGACCATATCGCCCTTGCGGAATCCGGCCGCGTAAAGCGCCCGCGCGCCGCCCCAGGGGTCGAGACCGGCGCCTTGCGGTTCCCAGACCGGCCCGGGTGACATGAACACGCGGGAATACTGGCCTGGCTCGCCGACCACGAAGCCGCCAAACGGTGCCGCCGCCGACTGGCGTTCCATCAGGTCGGGCTTGCGCAAGACCGGAATGCCGGCAAGGCCGGCGCGGTCGCGGATAGCGTCCGGTTCGATATCGCCAAGCCAGTCTGTCCAGCCGTCGGACTGGCCGAGAACGGTGCGCAAAGTGTGCGCGAGATTGGCAAAGATCTCGCGCTCCCGGGCTTCCGGATCGCGTGTTTCCAGATGATCGTAAAAGTCTGTCATGGCGCAAGAATCCGGTTCGGTATGCAGGATGGGAGCCTCGGAACGGGCCCGGTCGGTAAGCCGATAGCGCACGGGCGTCGACGCCGTGGCCGTGGCACTTTTCCAGCGGACACGCATCTGCCGGCCTTGCCGTGGCGCGTGACCGGCGATGTCCGCAAGCGGCGCGCTGTCAGGCCAGCCAGCGTTTGCGCCGCTTGTAATGTTTCACGTTGCGGAACGACCGGCGTTCGTCCCCGCCGATGCCCAGATAGAATTCCTTGACGTCTTCATTTTCCCGCAGCGATGCCGCATCACCGTCGAGCACGATCCGGCCGCTTTCGAGAATGTATCCGTAGGTCGCGTATTTGAGGGCGATATTGGTGTTCTGTTCGGCCAGAAGGAACGACACGCCTTCCTGGTCGTTGAGCTTCTTGACGATCTCGAAGATCTCTTCGACCAATTGCGGTGCCAACCCCATGGAGGGTTCGTCCAGCAGGATCATGGTCGGTTTCGACATCAGGGCCCGGCCGATCGCACACATCTGCTGTTCGCCGCCGGACGTGTATCCGGCCTGGCTCGTCCGGCGATCCTTCAGCCGGGGGAAATAGGTATAGACCATCTCGAGGTCGGATTTGATCGCCCGCGAGCCGTCGCGCCGTGTATAGGCACCGGTCAGAAGGTTTTCCTCGATCGTCAGGTGACCGAAACAGTGCCGGCCCTCCATCACCTGGATGCAGCCGCGCCGGACCAGTTCGTTCGGCGTCAGATCCTGAACCTCGTCGCTCCGGAAGATGATGTTGCCCTTGGTGACCTCGCCGCGTTCTGCACCCAGCAGGTTCGAAACGGCTTTCAGCGTCGTCGTCTTACCGGCGCCGTTTGCGCCCAAGAGCGCGACGATGCCGCCTTCCGGGACCGACAGGGACACGCCCTTCAGCACCAGGATGACGTGATCGTAGATGACTTCGATGTTGTTGACCGAGAGAACCGGCTCGGTGGTGACGCTCTGTTCCATCTGCGACTTCTTAACCCGTTATGCGTTGAAGGCCGGGCTCGCGGGCTGCCCAGGGGCAGTCCGCGAACCGTATCGGGATCGAACCGCCTGCCGGAACGGCAGGCGGAGAGTCGGGATTACGAGCAGGACTGGGTCTTCCAGTCCGGCTTGTCGGAGACATAGTTCTGCGCGGCTTCCTCAAGCAGCGGCCGAACGATATCCGCCATCGGCTCGATCGGTTCGGTCACCTTGTTCCATTTCGAACCGTCCCATTGCTGGATGAAGACCGGACCGCTGCCGGCATGGTCTTCGCAGCTTCCGATGATCGGAGCCATGAAGCCTTCCAGGCCGAGTTCTGCGAGCCGTGCCGCGTCGAGTTTGAGGTTTTCCAGACCGTCCCGCATTTCCACGCCGGTGATCTGTGCCTTGCCGGACAGTTTCTGTGCGGTGGCGATCGCTTCGGCCACGATCACCGCGTTGGCGACACCCCGATTGTAGAGCACGGTGCCGACATCGTCTTTCGAGCCGACCTTGCTCTTGCCGGGATCGACGACGTGTTTGATGATGTCCTGGATAACCGGGTAGTCCTGTCCGACGCCGGAGAAGTTGGCAGCCAGATAGCCCTTGCCGGTTTCGCCGACCGGACGCAGGTCCGCATCCGCACCGGCCCACCAATTGCCGATGAACTTGTCGAGCGGGAAGCGGATCTTGGCGGCCTGACGCACGGCAGTCGCGTTCATGGCGCCCCAACCCCACATGACCACATAGTCCGGCCGTTCCTTGCGGATGGTCAGCCAATGCGAGGATTGGTTCTGCATTTCCTTCACGCCGACCGGCACGAGCAGCGTCTCGAAACCGTATTTTTCGGCCAATTGCTCAAGCAGCGGAATCGGCTCCTTGCCGTACCCGGCATCGAGGTAGACATAGCCGATCTTCTTGCCTTTCAGATTGTCGAATCCGCCTTCCTGATCGGCGATGTATTTCAGTATCGAAGACATCTGGCTCCAATAGGTCGTCGGGTAGTTGAAGCCCCAGGGGAACTTCTCACCGACGGCCGAAGCCGACAATCCGTATCCCATGGCAAGGATCGGGATCTGGTCGACGGGCGCCTTTGGAATGAGCTGCAGCGTGATGCCGGTGGAATACGGATTGTAGACCAGCGCACCGTTCGCCTTCGTGGCTTCGTAGCACTCGACGCCCTTTTGAGCGTTGTAGCCCGTCTCGCATTCCTCGACGACGAGTTTGACGCCGCCGATCCCGCCGTCGCGTTCGTTCAGCATGGCGAAATAGTCGCTCATGCCGTTGGCGATCGGAATCCCGCCACCGGCGAACGGACCGGTCCGATAGCTGAGCAGCGGGATGTACAATCCGTCCTCGGCCTGCGCCATCGGCGCAAAACCGGTAACGGCCATTGCCAGTGCCAGAGAGGACCCGAGCACTTTGGTCTTGATTGTCATTCAAACCTCCCAATTGCGGATGCCGAATGCCGGCACCCCGTGAACCGCCAACCCCGTTTTGTGTCCAGGCCCGGTTCGTGGCCTGGCAGGCGTTAAAGACCCGTACCGTCCTGCACGGGCATGTGTCGATCCGGCCGCTACCGTCAGTACGGAAACGGCCAGACCCGAAGTTTCTGGCGCGCGATCGACCACAATCGCGCAAGGCCCGCAGGTTCCACGATGAGGAAGAACACAATCAAGGCGCCGATGATCATAAAGTTAATGTGCTCGACCGTCGCAGCGCCGACATCGATGCCGAAATAGCCCGGCAGCGCGCGCAACAGAACCGGCAGGATCCAGATGAAGGCAGCGCCCATGAAGGAGCCGGCAATGCTGCCGAGGCCGCCGATGATCACCATGAACAGGATCAGGAACGAGTGGTTGATGTCGAAGCTTTCCACCTCGGCCGCGCCGAGCCAGAAGAACACCATCAGCGCGCCGGCCACTCCGCAATAGAACGAGGAGAACGCAAACGCGGACAGTTTTGCATAGAGCGGCCGGATGCCCATCAGTTCTGCGGCAATGTCCATGTCGCGTATCATCATCCATCCGCGCCCGATCCGGCCGCGGATCACGTTGCTCGCCAGGATCGCCATGAACACGACGATCGACAGCACGATCAGGTAGCGCACCACCGGCTCGGCGGCCGCACCCGTGATCGGCGTATCGAACAGGAGCCGTTGCGGCACCTCGATCGCCCCGGATTCGTTGTAATTGTAGAGCCAGGCAATGCGGATGAAGCACCATTCCAGGAAGAACTGGGCGGCAAGCGTGGTGACGACGAGATAGAAGCCCTTGATGCGCAGGCTCGGCAGCCCGAAGATCATGCCGATCCCGGCGGAAAAGAAGCCGGAGCAGAACACTAGGATGATGATGTTCACATCCGGGAAATAGGTCGTCAGCTTGTAGCATGCATAGGCGCCCACCCCCATGAAGGCGCCGGTCCCGAGCGAGATCTGTCCGCAGAACCCGGTCAGGATGTTGAGCCCGATCGCGGCGAGTGCAAACACCAGGAACGGGATCATGATGGAATTCAGGAAGAAATCCGATGCCGAAAACGGAATGACCACGAAC
>JANQQB010000062.1 GCA_028285165.1 Rhodobiaceae bacterium
CGATTGCTTGCGGCAGCGGTGCGATCCGCCCGACCCTGCTGCAACGCGCCGGTAAGCAGGCCCTCGATCGGGCGGCCTTCCTGCGCGGTCATGCAATACCGGCACAGACGCGGCTGGACCAGCCGTGACCGGCGCCACCCTGCCACCCGGATCCGACCATGCCGCGTTTCAAGCTCACCATAGAATATGACGGGACCGAATATGCCGGCTGGCAACGCCAAGCCGGACAGCCTTCCGTGCAGCAGGCGATCGAAGAGGCCCTTGCCGGCTTTTCCGGCGAAACCGCAACGCTGCAGGCGGCCGGTCGGACGGATGCGGGCGTGCATGCGCTCGGACAGGTGGCGCATGTCGACCTTACCGACACCTGGGAAACCGGCACGGTGCGGGGCGCCGTCAACGCGCATCTGAGGCCGCACGCCATCGCGATCATCGGCGTGGAGATCGCCCCTGACGATTTCGAAGCCCGGTTTTCCGCGCTTCGACGGCATTATCGATACCGGATCATCAATCGCCGTGCGCCGCTGACCGTCGACCGGTACCGCGCCTGGCAGGTGGCCCGTCCGCTCGATGCCGACGCCATGCAGGATGCAGCGCAGGTTCTCGTGGGCCGGCACGATTTTTCGACGTTCCGGTCGGCGCATTGCCAATCCCGCTCACCGGTCAAATCCGTCGACCGGATCGCCGTCACCCGCTCAGGCGAAGCCATCACGCTCGCCTGCACCGCCCGATCCTTTCTGCACAATCAGGTGCGCTCCTTCGTCGGCAGTCTCAAACTGGTCGGCGAGGAAAAGTGGTCGGCCGCGGATTTGCGGGACGCGCTTGACGCCCGGGACCGGGCGCGATGCGGGCCCGTTGCCCCGCCGGACGGGCTCTACCTCGTTGCCGTCGACTATCCCGACTGAGCGGCCATTGCGGCCGAAAGCCGCCGATCGCCAGGCCTGCCCGGCGCCGTACTAGCCGGTTGAAGGTCTACTCCCTGGCACCCGAAAGGGCCGCAGCGAACTTTTTGGCTGAGGCGCCGCGGATTATCTTGCGTCTCTATCAGCTTTTTTATTATATTGATTATAATAAAATATTCGACCGGCACTGATCGGTGACAACAGGGAGCGGACCCTCGTCCGGTCAGACCTCATGAATTTCGGACTGAGCGAAGAACAGACGCTTCTCGTCGACACCGTACGCAGCTTCGTTGCCAACGAGATGATGCCGCACGAACAGGTTCTTGAAGACACCGACCACCTGCCAGCCGACCTTGCCGCGTCCCTGCATCAAAAGAGCCTGGACCTTGGCCTGCATGCCTGCAACATGCCGGCCGATGTCGGCGGCGGCGGGCTTTCGTCAGTGGACGTCACGCTGGTCGAAAAAGAATTGGGGCGCACCTCGCTGGCGCTTGCGGAATGCGTGCACCGGCCGCTCAACATCCTGGCCGCGGCCACCGGGCCGCAGATCGAGCATTACCTGAAACCGGCGGTCGCCGGTATGAAGCGCGACTGCATCGCCATGACCGAACCGGATGCCGGATCAGACGTGCGCGGTATGCGCACCCGCGCCGAACCGGACGGCGAGGACTGGCTGATTTCCGGCACCAAACACTTCATCTCAAACGCCGAAACCGCGGATTTTGTCGTGCTGTTTGCGGCAACCGGCGAAGAGCAGACTGCCAAGGGGCCAAAGAAGCGGATCTCGGCGTTCCTGGTGGATCTGGACGGACCGGGCGTCGAGGTCGCGCCGGGCTATAAAAACGTCTCCCATCGCGGCTACGTCAACAACATCCTGCGCTTCGACCGGGCGCGCGTCGGCGGCTGGCAAATGCTCGGCGGCGAGGGCGAGGGATTTCGCATCGTCAACGAATGGCTCGGCCCGACCCGGCTGACGGTCGCGGCAACTTGCGTGGCACGCGCCGAACGCGCCTTCGACATCGCCCTCGACTGGGCTGCGAACCGGGAACAGTTCGGCCAGAAGATCGCCAAGTTCCAGGGCGTTTCCTTCCCGCTCGCCGACATGGCGATCGAGATCAAACTGGCCAACCTGATCCTCATGGAGACCGCCTGGAAAGTGGATCAGGGCAATGTCACCGCCGAAGACTGTGCCATGGCAAAGCTCTACTGCACGGAAATGCTCGCCCGGATCTCCGATCAGTGCATCCAGGTGGTCGGCGGCATGGGTCTGATGTCCGACCTGCCTTTGGAACGCATCTGGCGGGATGCACGGGTGGAGCGCATCTGGGACGGCACCAGCGAAATCCAGAGGCACATCATTTCGCGCGGCCTGCTCAGACCGCTCGGCGCCTGAGAGACGCACATGTCCTTCCCCGTTCTTCTGGAAACCGATGTCGAGCCGGAATGGATCGACTATAACGGGCATCTGCGCGACGCCTACTACGGCATTCCGTTCAGTTCGGCGATCGATCACCTGATGGACGATATCGGTCTTGACGCGGCCTATCGGGCCCGGACCGGGTGCACGCTCTACACGCTCGAACTGCATGTGCATTTCCTGGCCGAAGTGAAACGCGACGACCGCGTGACCGTGCGCATGCGCGTGCGCGGGCTCGACCGCAAGCGCCTGCATCTCATGATGTACCTTCATCGCTCCGACGGAACGCTTGCCGCAACCCAGGACACGATGCTGCTGCATGTCGATCAGGCGGCCGGGCCCGGTGCGGCGCCGTTTCCCGAACCTGTTTGGCAAACGCTCGATGCGATGCGGGCCGCCCATGCGCCCTTGCCGGAAGACCGGCATGTCTCGCGCGCCCTCAGCCTTGTTTCCAAAACCGCCTGACCCGGGAGACCCTTACCATGCGGGACGTCAAGACACTCGGATTGCTGGGCACCGGCGTGATCGGCGGTGGCTGGGCCGCCCGCGCGCTGCATTGCGGCTTCGACGTCATCGCCGCCGACATCGATCCGAACATGGAAACCTGGATCCGCGGCGCCGTCGAAACCGCCCAACCGGCACTCAAGGCGCTGACGGCCGGTTTCGACATGCCGGCACCAGGATCCCTCACCTTCACGACGGATCCGCGGGACATGGCCGAAGCGGCGGATTTCATCCAGGAAAACGTGCCGGAACGGCCCGACATCAAATCCCGCGCGCTGGCCGAGATCAGCGCGATCGCCCCGGCCGACGTGATCATCGCCTCGTCGACCTCCGGCATCATGCCGAGCGACATCCAGGAATCGGTTGCCGCCCCGGAACGCTTCCTGGTCGGCCACCCCTTCAATCCGGTCTATCTCCTGCCGCTCGTGGAACTGGTCGGCGGACGCAAGACCGCAGCGCAGACGATCGAGGCGGCCCGGTCCTTTTATCTCGATCTCGGCATGCATCCGCTGGTCGTGCAGCGGGAAATCCCGGGCCACATTTCCGACCGCCTGCAGGAAGCGATCTGGCGGGAAATCCTGCACATGGTCGCCGAGGGCGAGGCGACCACCGACGAACTGGACCAGTCCATCGTCTACGGCCCCGGCATGCGCTGGGCGATCATGGGCACGAACATGGTGTTTCACATCGCCGGCGGCGAAGCCGGCATGCGGCACATGCTGGAACAGTTCGGCCCGGCGCTCGAATGGCCATGGACGCGCCTGAAGGCGCCGACCCTCACACCCGATCTCATCGACCGCATGGTCGAAGGCACGAAACACCAGGCCGAAGGACGGTCGATCCGCGAGTTGGAAACGATCCGGGACGAGTGCCTTGTGGCCGTGCAACGGGTGCTCGCCAAACACGATATGGCGTCGGGTGCGACGCTGAACGCGTTCGAAAAACGGCTGGCCGACAAGCCGGCCCGGAGCTGAGGTACGCATGGATCTCGGCCGGCTGCTCTCTCCCCGATCGGTTGCGTTTGTCGGCGGCCAATGGGCCGATATCGCGGCCCGGCAATGTCGCGCGCTCGGCTTTGCCGGAGAGGTCTGGCAGGTCAATCCGCGGCGGGCGGATCAGGGTGACCCCGGATTTGCGCGCAGCCTGGCCGACCTGCCGATGCCGCCCGATTCGACGTTTCTGGCGGTGCCCCGGGACAAGGCAAGCGCCCTTGCCGGCGACCTGAAACGGGCCGGCGCCGGGGGCGCGGTGTGTTTTGCCGCCGGCTTCAACGAGACCGGGTCGACGGAAGGCCAGTCCCTGCTGGAGACGCTTCTGGACTCGGCCGGCGACATGCCGCTTCTGGGGCCGAACTGCTACGGTTTCATCAACTATTTCGACCGGGTCGCGCTCTGGCCCGACGAGATCGCCCCGGCCTCGGTCGCGCGCGGTGTCGGCTTCATCAGTCAGAGCGGAACCATCGCCATCACGATGTCCCATAACCAGCGGGCCTTGCCGCTCGGTTACGTGGTATCGGCGGGCAACCAGGCCATGGTGAGCATCGAGGACCTGATGCTGCACATGGCCGACGATCCGCGCATCACCGCGCTCGGCCTTTATCTGGAAGGCGTGCGGGACCCGGAGCGGTTCGTGCGCACGCTGGAAATCCTGCGGGAACGCGGCAAGCCGATCGCCCTGATCAAGGCCGGTCGGACGGAGGCCGCGCGCCAGGCGGCGCTCACCCATACCGGGTCGATGACCGGGTCCGACGCCGTCTTCGACGCCCTGTGCGAGCGGCTCGGCGTGGCCCGGTGCGAGACCCTGGCGCAATTGTGCGAGACCCTGAAAGTCCTGCATGTTTCGGGGCCGCTTGCGGGAAATCGCGTTCTGGTGCTCGGCGCCTCGGGCGGCGATATGGCCATGACGTCCGACCTCGCCGCACGGACCGGTCTGGACCTCGCACCCCTGCCCGGTTCCACAAAGACCGCGCTGCGCGCGCTCTACGGCGACCGGCTCGTCTATGCCAATCCCTTCGATGCCAACACCTATTCCTGGCACGACCACGACGCGCTCGCGCTTCAGTTCCAGGCGCTGTGCACGGCCGGCTACGATTGTGTCGTCTATGTGCTCGATACGCCCGATCCGGCGCATTGCGATCCGGCCGCGTTCGAAGCCGCAATCAGGGTTTTTGTCCGCGAAGCTCAGGCGGCCGGGCAAACGGCCTGCATGCTGTCCAGCCTGCCGGAACTGACGCCGGACCACATCCGCGCCCTTCTCATGGAAGCCGGCGTCACGCCGCTCCAGGGCTTGCCGGACGGTCTGTTTGCACTGGATTCCGCAAGCCGCGTCGGCGCCGCGCTGCGCCGTGCCGATCCGGTTCGTCTCGTCGCCGGTGCGGCGGGCGGGCGAACCCTGACGGAGGCAGAGGGAAAGAGCCGGCTTGCCGATGCGGGCATTCCGGTTCCCGAGAGCCGGACCTGTTTGCCCGATGCGGCCGTCGAAACCGCCCGGGACCTGGCCTATCCGCTGGTGCTGAAAACCGCCTCGGCTGAACTTGCGCACAAGACGGAAGCCGGCGGCGTGGCGCTCGACCTGCGGGACGAAACGGCGCTTGCCGCGGCGGCAGAGCGGCTCGGCCGGCTTGCCGATCGGCTTCTTGTCGAACGCATGATAGACGACGGCGTGGCGGAAATCCTTGTCGGTGTCGAACAGGACCGGCAATTCGGACTGACACTGACGCTCGCCTCGGGCGGCACGCTGACCGAGTTGTTGCGGGATCCCGTACTGTTGCTGTTTCCCGTCGACGCCGACGCCATCCGCAAGGCTCTCCGACGTCTGACAGTCTGGCCGCTCCTGAACGGATTTCGCGGGCGACCGGAAGCCGATGTCGAGGCGCTTGTAGAGGCAATCATTCAAATCGCAGCCTTCGCTGAAAGGCTCGCGCCGCGGCTTGCGGCGCTTGAAATCAATCCGCTCATCGTCCGGCCGGCAGGCCACGGCGTCGTCGCCGCGGACTGCCTCATGACCCTGTTGGAGGAAACCTGATGTCCGATGCCGTAAAAACCGTGCGCGATGGCGCCATCCTGGAAGTGACGCTCGACCGGCCGAAGGCCAATGCGATCGATCTGGCGACGAGCCGGGAACTGAACCGGGTCTGGGAATCCTTCCGCGACGATCCGGATCTCAGGATCGCCATCCTGACCGGCGGCGGCGAAAAGTTCTTTTCCGCCGGCTGGGACCTCAAAGCGGCCGCGACGGAGGAGGACGCGGATGAGGATTGGGGACCGGGCGGCTTTGCCGGTCTCAACCATCCGCGCAATCTGAACAAACCGATCATCGCCGCGGTCAACGGCATTGCCTGCGGCGGCGGCATGGAACTGATGCTCGGATGCGACATCATCGTTGCCGCGGACCACGCACGCTTCGCGCTGCCGGAAATCCATGTCGGCGTTCTGCCGGATGCCGGATCGATCAAGCTGCGGCGGCGGATCCCCTATCATGTCGCGGTCGAGTTCCTGATGACCGGCCGATGGATGGACACCGAGGAAGCCCGGCATTGGGGGCTCGTCAATCACGTCGTCGCCGCCGATCAAGTGATGGCGAAAGCGCGCGAGGTCGCGGCCCTGCTCGCCGGTGGACCGCCGCTGCTCTACCCCGCCATCAAGGACATCCTGCGCCGCACCGAAACCGCCAGCGAGCACGAAGCGTTCGCGATTCACGACGCCCTCAATTCAGTCTATGCGGTCAACCATTCGGACGATCAGAAGGAAGGCGCGCGCGCCTTCGCTGAAAAGCGGGATCCGGTCTGGACCGGGCGCTGACACACACCTTATGCCGAAAGTCGTCGATCACGCCCGCCGCCGCGACGAGATCGCGTTCGCCGCCTGCAAGGCGGTCGCACGGTTCGGTTTCGACCGCCTGACCCTGTCGCGCATCGCCCGCGAGGCGGGGTGCACGACCGGCATGATCGCGCATTACTTCGAGACCAAGCAGGACATCATCCTGGCAGCCTTGCGGCTGATTTCCACACGCATGGAGACGCGGCTCACGAAACAACTGAGCGGCGCGAAAGCAGGCGAAACGTCGCTTGCCGAAATCCTCGGCGAAGCGCTGCCGATCGATGCCCAGCGCCAGATCGAAACCACGGTCTGGAT
>JANQQB010000314.1 GCA_028285165.1 Rhodobiaceae bacterium
TGCCGGCCTCCAGCCATTGGAACTCCAGCCCAAGGAAGGCCTGGCCATGCTGAACGGCACCCAGGTCTCAGCGGGACTGGCGCTCGCTGCGGCCATCGAGACCCGCCAGGCGCTCGACACCATGATCGGCATTGGCGCCCTGACCACCGAGGCCGTACTCGGCTCCGTCCAGCCCTTCGATGCGCGGCTGCACCGCGTGCGCCGCCAGCCCGGACAGATCGAGGTCGCCCGCCGCCTGCGTGCCCTGACAGCGGGCAGTGAATTCCGAACGAAGGCGCTCACCGAGGGGCGGATCCAGGATCCCTATTGCATCCGTTGCCAGCCGCAGGTCGTCGGCGCCTGCCTGGACCTTCTCGACCAGGTCGACGCGACGCTGGAACGGGAGGCCGATGCGGTGACCGACAACCCGATCGTATTTCCCGAAACCGGCGAGATCCTGTCCGGCGGGAACTTTCATGCCGAACCGGTCGCCTTTGCCGCCGACATGACGGCGATGGCGATCTGCGAACTCGGCTCCCTGTCGGAACGCCGTCTGGCGATGCTGACCGATTCCAGCCTGTCGGGCCTGCCGCCGTTTCTGACCGACGACCCCGGCGTCAATTCCGGCTTCATGAGCGGTCAGATCGCGGCAGCCGCCATGGTCGCAGAGAACCGCCTGAAGGCCCACCCCGCCTCGGTCGATTCCATCCCGACGGTCGTGAACTACGAAGATCACGTCTCCATGGCGACCCATGGCGCCCGGCGCCTGATGGCCATGGTCGAGACCCTGAATACGATCCTTGCCACTGAATTGCTGGCCGCGGTCGAGGGATGTGATCATCGCGGTCTTGCCCTGTCGGAACCGCTGCGCGATGTCGCCGCCCTGGTGCGCAGCAAGGTGGCGCGGATGAACACCGATCGGGCCTTCGGACCGGCCTACGATGCCGCGCGCGACATTGTCCGGACCGGGCAAGTCGCCCAGCTCTGTGCGGGCGCGCATTAGCCACGCGCCGTGTGTCCTACAAACAAAGCAAGGCCGCCAGGTCGTCCGCGGCCGCGACAAGCGTGTGGGCCCGTTCATGCACATCGCCGGCACCGAGCATCCTGTCGCGCGGCCCGACCACCCCGAGCGCGGCAACGGTTTCAGGGCCGAGGCGCACCGGCGCCGCCATCGAAAAGACGCCCGGATCGTATTCGCTGTCGTTCAGCGCGTATCCGGCGTCACGAATGGCGGCGTAGACGCCCTCAAGGGCATCCGGATCGGTGACGGTCGCGGGCTGGTACTTCTTCGGAAGATCCCCGCCCGGCGGAACCGACGGTCCGGAGAACGCCCGGATCACCTTGCCGGCAGCCGTTGCATGCGCCGGGAATTCGAAGCCGGGATGCACGAAGGCCCGACCACCGACCTCCGGTATGGCATGGTGCAGCAGGCGGTTTCCGTCGGCGGCCGCGGTGACGCAGAAAGCCGTCTCCTCGAAACGACCCGCCACATCGGCCAATCCGGGATCAACGATATCGCGCAACGTACCGCGCCCGCGCAGAAACAGTCCGAGGCGCCGGCATCGCGGTCCCGGGCCATAGACCTTGCGATCCTCGTCGAAGGCCAGCATACCGCTGTCGACGAGATGGGCAGCCAGCCGAAAGACGGTCGATTGCGGCAGGCGGCAGGCCGCGACGATGTCGATCAAGGGCATTTCCCGGCCGGCGCATGCAACGATGTCGAGGATGCGAAAGGCCCGGTCAAGCGGATCGGACCGGCTCATGAAAGGCTGTCCGCAAACCGGACAATGCGCCGGGCCGCCTCCGCGAGCCGGTCCTCATCGCACAGGAAGCCGATCCGCACGCTGTGCCCGACCGATTGGCCGAAACCGAAGCCCGGAACGACGGCCACACCCTCGGCGTCGAGCAGCCTGTCGGCAAAGTCCGCGCCGTCGAGGCCGGTGGCGGAGACATCGACAAGCACGAACATGCCTCCTTCCGGGCGCGGCACCACGAGATGCGGACTGGCGGAAAGGCCGTCGACCAGCACGTCGCGGCGGCGGTGAAACAGGGTGCGATGGCGCGCCACGGATTGGGTGTCGGCCAAAGCCGTGATGGCAGCCTCCTGCACGAACTGGCAGATGCCGAAATGCAAGGCCTGCGACAGATCCGCGATCGCCGATACGAGGTCCGGCGGACCCAGGCTCCATCCCAGCCGCCACCCGGTCATGGCGTGGGATTTCGACAGGCTGTTGATCACGATCGTATGGCTGCCGGCATCCGGCGAGCGAAACGGCGAAGCATGCTCGGTATCGAACGTCAGCGCCCAATAGACTTCATCGGACAAGAGCCAGACGCCGCGCCCGCGACACCATCGCACCAGCGCATCGAGATCCTCCTGGGCGAACACCGCACCGGACGGATTTCCCGGTGAATTGATCAGCACCGCGACGGTGCGCGCGCTGGCAGCGGCGTCGATCCGGGCAATGTCGAGCGCATATCCTGTTTTCGGATCGAGCGGCACAGAAACCGGAACGGCGCCGCAGCCGGTAACGACGGCCGGATAGCTGGCATAATAGGGCTCCAGAATGATCACCTCGTCGCCCGGCGCCGCGATCGCGAGCATTGCCGCAAACAGCGCGCCCTGTGCGCCGCCACCGACGGCCACCGCCTCGGGCGATACCGGCACATCATAGAGCCGCTCGGCGTGAGCGGC
>JANQQB010000316.1 GCA_028285165.1 Rhodobiaceae bacterium
CAGGCCGTCGGCAGCGTTAAACAGCTTGCCCGATGTCCCACATCGCGCTGCGCTGTTTGCCTCGCCGAACGACCTGATCTGGCACATCAAATGGGTCAATCTAATCACACAATGCTCTAGCCCGGTGGTGTGAACGGCTCAGGGCGACGGGCAACCGGACCGGGAGTTTATCGCCTCGATAAATATCCCGGTTTCAAAGAGACCCGCAAGATGGGCGGAAAGATCGAAGTCCGCGTCTGATTCCGCTCCGCGCGCGGCTGCTTCGCCGAGGGTTTGGTCCTCCATCAGCGAAGCCAGGAACGCTGCCCCGCCGGGCGGAAGGATGCGTGTGTCGACATCAAGGCCCGGCCGGACGGTCAGCGCGTCCTCCGCGCGGTTCATGTCGACGTCGTCGGATGACATAAGACCGGAACTCGCACCCCACAGGGAAACGATCGGAAACCGGGATCTGAGCAGCGAAGCGGACGGATGGGTTTTCAGCCGCGTCTCCGCCACCGTTTCCGGCGGGATTTCACCGAGTGCTGCAATCGACAACGGTGCGGCATCCGCGGCGTGATAGGCCTGCAGACGCGCGAATTCCAGGCGCGCCACATCGCCGAGATAGGGAACGCTGCCGGCCGGCGGAAACGTGTCGAGAAACGCCCCGAAGCTTTCGCCATACCGAAACAGCAGCGGCGAATGCATGGGCGACTGCTCGAAAAAGACGCGGGCCGTCGCGCGGAAGAAATCGTCGCCGACGAGCGTGCGCACGGCCGGGAACGTGTCGCCGAGCGCGTCCATGGCGGTCACGATGACGTTGTTGCGATAAACGTCGAAGCGCTTTGTCTGTGGCGTGTCGGAGGCATCGCCACCGGGGCGCCGAATGTCCTCGGGCGCCGGCGCCGACGGATCCGTCAGCGCTCTCGCGAAGGCGGCCTGTGAGTCAGCCAGCGTGTGCAAGGGGCGTCTCCGATGACCGGTCCGCTTGCGGACATTGAACCTTCGCCAAGAGGGCCTCGGCGGCCTTGGCCTCGGCCAGGAGTGTTGTCCAGTCCGGCACGTTCGCGTCCCATTCGATCAGCGTCGGGACCGGTCCGGTGCTTGCAATCACGCGCTCGTAGAGCGTCCAGACCGGATCGGCGACCTGCCGGTCATGGGCGTCGATCAGAAGGGTCGCGCCGGTTTCGTCGCGATCGGCGGCATGACCGGCCAGGTGGATTTCACCGACCGCATCGAGCGGAAAACCGTCGATATAGGCTTCCGGCGAATAGTCCTGATTGGTGGCGGACACGAAGACGTTGTTGACGTCGAGCAGCAGCCCGCACCCGGTGCGCGTTGTGAGCTCGGTCAGAAAGTCCAGTTCCGACATCGTGCTGGTCTCGAACGCCACGTAGGTTGACGGATTTTCCAGAAGCATCGTCCGTCCCATCGTCTCCTGGACACAATCGATGTGGTCGGCGACGCGCTCGAGCGTCTCCTCGGTATAGGGCACGGGAAGCAGGTCCGGGAAATAGGATGTGTCGTGTGTCGACCAGGCGAGATGTTCGGAAAACAGGCCGGGCGCGTAGCGATCGTTGACGGCTTTCAACCGCGCCAGATGCTCCTGGTCGAGCGGACGGGCCGCGCCGATCGACAGGCCGACGCCGTGCAGGGAAAGCGGGTAGAGTTCGCGGATGCGGGATAGATAATGGTGCGGCGGTCCGCCGTCGCCCATGTAGTTTTCGGCGTGGATCTCGAACCATCCGATATCCGGACGTCCGTCCAGGATGTCCTGGTAATGCTGGGCCTTCAGGCCGACGCCGGCGCGGGCCGGTATGTCGGGAGCGATGCGGCCGGCGGGACTATCCGGTGCCATGGGTTCGATCGGGTTCTTGTCCCGCATCGCAGGCGGGCTCAGGCGATCACCCGCGCGACCATGATCAGGTCGCGCGGATGGTCGGGATCCAGATTAGGCCGGCAGGTCGCGCTCAAGCGGCTCAAGCGAACCGACGCGGTCGCCCGGCAGTTCGAAATCGGCATTGGCTTCTTCGACACCGAACTTTTCGCACGTGCCGGCCGGAACCAGCGTCCATGCATTGCCCTGATAGTCGACGGTCGAGGTACCGGCGCAGGTCGTGCCCGGGCCCGCGGCGCAATCGTTCTGGCCGGCGAGCGAAATGCCGTAGCACTTTTCCTTGGCCTGGGCGTTGGCTGGCGACGTGAAGCTGCTTGCCGCCGTCACGGCCAGCGCGACGGCTCCGGCCACGGATGCTGCGGTGAACGTTTTGGAAGATTTCGACATGGGGTTGGCTCCCTGTTGAGTGAAAGCAGAATGAAGGATGAATCCGACGGTTCGGTGACGCGGGACCGGATCGCGGTCGGTACTCTATGAACTCAACCAATCCGATGTGCGTCAACCGGCAGGCAAAGGCAAGGCGCGGGCCTTGCCCTTGCCGGGATTGGCTCAGTTCTCCACCGGTCCGACGACGTCAAACGTTCCTTTGTTGTTGTCGAGCGCGGTCCAGCTTTTCGGCGACGCGGGCTTGGTTTCGGCATCGCTCCAGTTCTTGTCGGCCGTCTTGATGAAGCCGGCAATGTCCGCTTCCCAGAACCCGACAACCGGCGGGTTGATGTTCAGGTAGAGCTTCCCGTCGACGATGCGCCACAGATTCGGATTGGCCGGAACCTTGCCGCCCTGGGCGAGGCCATAGGCGCAATGGCCGTCATAGGCCGGCGCATACTTTTCCGGATTGGCGACGAACTTGGCCTTGTTTTCTTCGCTCGAGAAGGCCCACTTGGCGCCGTTCCATTCGGCGGTGATGGAGGCTTTGCCCGGAACGGCACGCGGCTGCTGTTGACCCACCGGCGCCTGGTCCAGGCTGAAGAACGCCACCGGATCGTAACCGGACACGGCGAAGCCTGTTTCATCCACATATTGCGGGCCGGCAAGGGCCTGGCTGAATCCGATTGTCGAAAAGAGCGCTGCAGCAAGCGTCAGGCGAAGGGTCGATGGGCGCATGGTCTCGTGTCCTCGTATGCCGTCGAAAAGATGGGGTAGCGGATGCGACGGACATATCGACGAGCGCACCGCGCTACAACACAACAGAAATCACGAGGCTGTGTCCGGACCGTGACCGTAGCGTTCACAAGTTCGGGAGCGGTGACGGGAAATAGTTTGTTGGTTTTTGTTTCACTGGCGGAGACCGTTCCTCGTCATTGAGGGCATTGGGCACAGTTGTAAACGCATCGAACAAAGCAAACAGGCATTGGCTTGACTTCCAAGCCGAGGATTTCGCTCTGCGTTGTCGCCCCTTCAATCCTTGCGCCCGTCCCACTGGATCCGCCGGTCAAGCCGTCGGATGACGGATTGGAGGACGGGGTAGCGCTTCCTTCGGCGGAGACCGGCGCCTGCCAAATCAGCTCGCCCAACCACCCTTCACCGTCTTCGCCCGGCCCGACCGGGCGATCCAGGGGTGGCAGCCGGCGCACGGGGCAGGCTGGATCCGCCGGTCAAACCATCGGATGACTGAGGCGGGGTGTCCGGTAGCATTTCATGGAGGGCTCCCGCATGCCGATTGGGCGCGTTGCTCTCCCCCAAAACCGTCTTCGCCCGGCTTGACCGGGCGATCCAGCGGTGCCGGCTACGCCAACGGTATGTCTGGTCGGCTTCGTTGACTACACCGGATCGCCGGATCGGCTTCCTCTCCACCACCTGCGCCCGCCATACTGGATCCGCCGGTCAAGCCGTCGGATGACGGTCGGGGTGGCTTCTCTTGGCTCAGTGCATCACAGACGGCGCAAGCGGAACGCAACCGGCACCCCAGCACCGTCCTCGCCCGACTTGACCGGGCGATTCAGTTGCCAGAGCTCCACCGATTGGCGATACTCGTAAAAAATGCAATATATCAAAATACTCGCATAACAAGAAACTGAGTGAACCAACGCATGACCGGTTGGGTTTACATGATGGCCTCCAAACGCAATGGCACGCTCTACATCGGCGTAACCAACGATCTTGGCAGGCGTGCTTACGAACACCGGACTGGACTGTATCCAGGTTTCACAAGGCGTTACGCCGTGAAGCAGTTAGTCTGGTATGAGACCTACGAGACGATGCCAGCGGCGATCCAGCGAGAAAAGCGAATGAAGAAATGGCCACGAGCTTGGAAGTTGGAGGCTATTGAATCGTTCAATCCCGATTGGGATGACCTCTACGATACTTTGGGGTGGAGCTATAAGTAGTCTGTGTTCGGTCGCTTTGTTTCGGCTCTAAACTTGAGTTAGCCTCTCTCGTTATCCATCCCCCTCCGTCTTCGCCCGGCTTGACCGGGCGACCCAGGAGCGGCCGGTAGCCGGGACTGTCGGGTTTGTTCCGCCGACCCGAGCGGATTGCCAGATCCGCACGCCTCCTCACAGCCTGCAGCGGCCCTACTGGATCCGCAGGACAAGCCGTCGGATGACGGCGGTGGGGTGGCCGGTAGTGTTTCTTGGAGGTCTCCCGCGTGCCGATTAGGCGCGTTGCTCACCCCCCAAATTCGTCATCGCCCGGCTTGACCGGGCGACCCAGGGGATGCCGGGCGATGAGCTGTCTCAATAACTATTGTTCTTTGAGGCTTGCGAACGGCGCCACGCGTGCGTCGGCAAAATGCGCTGTCGACCACGCGCCACGAGCCCCCATGGAGAGACAGCAACCAGCCTACCGCAAAATATAAACCGAACACGGCGCCCGACGCGCCACGCGTGCAGCCGTCGATCCCAGGAAATAATCCTGCGCGCCCGGCTTGTGCGAGCCGACGACGATCAGGTCGACCGCGTGCTCCTTCGCATAATTGGAAATGCTCATGCCCGACTTGCCGGTAATGACGTCGGTCGCAATATCGGGCGCGCCGTCCGCCACGGCATCGAGCTTCTCCTTGATCCGCTGCGACAGGTGGTTGACCGGTTTCAGGTCGACGAATTCCGCGACAAAGCCGGGCACGTCCTCCAAGACGGTCAAAAGCGTGATGCGGCCGCCCTCGTCGAGCAGGCGGCGTGCGACGGCGATCTTGCGCGGCGCGACGTTTTCGTGGTCGAGGGCGACGGGAATGAGGATGTGCTGGGGCACGGGTATCTCCTTTTAGTCGCCACTTGCAGACAGATCGAAATTCTGTCCCGGGAAGTATTTCCTCAAACGGATGTCGGCCGTGCGGGCATGGCCCTCCATGCCTTCAAGACGCGAGATCCGGGCCGTTGCCTCCGCGACCGGCTTTGCGCCTTCCCGCGTCGAGCGCTGCCAGGTGACGATCTTCATGTATTTGTGCACGCTGAGGCCACCGGTATAGCTCGCTGCGCCCGATGTCGGCAGCACGTGGTTGGTGCCGGACGCCTTGTCGCCGAAGGCGACCGTGGTTTCCTCGCCGAGGAACAGCGAGCCGTAGCAGGACAGGCGGTCGAGCCACCAGTCGAGGTCTTCTGCCTGCACGGTGAGGTGTTCCGGCGCGTATTCGTCCGAGGTCGCCGCCATTTCTTCCCGGTCGCCGCACACGATGACTTCCGCATAATCCCGCCAGGCGGCTTTGGCGTTGTCGCGGTTCAATTCCGGCAGATCGTCGATCAGGCCCGGCACAAGGCGCATCACCTCTTCGGCGAGCGGGCGGTCGTCGGTGACGAGCCAGACCGGCGAATTGTAGCCGTGCTCGGCCTGCCCGACGAGGTCGGCGGCGACGATCATCGGATCGGCCGCGCCGTCGGCGAGGATCAGGCTGTCGGTCGGACCTGCGACCATGTCGATGCCGACCCGGCCGAACAGCATGCGCTTCGCTTCCGCCACGAACTGGTTGCCGGGGCCGACGAGGATGTTCGCCTTCGGCAGGCCGAACAGCCCGAAGGTCATCGCCGCCACGCCCTGCACGCCGCCCATGGCAAGGATCGTATCGGCGCCGCAGATCTTGGCCGCATAGATGATCGCCGGTGCGATCCCGACGCCCGGCCGCGGCGGCGAACAGGCGGTGATGTGGTTGCAGCCGGCGACCT
>JANQQB010000326.1 GCA_028285165.1 Rhodobiaceae bacterium
GCTGCCCGAGGTGATGCTCAACACCGAGACGGCGACGCTTTTCTCGTCCGAGGAATTCGTTGAAAATCTCTTTTCTTGTCGCTTGGCCGGAGAGAACCACACGGCGCTCAGCGAAGGCGAATGTTATTGGGCCCGACCGCAGGGCCGGTTTCTCGATCGCGACAGCGATACGAACACGATCGGCTTCGACGAAAGCAGCGGTGGGCTGGCGGCCGGTGCTCAGGTGGCCGTCGCGCCGAACTGGTTTGCGGGTTTCGCGCTGGGGTATGAGCGGACGTCGCTGGACACCGACACCGGCGCGGAAACGGACAGCAACCGGTTCTCCGGCGGTCTGTCACTGAAATACCAGGCGGGATCATTCCTGCTTGGCGCGGCGATCAGCGGCGGCGTGTCCGGCAACGATACGCAGCGGCCCATCAGCTTCGGCGGCGTCGGCGGTTTCAGCGGAACTGCGGAGTCCAACTACGCGATCAAGACGCTGACGGGTCAGGCACGGGCGGCCTATGTCTTCCAGTTCCGCGATTGGTTCGCCAAGCCGCTGGTGGATGTGACGGCCACCTATCTATCGCGCGATGGGGTGACAGAGACCGGCGCAGGAGCCGCAAACCTGGCGCTTGCCGGCCATGACGACACGTTCTTCTCGGTGACACCGGCGCTCGAGATCGGCGGCGACTTCGCCCTCTCCGAGACGTCGGTCATCCGCCCGTACGTGCGGGCCGGTGTGAGCTTTTACACCGACAGCGATCACGGCCTGACGGCGAGCTTCGTCAACGCGCCGACCGGCACCAGCGCGTTTTCGATCAACTCGAGTTTCGACGACGTGTTCGCCGACGTGGCCGCCGGCGCGACGGCCTTCTTCGACAACGGCTCATCGCTCGGCCTCGCCTATGAGGGGCTGATTTCCTCCGACACCCAGCAACACGGACTCAGCGTAAAAGGGACCTGGCGGTTTTGATCATGGACAACACCCAGCCCCCTGCCCGTCTCAATCGCTACAACCGCCGCCGGCAGAAAGCGCTCGCGCGCCAGCGCGCCAAGCGGGCCCGTCGGCATGCGGCGTTGCACTCCGCTCTTCTCGCCTCCGCGACAATCGCCATCCTGGCCACGGCCGATCTGAAAGACGCCGAAGCGCAGGTCGTGCTCAATCCGCCGGGCATCATCCCGGCACAATGTACGGTCACCGGCGGCACCGCCGTCTGCGAGGGCGACCTCTCCGCCGGTCTCGATGCCGACGGTCCGCCGTTGACAAATCTCACCGTTCAGAACCTGACATCCCTCATTGCGCCCGGAACCGGCGTTGATGGCATCGACTTTGACATTGCCGGCAACGGCAACGCCACGCTCAATCTCGACGCGACGCTTTTCGGCCTCACCACGACCAACGGTGACGGCATCAATGTCCTGGTCGGCGGAAACGGAGACATCGGTGTTGTCTCGATGGGCAACATCGCAAGCACCGGGGCATCGAGTAATGCAATTTCGGCCAACGTAACCGGCAATGGCGGCATCACTATTGACGCATCCGGGCAACTCACAAGCACCAGGAACCCGATCGATGGCCAGGTCGACGGAAACGGCAGCGTCACGATCCGATCAACCGCAAACATCGCCTCGGGATTCGATGGCATTGACGGCGAGGTCCGAGGCGACGGCACCGTGTTCATCCAAACCGATGGCACAATCAACGCTGACCAGTTCGGCGTCGACGCGGATGTGGGTGGAACAGGCTCCGCGACCATCATATCGAACGGGTTTGTTACAAGCGGATCTGACGGGCTGAATTCCGATCTGGACAACGGAACGATCACCATCATCTCAACTGCGCCGATCAATGCGGGCTCCGATGGGATCGAGGCTTTTGTCGAATTCAATGGCACCATCAACATTCAGTCGAGCGCGCAAATTAACGCAGCCAACGACGGCATCGACGCCTTCGTCGGTGTCGACGGGATCGTCACGGTCCGGTCGACTGCCGGAATCAACACCACGGGTGGCGGCTCCGAAGGCATCAACGGATATGTCCGTAGAGACGGGTCGGTTATCGTCCATACAACCGGCCCGATCAGTACCCAAGGAACAGACGCAGAGGGCATTTTCGCGCGTGTGAATCAAGACGGCGACGTTTCAATCACCGCCGAAGGCCAGATCACGACACAAGGCGGCAATTCCGAAGCGATCTACGGATTTGTCGGCCGCGACGGCACGATCACCATCAACACGACAGGGCCGATCTCCACACGAAGCTTCGGTGCAGACGCGATCGATGCATCTGTCGTCCGAAACGGCAATGTGATCATCACCACGACCGGCGCAGTTTCCACCATTGGAAACGATGCGGAAGCAATCGCCGGGGATGTCGATGGGAACGGCAGCATCACGGTGACGACGAACGGGCCGATCTCAACACAAGGCAATGGTGCTGAGGGTTTTGACCTGGATGTTGCCGGAAACGGAAACATTACCGTCGCAGCCAACGACTCCGTCACCACGCAAGCCGACGGTGCGGATGGCTTTGATGCCACCGTTCAAGGCAACGGGGACATCACCGTCACAACGAATGGATCAGTCTCAACGGGGGGCGGCGATGCCGAGGCCATCGAACTCGACATTCAAGGAAGCGGGACCATCACCGTAACCGCGAACGGCCCGCTCTCGACAACGGCGAACGACGCCGCCGGCATCTTCACCGATATCGATGGAAACGGGACCATCCTTGTCACATCGAACGCACCGATCTCGACGATCGGCCCCGATTCCAATGGAATCAGCGCGGTCATCGATGGAACCGGCGGCATCACGGTGACATCCATGGCCGATGTCTCCGCGCAAGGCGCAAGCGCGGACGGCATTATCGTGACGTCATCGGGATCAAGCACCGTCAACCTTGCCAACAACACGGTCCAAGGCGGGTCCGGTGACGGGGTCGGTGTTTCCTTTGCCGGCGCGGGGGGAAGCACAAATACGCTCAACACGTCCGGCGATGTGACCCTGTCGTCGCTTGCCGGCACGGCGGTCAGCGGCGGTCCCGGCAATACGACCATCAACAATTTCGGCTCGTTGAACACGGTCTCGAACGGCACCATCGACCTCGGTGGCGGCACCAACGCCTTCAACAACAGGGGCGGCGCGATCTTCAATGCCGGCGGGATCGTGAACCTTGGCGCCGGGAACCTCTTCTCGAATTCCGGCATCTTGTCCCCCGGCGCGTCCGGCACAGTTCAGACAACGGCGATCACCGGCACCGTGGTCCAGGGCGGCGGCGGGATCTTTCTTGCTTCTGTCGATCCGTCGGCCGGGACCGGCGATCTGGTTGCTGTGACCGAGACAGCCACGCTCGCCGGCAATGTCCAGGCGCATGTCATCAATCCGACCCTCGGCGACCGGTCGGTGACCATCCTGTCGGCGGCCGGCGGCACGACGAATAACGGGCTCGGGCTGCTGGCGAGCCCGGCCCTGCAGGCTTCGCTGTCGTTTCCGAACGCCAACGACGTGGTGCTCAACACTTCCATCGACTTTTCCGCCGGCGGGCTCAATCCGAACCAGACGGCGCTGGCCAACAGCCTCAACTCAATCGCGGCAGCCGGCTCGGGCGGCGTCGAGCCGGTTCTCCTGGCGCTGTTGAACACTGTCTTCACCATCGGCGACTACCGCAACGCGCTGAACCAACTCTTGCCCGAAGTGGCGCTGAACACTGAGACGGCAACGCTGTTTGCGTCGGAAGACTTCGTCGACAACCTGTTCTCCTGTCGGCTGGCGGGCCAGACCCATACGGCCCTCAGCGAAGGCGAATGTTATTGGGCGCGGCCGCAGGGCCGGTTCCTCGATCGCGACAGCGATGCCAATACGATCGGCTTTGACGAGACGTCAGGCGGATTGGCCGCCGGTGCACAGATAGCGGTCGCGCCGAACTGGTTCGCCGGTTTCGCGCTGGGGTATGAGCGGGCGTCGCTCGATACGGATACCGGCGCGGAGACAGACAGCAACCGGTTCTCTGGCGGTCTGTCGCTGAAGTATCAGGCCGGGTCGTTCCTGCTTGGCGCGGCGATCAGCGGCGGGGTGTCGGGCAATGACACGCAGCGGCCGATCAGCTTCGGCGGCCTGGGTGGGCTTAATGCGACGGCGGAGTCGAACTACGCGATCAAGACGCTGACCGGACAGGCGCGCGCGGCCTATGTGTTCCAGTTTCGCGACTGGTTCGCCAAGCCGCTGGTGGACGTGACCGCAACCTACCTGTCCCGAGACGGTGTGACAGAGACCGGGGCGGGGGCGGCCAACCTTGTGCTTTCGGGCAGTGACGAGACGTTTTTCTCGGTGACACCGGCGCTCGAGATCGGTGGCGACTTCACGCTATCGGAAACCTCTGTGATCCGACCCTATGTGCGCGCAGGCGTGAGCTTTTATACCGACAGCGATCACGGCCTGACGGCGCGCTTCGTCAATGCTCCCGCCGGCACCGGCGCGTTTTCGATCACATCGGACTTTGACGACGTATTCGCCGATGTGGCCGCCGGCGCGACGGCCATCTTCGATAATGGGTCGACGCTCGGCCTCGCCTATGAAGGGCTGATCTCTTCCGACACCCAACAACACGGGCTCAGCCTGAAAGGCACGATTGCGTTCTGATTCGCCCGTCCGGTCCGTGCTGCACCGGACACCACCCTCTCGGATCGTCCCCTGATTTCGACAGCGAACAATCTTCTTGCCTTGCGGCCTGCCCACTCCGGCCCCGCGAGGCATAAATTGCATTTTCTTGATACTACAATAATGATATGTCATTTATTGTCACGAGTGATTCGCGTTTTTCGCGAATGACTTGAACCACCGGCCATCCGTCACAGCGTCGGATGGGTTCTCGATATCCTGGGCGGACTCACCGGAGTCCAGAATGACCGGAGTCCGGCCCGACTCCGTTCCGCAGGCAGTGTTCCTATCATGAGTCAGCCTTCTGAGATCCGATTGCCAGAGGACAACCAAGCGACCACCGACTTCTACCCGCACACCGGCCCCTTGGATCGCAAGCCCCGCCGCCGCGACCATGCCTTGACCCGTCGCCGCACAAAGCGGCCGCGCAATCACCGCGGAGAGATGCCGAGTCCTTCGTCGATCGGTGTCCCTCGCCTCGGTATGTCCGTCGGCACAGGCGATCTCGTGACCGTCGCCGGCGCGGCGATCAGCGGCGGCCTCAATGGCAACGACACCGAAAGGGCGATCCGTTTCAGCGGGTTCAGCGGGACGGCGAAATCCAACGACGCGATCCGGCCCTGCGCTCGGGGTGGCTTGAGCTTTTACACCGACGGCAATCACGCCCTGACAGCCAGCTTCATCAACGCGCCGGTTGGCATCAGCGCCATCTCGCTCGCCTCGGACGTCGACCACGTATTTGCCGATGTCGCGGCGGGGGCGCCGACGTTCATTGAGAGCGGCTCGACGCTGGGGGCGTCCTGTCAGGAGCTGATTTCCTCGAACACCCGGCAACACGGACTGAGCGTGAAAAGCACGGTCGCCTTCTGAGCGAAACGCTGGAGGGGTGGGCTTTGGCGACCACAGGAACTCAGACCAATCGATGAGATGGGGGCAGACGGCATGAACGACAATCGCAAGGCGCGGCGGCGGGCAAAGGCGCTCGCCCGCAAGGGCGATCAGGGACAATTCCGCTTCGGTATCTAATCCAACGGCCGCACACGCCATGCCGGCCCTGTTTGGCGAGCGGCCCTGTTGGGAACCACGGCGGCCGGCGCGCTGGCCCTCGCGCCGCCCGATCCGGCGCTGGCGCAGACCCTCGTGCCGCCCTCTTCCGGCCCGTGCGCGGTGGTTGGAGCGACGGTGACCTGTACCGGCAATGTGTCTGCCGGGGTTGCCGCAACCGGGCCGGCGATCAACACGCTCAATGTCAATTCCCTGTCCCAGGCCATCGCCCCGGCGGCCGACGTCGACGGGATCAGTTTCACAACGACATCCGACATTACGATCAATGCCGACCTCGCACCCTTCGGCATCAGCGCGTCGGGGACCGGAGACGGGATTGATGCGGACTTGAACGGCAGTGGCGATGTCAGTGTCACATCGAACGGGACCATTCGGACGACAACGGGTGACGCGATCAATGCCGACGTTTCAGTCAACGGAAACATTACCGTCAATCATACCGGCGACATCACAGCCGGCGGGCACGGTGTTCGGGCCTATGCAAAGGATAGCGGGAACATTTCGGTCACGGTCGATGGAAACATCGCGGTCAATAACCGATATGGCGTCCTTGCCATCACCGGGAAGGGCACCACCACGATTACAACCACAGGAACCGTATCCTCAAGAGACGGGCACGGCATCGCGGGGGTGGCTCTAGAGGGGTCGGTTGTGATCTCCTCGACCGGCGATGTCCGCGCGAGTGAACGGGTCGGCCCGAATCCCTACAGCGGTATTTCCGGCGGTTCATTTTATAATGGTGGCGTCGTCATTACATCGCGCGGAAATGTAAGCGGATTCTACGGCATTGCTGGCGTTGCCGCCGGTACCGGTTCGGTCGTTATCGATACGGTCGGAGACATAACCGCGACGCACCACGGCATTCAGGCGAGTCAAAGCCGTTTTAGTGGCAGCGGTGACATCGCAATCACGTCTCATGGCGACATCACGGCGGGCACCGGCACCGGGATAACGGGACAAGTCTATAGAAGCGGCACGGTTGTACTGATCTCAAACGGCACGATCAATGCCGGTGCCTCCGGCATTGAGGCGAGTGGCGGATCGAAAGGCGGCAGCGGTAACATCACGATCACGTCTGATGGCGATATCACCGCAGGTACAGGCGCCGGGATCAGCGGACAGGTCTATAACAGCGGCACCGTCAGCATAACCTCCAACGGCAATGTGACTGCGCAAGCCGCGAACCGGAACGCCGTTCAGACAAGTGTTACACCCGGGTCGAGCAGTACCGTTACGCTGACCGGCGGCACCAATACGGGCGGGTCGGGAACCGGCGCCGGTGTCGCGTTTCTCGGCGCGGCCGGAGCGACCAACACGCTCAACACGTCCGGCACGGTGACGCTGCTGTCGCTCGGCGGCCATGCCGTCAGCGGCGGCGCCGGCGATACGACGATCAACAATTCCGGCATTCTGAACACGGTCACCAACGGTGCCATCGACCTCGGCGGCGGCACCAACGCCTTCAACAATAGGGGCGGCGCGATCTTCAATTCCGGCGGGATCGTGAACCTCGGTGCCGGGAACCTCTTCTCGAATTCGGGCACGCTGTCCCCGGGCGCGTCCGGCGCGATCCTGACCACGGCAATTACCGGTAATCTGGTCCAGACCGGCGGCGGGATCTTTCTGGCCAGCGTCGATCTGAGCGCCGGCACCGGCGATCTGGTGACCGTCACCGGTACGGCCAACCTTGCCGGCATTGTCCAGGCGGAAGTGGTCAATCCGGGACTCGGCGACCGATCCGTGACCATCCTGTCGGCGGCCGGCGGCACGACAGATAGCGGGCTTGCCCTCGGACCGACGAGCCCGGCCCTGCGCGCCTCGCTGTCGTTTCCCAACGCCAATGACGTGGTGCTGAACACCTCCATCGACTTTTCCGTCGGCGGGATCAATCCGAACCAGACGGCCCTGGCCAACAGCCTCAACGCGGTCGCGGCGGGCAGCTCGGGCGGCGTCGAGCCGGTTCTCCTGGCGCTGTTGAACAACGTCTTCACCATCGGCGATTACCGGAACGCGCTGAACCATCTGCTGCCCGAGGTGATGCTCAACACCGAGACGGCGACGCTGTTCTCGTCGCAAGAGTTTATCGACAACCTGTTCTCGTGCCGGCTGGCGGGCGACAATCATACCGCGCTCAGCGAAGGCGAATGTTATTGGGCGCGGCCGCAGGGCCGCTTCCTCGATCGCAACAGCGATGCCAACACGATCGGCTTTGACGAGACCAGCGGCGGTTTGGCGGCCGGCGCTCAGGTGGCCGTCGCGCCGAACTGGTTCGCCGGCTTCGCATTGGGGTATGAGCGGGCGTCGCTCGATACGGATACCGGCGCAGAAACCGACAGCAACCGGTTCTCCGGCGGCTTGTCTCTCAAATATCAGGCCGGATCCTTCCTGCTCGGAGCAGCGATCAGCGGCGGCGTGTCAGGCAACGACACGCAACGGCCGATCAGCTTCGGCGGCGTGGGTGGGTTCAATGCCACGGCGGAATCGAACTACGCGATCAAGACGCTGACCGGCCAAGTGCGTGCGGCCTATGTCTTCAAGTTCCGCGACTGGTTCGCCAAGCCGCTGGTGGATGTGACGGCGACCTACCTGTCGCGGGACGGGGTGACGGAAACCGGCGCGGGAGCCGCGAACC
Source organism: Rhodobiaceae bacterium (assembly GCA_028285165.1). Taxonomy (GTDB): domain Bacteria; phylum Pseudomonadota; class Alphaproteobacteria; order Rhizobiales; family JANQQB01; genus JANQQB01. The sequence goes on from JANQQB010000326.1 coordinate 8,339, forward strand.
TGGCGATTGCCGGCGGCGACGACACATTCTTTTCCGTCACGCCGGCGCTGGAGATCGGCGGCGACTTTGCGCTGTCGGAAACGTCCGTCATCCGGCCGTATGTCCGAGCCGGCGTGAGCTTTTATACCGACAGCGACCACGGCCTGACGGCTGGCTTCTTCAACGCGCCGGCCGGCACCAGCTCGTTTTCGATCAATTCGAGTTTCGACGACGTGTTCGCCGATGTGGCGGCCGGCGCAACGGCATTCTTCGACAACGGCTCGACGCTCGGCCTCGCCTATGAAGGCCTGATCTCCTCCGACACCCAGCAGCACGGCATTAGCCTGAAAGGGACGTGGCAGTTCTGACCATGGAAAACATCAAAAAAACGGCCTTTCTCAATCGCCACGAACGCCGGCGGCGCAAGGCCTTGGAACGCAAGCGCGACAGACAGGTCCGCCGCCAGCAGTCTGCACTGCCCACAGCTCTTCTGGCCTCGGCCGCGATCGGCGTCCTGGCCACCGCCAATCTCGATCACGCCCAAGCCCAGGTCGTGCTCAATCCGCCCGGCACGATCCCGGCGCAATGCACGGTCACCGGCGGCACCGCCGTCTGCGAAGGTGACCTTTCGGCCGGTCTGGATGCCGACGGCCCACCGCTGACAAATCTCACCGTTCAGAACCTGACATCGCTCATCGCGCCCGCAGCGGGCATTGAAGGCATCGACTTTGACATCGCCGGTGACGGCAATGCCACGCTCACTTTCAGCGCGCCGCCCTTCGGCCTCGGCACAACCGACGCGAACGGCATTGACGTTTTGGTCGGCGGGAGCGGCAACATCACAATAAACGCGACCGGCGACATCACGACACAAGGTGCGTCCGGCCACGGCATCGAAGCCGATGTTACAAACGACGGTAACGTATTCGTTCAGGCACAAGGACGCATAACCAGCGCACGGAACGGCATAGATGCCGGCGTCAACGGCAATGGCGATGTCACAATCATGTCTTCCGCAACCATCATTTCCGGATCTAGGGGGATTTACGGAGCTGTTTCTGGAAACAGCAATGTATTCATCCAATCCGATGGTTCCATAAATTCAGGGATTTACGGGATCAAAGTCGAAGTTGAAGGAGATAGCACTGCTTCGGTTATATCGAATGGAACGATTACCTCAGGATTTCGCGGCATTAGTGCACGGCTCAACAACAACGGATCCGTTACGATTTTGTCCACCGGGCAAATCAACGCGCACCGCGACGGCATCGAAGCCATTGTCCGTGGTAACGGGTTCGTCACGGTCCGGTCGACTGCCGGAATCAACACCACGGGCGACCTCGGCGAGGGCATCAGGGGAGTTGTCCGTGGAACCGGGTCGGTCATCGTCCATACAACCGGCCCGATCAGTACCCAAGGAGACCAGACCGAGGTCATTTTTGGGGGTGTTTCAAATGGCGATGTTTCCATTACCGCCGAAGGCCAAGTAACGACACAAGGTTCTAGCTCGCACGCGGTCCAGGGCACAGTCGATCACGACGGCACTGTCACCATCAACACGACGGGGTCGATCTCCACGCAAGGTGCTTTTTCTTCCGGGGTCTATGGCTTAGCCCGTCGCGACGGCACCGTGGTCATCACGACGAACGGCTCGATCAAGACGGCGGGCTCCGATTCCGACGGAATCCGTGCGTTCAACGGTGGAACCGGCGCCATTACGGTAACAGCCACTGCAAATATAGTCGCGCCAGGGTCAAGCGCGGACGGCATTATCGTCGAGGCACGGGGATCAAGCACCGTCAATGTCGTCAACAGCACGGTCCAAGGCGGCTCCGGGAACGGAGTCGGGGTTTCCTTCGCCGGCGCGGGTGGAAGCACAAATACACTGAACACGTCCGGCGATGTGACCCTTTCGTCGCTTGCCGGCACCGCGATCAGCGGCGGCGCCGGTAATACGACGATCATCAATTACGGTACGCTGAACACCGTCACGAACGGCGCCATCGAACTCGGCGGCGGCAGCAACGCGTTCAACAACAGGGGCGGCGCGATCTTCAATGCCGGCGGCATCGTCAACCTCGGTGCCGGGAACCTCTTCTCGAATTCCGGCACCCTGTCCCCCGGTGCCTCCGGCACCGTTCAGACCACGGCGATCACCGGAACGCTGGTCCAGAACGGCGGCGGGATCTTTCTGGTCGATGTCGATCCCGGGACCGGGACCGGCGACCTTGTCACCGTGACGGAGACGGCCGCGCTTGCCGGCAATGTCCAAGCCCATGTCATCAATCCGGCGTTCGGGGATCAGTCCATAACCATCCTGTCGGCGGCGGGCGGTACGATAAATAACGGGCTTGGCCTGCTGGCGAGCCCGGCCCTGCAGGCGTCGCTGTCGTTTCCGAATGCCAATGACGTGGTGCTCAACTATTCGATCGACTTTTCCGCCGGCGGGCTCAATCCGAACCAGACGGCTCTGGCCAACGGACTGAACGCCGCCGCGAATACCGGCACGCGCGCCCTGGATCCGGTCCTCCTGCCACTGCTCAACAACGTCTTTACGATCGGGGATTACCGGAACGCGCTCAATCAAATGCTGCCGGAAGTCGTGCTTAATACTGGGACGGCGACGCTGTTTGCATCCGAGGGTTTTGTCGACAACCTGTTCTCCTGCCGGCTCGCGGGACAAAACCATACCGCGCTCAGCGAAGGCGAATGTTATTGGGCGCGGCCGCAGGGACGGTTCCTCGATCGCGACAGCGATGCCAACACGATCGGCTTTGACGAGACCAGCGGCGGTTTGGCGGCCGGCGCTCAGGTGGCCGTCGCGCCAAACTGGTTCGCCGGCTTTGCACTCGGTTATGAGCGGGCGTCGCTCGACACGGATACGGGCGCGGAGACCGACAGCAACCGGTTCTCGGGCGGCTTGTCTCTCAAATATCAGGCCGGATCGTTCCTGCTTGGCGCCGCGATCAGCGGCGGGGTGTCGGGCAATGATACGCAGCGGCCGATCAGCTTTGGCGGCGTGGGCGGGTTCAATGCGACGGCGGAATCGAACTACGCGATCAAGACGCTGACCGGTCAGGCGCGGGCGGCCTATGTCTTCCGGTTCCGCGACTGGTTCGCCAAGCCGCTGGTCGACGTGACCGCGACCTATCTATCCCGCGATGGAGTGACGGAAACCGGAGCGGGCGCGGCGAACCTGGCGATTGCCGGCAGCGACGAGACGTTCTTCTCGGTGACGCCGGCGCTGGAGATCGGTGGGGACTTCGCCCTCTCCGAGACATCAGTGATCCGTCCTTACGTGCGGGCCGGTGTCAGCTTCTACACCGACAGCGATCACAGCCTGACGGCCAGCTTCGTCAACGCGCCGGCCGGCACCAGCGCGTTTTCGATCACGTCCGATTTCGACGACGTGTTTGCCGATGTGGCGGCCGGCGCGACCGCTTTCTTCGACAACGGATCTACCCTGGGACTGTCCTACGAAGGGCTGATTTCGAGCGACACCCAGCAGCATGGGCTCAGCTTGAAGGGGACAATCGCTTTTTGACCTGACCAGCTCGGCAAGCCGTTTTACGGGCATTCAGGGTACGTTGGTTGTCCTATCAATCGCAGCTTGCCGAGGAAGACGAAAATTCACTCGAATGACGCAAGGCACGACGCCGAACGTATTGTCGCTGAAAACTGTGATGCTTTTGGCACAAATTCGTAAATTCGCTTCGTAGTGATATGCCTTTTTTGATATGCGATTGTAATTTGCATTTGGACTCTCCTTAGATGATCAGGATTGCGATTCGATTGCCTTAAAGTTCGCAAGAGCGATTGGATCAAGTCGGTTTTCTGTTGGGCATCGAAACCCAAGACCAAACGATGAGACGGGGGCGGAAGGGTTGATCGGGAATCGCAAGGCGCGGCGGCGGCAGAAAGCGCTGCAACGCCGTCATGACAAGCGGGCTGCGTGCACACGGCTTTCCTTCTGCGGCGCGGTCATTGCCTCCGCGTCACTCGGTATCCTGGCCGGCGCCGATCCGAACGAAGCCCACGCCCAGGTCGTGCTCAATCCGCCTGGCACCATCCCGGTACAATGCACGGTCACCGGCGGCGCTACCGTCTGCGAAGGCGACCTTTCGGCTGGCCTCGACGCCGACGGCCCGCCACTCACAGACCTGACCATTCAAGACCTGACCACGGCCGTCATGCCGACAGCGGGTACGCAGGGCATAGACTTTGACGCTGCGGGCAACAGCAACGCCGCACTGACGGTTGATACGGGCTTGTTCGGCATCACGACGACGAACGCGGAAGCCATCGATGTTCAGGTGGGGGGCAATGGTGACATCACCATTACCTCAACCGGCACCATCACCACTCAAGGGACCACGGTCCGAGGAATCCAGGCCGATGTTGCGAACGACGGCAGCATCACGATTGACGCATCCGGCAGCCTTACCACCACGGGAAACAGCATCGACGCGGACGTCAACGGCAATGGCGCCATCACCATTCGATCCACCGCGAACGTCAACTCTGACTTTGACGGGATCGATGGAAACGTGACGGGGAATGGAAGCGTCTTCATCCAATCCGACGGGATAATCAATGCCCCGGTTGCCGGCAGAAACGCTATTGACGCCAATGTTGGCGGAACAACGTCGGGCACGGTCACTGTTATATCGAATGCCCTGATCATATCCGGGTCCGATGGCATTGATGCCGACGTGGAAACCGGGACCGTCACGGTTGTGTCCAACGCGCAAATCAATGCCGGCGATGAGGGCATCGATGCCGCGGTCGACACAAATGGAAGCGTGACCATCCAGGCAAACAGCGGGATTTACACCACCGGGACCTTTTCAAACGGTGTATACGCCGAAGTGAGAGGAGACGGGAACGTCACCGTTACCAGCGTCGGCAATATCGGTACGAGCGGAGATGACTCTCGGGGCATCTACGCCAACGTTGACGGGAACGGCATAGTGACCGTCAATTCCTCTGGCACCATCACCACGCAAGGGACCGATTCCGAGGGGATCAGAACGGAAGTCGCCAACCCGGGACTTACCGGTAGCATTACGATCACGGCAAATGCGGCGATCAGCACAAATGGGGCCAACGGTTCGGAAGCGATCCAGGCCGAAGTCGACGGCAGCGGCAGCATCACGATCACCACGAACGCGGCCCTTTCCACGCAAGGGATTGCTTCTGAGGGGATCGAGGCGAAAGTTGAAGAAATCGGCACCATTACCATCACGTCTAATGGTCCCGTTTCGACAACCGGCTTTAGCTCTGAGGGAATCGATGCGGCCATTGCAGGAGCCGGGACGCTCAACATCACGTCCAATGGGCCCATCTCAACGACGGGCAACGTGTCTCAGGGCATCGAGGCCGACATCGCTGGCAACGGCGATACGATTGTAAGGTCGTACGGACCCATCACCACGACGGGCAGCGATTCCGAGGGTATCCAGGCCAGAACGTCCGGAACCGGCAGCATAACGGTGACATCGACGGGCGATATCTCGGCACGAGGGGCAAGCTCGGATGGGATATTTGTGTCGGCACCGGGTTCCAGCACGGTGAACGTATCCGATAGCAGCATCGAAGGCGGCACGACCGATGGGGTTGGCGTGTCATTTGTCGGGGCGGCCGGCGGCACCAATACGCTCAACACCTCCGGGACAGTGACCCTGTCGTCACTCGGCGGCACGGCCGTCGATGGCGGCGCCGGCAACACAACGATCAACAATTTCGGC
>JANQQB010000333.1 GCA_028285165.1 Rhodobiaceae bacterium
CAGGCCGCGCAGTTCGGGTCCGTCGACATCAGCACGTTGGCCGCCCGCACAGCTTCGATCTCCTGCGGCCGGCAGGGGTTCATGATCGCCGAGGTCATGCCGGACGCGATTGCCATCGGCAGGAAGGCGGCATTGATGCCGTGCCGGTGCGGCAGACCGAACGACACGTTGGACGCGCCGCAGGTCGTGTTGACACCGAGTTCCTCGCGCAGCTTGCGCACGAGGGCAAAGACCTGCAGCCCGGCCGTGCCCATCGCGCCGATCGGCATGACCAGCGGATCGACCACGATGTCATGCGCCTTGATGCCGTAATCGGCGGCCCGTTCGACGATCTTCTTGGCGACGGCGAACCGCACTTCCGGATCTTCCGAAATGCCGGTCTCGTCATTCGAGATTGCGACGACCGGCACGTCGTATTTTGCGACCAGCGGCAGGATCGCCTCGAGTTTTTCCTCTTCGCCGGTCACCGAATTGACGAGCGGGCGACCGTTGCAGACTTCCAATCCGACCTTGAGCGCTTCGGTCACCGAGGAATCGATGCTGAGCGGCAGGTCGACGAGGCCCTGGACCAGTTCGATCGTCTGTTTCAGGAGCGGCGGTTCGGTCTCGTTCGGGTTCGGCGCCGGCACGCCGGCGTTCACGTCCAGCATTGTGGCGCCGGCCGCCACCTGTTCGAGCGCGTCCTTTTCGACCGTCGAAAAGTCTCCGGCGACCATTTCCGCGGCGAGCTTCTTGCGGCCCGTCGGGTTGATGCGTTCGCCGATGACGCAAAAGGGCTGGTCGAAGCCCATGACGATTTCCTTGGTGGCGGAGGCGAGGATCGTGCGTGCCATGTCGTTTCCGATCTAGGGGGCCGCACCGGCGGCCGGAAGGGTAAGGGGAGGGTGATTGGGTTTGGGAAGTCTCTCCGCTCAGCGGTCCCAGCCCTGTGACTGGATGAGCTGTTTCAGCCTTGCGGTCGGAAAGGATTCGTCGAGCGCCGCGACCGCTGCATCCGCTTCCTGTTCCAGATCGTCGCCGACCGGTTCCGCGTCGCCGCGCCGCCATTCCGCAAGATAGGCGTCGCTGTCCTTGGCGCCGACGGTCATGGCACACTGGTCGATGGCGACGATGAACCGGTTCGGCAGTTCCCGTTTTGCAACGCTCTTGCGGCCGGCCTTGACGATGACCTGGGCGGGAATGTCGCGCCAGTAGACGATGGTTCTGGTTGCCATATTTCGCTCCGTTTGGGCGTCGGATTTACAAGGCCTGCGGGTCCGCCGAGCGACCCGATGCGACCGAAACGAACGTGTCTGCGACGCGGTGGGCCCGCCGCCGGCCCGGCCTCGGAACACGCATCGAAATCGGGGTCATGCGCCGAGCACGAAATCGGCGAGTTCGCCATAGCCGGTCGATCGGCGTTCGAAGGCGAGACCGAGCTTTTCTGCGGCCTCTTGCGCCTTGCGGTCAAGCTCGGGATCTTCGGTCTGAGCCAGATAGATGACCCGGTCGTAATTCCCGAAATACAGGTCCCGCAATTCGGGATGCTTGTCCAGCCCCAGAGGGCCGTAGATGATGCTGTCGAATTGCCGGGCCAGGAAATCGGTCAGGAAGAATGCCGTAAAGACGTCCTCGTGCTCCTTCAGGAACCGCTCGGTGCCCGTGAAGAACGCGTAGCAGTGCGGCCCCCCGATGCGCTCGACGCCTTCTTCTTCGATCAACTCATCGAGCTGGCCGCCGGTTCCGCAATCCGCATATCCGATCAGGATCCGTTCGAAGCCGTCAGACCGCGCCGTGTGAATGGCTTCACGCACCGCATCGGGAATGCGCTCGGGGCGATTGTGCAGAAGGGCTGAAAGGCAGCGCAGTTCGACGTGATCGAGGCCGTTTGCCTCGATCACGGCCAGGATCTCCCGCGCAAGCGCCCCGCAGGCGATCAGGCACACGCGCTGCTGTCCGGTCTCGGCCATGCAGACTCCCTGGGCGCCTCATAGGCGCCGCGCAACGGGGTTCACATCTTCGGTAGCGACGGAGGGCGTCCGGGCCGAACCGCGGAGCGCCGGTCCGTTCCGGTCAGGCAACCGCGCGCTGATTGTGGCGACGCTTCATGAAATCCTTCGCCGTTTCCACGGCGACGGCGGCGTCGCGACAATAGGCATCGGCTCCGATTGCCATGCCGAATTCCTCGTTGAGCGGCGCGCCGCCGACGAGCACCACATGGTCGTCGCGGATGCCGTTCTCCTTCATCGTATCGATGACCACTTTCATGTACGGCATGGTCGTCGTCAGCAGCGCCGACATGCCGACAATGTCCGGCTCGTGTTCCTCGATCGCTTCCAGATAGTTCTCGACCGGGTTGTTGATGCCCAGGTCGATCACCTCGAAGCCGGCGCCTTCCATCATCATGCCGACGAGGTTCTTGCCGATATCGTGGATGTCGCCCTTGACCGTGCCGATCACCATCTTGCCGAGTTTCGGCGCGCCGGTTTCGGCCAAAAGCGGCCGCAGGATGAACATGCCGGCTTTCATGGCATTGGCCGAAAGCAGAACTTCCGGCACGAACAGGATGCCGTCGCGAAAATCCTCGCCGACGATCCGCATGCCTTCGACGAGCGCTTCGGTCAGGACGCGATAGGGTTCCCAGCCGCGTTCGAGAAGGATGTTGACGCCTTCTTCGATCTCTTCCTTCAGGCCGTCATACAGGTCGTCGTGCATCTGCTCGACGAGTTCGTCGTCGGAGAGCGAGGAGAGGTCGATATCTTCTTCATCGGACATGCGGCAAATCCTTTACAATGTCTTGTGCGCCATAGCGTTTTCGGTCCACCAGACACGGCCGTGTGACCTCGTTGCACACTATGTCAGTCTCCGGGGCCGGATATGCTCCCTGGAAACGACGTCGCCCGATGCAATTACGACTTGCCGCACCGATTCCGATGGAATTTAGCTCGGATTTCCATTGATATCAAGATATCTTTATATCTTTATCCTAAAAATTCGTTAGCGCTGGTCATTTGCCGTCTTTTCATGCCGTTTCGGGCAAAGCCGTGCCCGCTGCGACGGGTATCGTCTACGGCAAGCTAAACAGTCCTGTCGCGTCCCGGCAGGGTGACAAAAACAGCCCAGGCGACCCAAGGGGCCCGGTCCGCAGCACGATCCGGGCACTGAGACCCTGAAGACCGACGTAAGGTACAGTGCTTATGACCGACGAGATCGAAGTAAAGGGCGACGCACCGCCAGCCGCGCGCAGACGCGCCCGCGCCGGCGGCGGCGCGGCGGCACGGCGGGCCACCCGGCAAGCCGGCGGCTTTGTGAAGTTTCCCGTGATCACCCGGGCGCTCGCCCCCTATGAAGTGCTCGACGAAGAGGGCTTGTCGATCATCGAGGAAAATGCCGAGACGATCCTGCAGGAAATCGGCATCGATTTCCGCGATGACCCGGAAGCATTGCAGATGTGGCGCGATGCCGGTGCCGACGTCACCGAGGAACGTGTCCGGTTTCCGAAGGGTCTGTGCCGGTCGCTCCTGAAGACGGCACCGTCGGAATTTGTCCAGCATGCCCGCAACCCGGAGCGGTCCGTTCGAATCGGCGGACGCAATACGGTGTTCGCGCCGGTCTACGGTCCGCCCTTTGTCAGCGACCATGACAAGGGCCGCCGTTATGCGACCATTGAGGATTTCCGGAACTTCGTGAAACTCGCCTACATGTCGCCGGCTCTGCATCATTCCGGCGGCACGGTGTGCGAGCCCGTGGATATCCCGGTCAACAAGCGCCACCTCGATATGGTTTACAGCCATATCCGCTATTCCGACATGCCGTTCATGGGGTCCGTGACTCACCCGGACCGGGCTCAGGATTCCGTCGATATGGCCAAGCTCGTCTTTGGCGACACATTCGTCGATGAGAATTGCGTGCTGATCAATCTGATCAACGCAAACTCCCCGATGGTGTTCGACGAGACCATGCTGGGCGCGCTGAAAGTCTATGCCCGCGCCGGTCAGGCGACGATCGTCTCGCCGTTCATTCTTGCCGGCGCCATGTCGCCCGTCACCGTTGCCGGCACGCTCGCGCAGGTCCTTGCCGAAGCCATGGCCGGGATGGCATTTGCGCAAATCTGCCGGCCCGGCGCTCCGGTCGTGTTCGGCACGTTTGCCAGTTCGATTTCCATGCAGACCGGCGCACCGACCTTCGGCACTCCGGAACCTGCGCTGGTCCTGTACGGCGCGGCCCAACTGGCGCGCCGCCTCGGCGTCCCGTTCCGCTCCGGCGGATCGTTGTGCGGATCGAAGGCGCCGGATTCGCAAGCCGCCTATGAAAGCGCCCATACCCTGATGCCGACATTGATGGCGGGCGTGAATTTCGCACTGCACAGCGCCGGCTGGATGGAGGGCGGATTGGTTGCGAGCTACGAAAAGTTCGTCATGGACGCGGACCAACTGGCGATGATGCAGAAATTCGCCGCCGGCATCGACCTGTCGGAGAACGGCCAGGCGCTCGATGCGGTGCGCGAAGTCGGACCCGGCAACCATTTCCTTGGGTGTGCCCATACCCAGGCGAATTTCGAGACCGCCTTCTTCCGCTCCGAGATCGCCGACAACAATTCCTTTGAGCAATGGGAGGCGGAAGGCTCGATGAGCGCCGACCGCCGCGCCAATGCCCTGTTCCAGAAGCGCCTCGCCGACTATGTGGCGCCGCCGATCGATCCGGGCCTGGACGAGGCTCTGATGACGTTCATCCGCCTGAAGAAGGAATCCATGCCGGACGCGTTCACATGAAGGAACCGGGACCGGTCCGCGGCCACGCTCGGCGCCGAGCTGAGGGCTGCAGCCATGCGCGAAGCCTTCGGGTTGCGTGACCCCGATTCCCGAAAAAGGGGCTCTTGATCGCGTGGCCGATACGACCCGTATCGCGGACAGGCTCGCGCGCCACGGGCTCGCCCTGCGGGGCGGATTCCATCCGGACGAAACCGACACCGTGCCGCGCGACCATCCCGGCGGTTCGCCGCAAACGGTGCTGCTCGTCGGAGTGATCGGCGGAGCGGCCTGGACCGCGTTTCAGTCCGCGCGGCCCGATACCGCCAATCCGCTTGACGACTGGACACGCGCAATCGTCGATCCGCTGGCGCGCGACGAAAACGCCATCGCCATTCATCCGAACGACAAACCCTATTGGCCTTTTCAGCAATGGGCGAAGCGCTGCGAACCGGTCTCCGAAAGCCCGCTCGGATTGCTGATCCATCCGCAGTACGGCCTTTGGCATGCCTATCGCGCCGCCCTGGTTTTTGCCGATCGTCTGGACATTCCGCCTCGGGTCTCCGCGCCGTCACCTTGCGAAACCTGTCAGGATCGTCCCTGTCTCACCGGCTGCCCGGTCGGCGCGTTCTCCAAGGCCGGATACGACGTTCCGGCCTGTGCCGGCCATTTGAAGGCACCGGCCGGCCGGACCTGCCTGGAGGGCGGTTGCACAGCTCGCAATGCCTGTCCGGTCGGGCGCGATTATCGCTATGGCGATCCTCAGATCCGGTTTCATATGGCTGCATTCAGCCGATCTGTTACCGGCACGCGTTCGATCTGACGCGGGCGGGGTCCGATATCGTATTGGGTCCTTCATCCAGAAATACATTCGTACACGGCACGCCGAGGCCGACCGCAGACAAGGGCGACTGCGCTCCGCCACATAGTGTCATTGCCAGGCAAACCCCAGCCTGGCCTTGGTGTCCGATACCCGCTCGGCGGCCCAGGTTTCCGCTGTTATGGCCGTGTCGTTGGAGCGGATATCGGCGCCCTGTCCGGCTTCCAGGGTCTCGTGATTGCCGAAGGCCAGGACTTGAACGCGACCGTGGTCGACGAACACGGCGGTAGCGGCGTCCGTTTGGGTGACGATCCAGTCCGTCGAGCGGACCGAGGCGATGGCCAGCGGCGTGCGCACCCTGAAATGGCGCCACGTACGGTGCGGGGCCGACACGCCGAGGATGCCGTTGTCCAGAGACAGGACCGTATCGACGCGGCTGCCGGACCGTCCGACGAGCCGGCTCAATTCGACCTCGGTTCGGCGGCCGATCGTAATCACGATTGCATCGTCGCACGTGATCTTGAGACGGGTCTGCGGCCCGGTCCGGATCCGGGTTGCGCCATGCGGCAAGGCGGCTGCTTTAAGGTCGATCCACTTGCTGCCGGACCGGTATTCGACCGACCGGCCCTTGATGGCTTCAACGACGCATCGACGCTCTGCGCTCGCGGCCTGTGTCGAAGCCATCACCGCCAGGACAAAAAACAAGAGAAAGCGGGCATGGGACACGGATAACGCTCCTCGTTCTCAGGCCCCAGCTGCGATCGGTATGCCTATCGCCTCCCTTGAGATCAACGCGGGAATATCGCAGGTGCGATGGCTGTTCCCCATACCCATAGGCCCCGCCGCCGCGCACTGGCTCAGGGTGCCGAGCCTTGTGGCATTCGTTCGACACGCCGTCGACGATCGTGTTGGATTGTCCGGTACCGAGCCCGACACCCAATTGGGGGATGGCAGTCGGGGTCGTGTGCCATAGGTACGTATGAGTGGCGTTGGGCTGAGGGGTGTCTGCACATGCCGCCGAAAGAACACAAAATCCTGTCGTCGAACGTACAGGCCGCCTTTTCGCTGTTGCCGGAGAGCAAGGCGCGCAAGGCGATCGAGGATGCGTTCAGGCATTTCCGCGATTGGCCGAAACACCGTGTCCCGGATCTGGCATGGGCCGATTTCGAACGGAATGGCACCTATCTGCGCGGCGGCGTTTCCAGCGTGACCGATCTGTCGACGCGCATCGCCGCCGGTCCTGCCGACGATCCAGACATCCGGCGTCTTGCGGACCGGGCCGGCGCCGGCGACCTAGAAGTCGGGACGCTCGAACTGGCGGAAGACGGGGATCGCATCCTGTGGTTCGTTCCCCACGCGCCGAGCTCCGGCGACCGCCTGCCGGAAACCATCCTGCGCGGTTTGTGCATCCCGGAACGCCTGTTCGTCGAAATCCTCTCCCTGTTGAATCCGGATGCCGGCCTTACGCCGTCCGAGGGCCGCACGGTATTCCAGATCGTGTCTGGCCATGCTCCACGTGAGGCGGCCGAACGGGATGGCCTGTCGACGGAAACCAAACGTGCACAGTTAAAGAGCGCCTGTTTCAAGCTGCACTGTTCCGGTCAGACGGATCTGGTGCGCAAGGTGCTGGGCCAGATGATCTTCCTGTTGTCGGTCAGCGACGCGGAGGGCATGCACGCCCGCATCGCGGAGGATTTTGTCGCCGAGTTCCTGGCCGACAATGCCCGCCTGACCACGCAGCGGCTCGCCAATGGTCGCCTTGTGCGTTTCCTGGAGTGCGGACCGTCCGATGGCCAGCCGATCCTGATGATCCACGGCATGATGTGGCCGATCATGCTGTTCGGCTGTCGCCGCCATCTCGAAAAGGCCGGTCTCCGCCTGATCGTACCGCTCCGCCGCGGACACCTGGAAGTGGAGAACCTGCACGGGCTCTATAGCGACGATGACCTCGTCGCGGGGTCGATGGAGGACATCGCCCTGTTCATCGAACAATGTCTGGGCGGCCAGGCGACGATTCTCGGAAACTCGCTCGGCGCGGTGCTGGCGATCGGTTTCGCCAACCGGTTCCCGCAGCATGTGGCCCGCCTCATTCTCCTGTCGATCAATCTCACGCAGACAGCGCCGTCGCGCGACAACCGCGCCGGAGAGTTCTACGAGAGCCTCAACCGGCTCAGCACGCGGCGCGACCTGTTCCGGCAGATCACCTGGCAGTACAAGGAGCACTACGCGCAGGAGAACACGTGCCGGGAAATCCTCGATCGGCTTTTCGGCGCTTCGCAAGCCGATCTCGACGTCCTGTGCGGCCGGCATGGCGAAAAGGCGGCCTATCGCATGTTCTCCGAACTCTACCGCAAGTCGGTCCCGGGCATGGCCGAGGATTTTGTCTACGTCATGCAGCAATGGCAGGATGAAATAAGCCGCCTGCATGTGCCGACCGTAATCATCCACGGCGCGCGAGACCCGCTTACCCCGGCAACACAGCTTCGCGACGCCGTGCATCACAACGATGATGTGCAACTCGTGACATTCGCGGATGGCGGCCATTTTGTTGCGGCGTCGGACCCGGAACGGGTATGGCCGGCCGTAGCGCAATTTGCGATTTCCTAGAGACCTATTCCAAAAAATTGAAGTATGTGATCAAGGTATAACTGTGGTCGCGGGCTGGATCTCTGTGGATTTTGTGAATTTGGCCAAGTCTTCACCGTTGGTATTACCCGTTTGGGTGTTGGGGGCTTGTTTGCGATGGTCTAGCTTGGCCAAAGTGACGAGTGAAAAGCTCGCGCAATACAAACAAAAACATGCACGACTATGGCCTTTATAACAATGTCAGAGAGTAATCCTGAGTTCCATGCAGGTAAGGCAATCGGCAACGGCGCATGCCATGCGGGTCGCTTGCTCCTCTCGACCCGTATTTCATGCCAGTCCGTCCGCACCGATCGGGTTGGGTTTTTGGATCGGCGGGCTCTGTCCGTTTGATCCCCCAAGCCATTTCAATTACGTGCGCGGGGTTCGGGCTTCGGCTCGGGCCCCGTTTTTTCTTAGGATCTTGGTGCCAGGCGCACGGCGGTGCCGTAGGCGAGGATTTCGGCCGAGCCCTGCATCACCATGGCCGTGCTGATGCGCATGCCGACAATGGCGTCCGCACCCATGGCCCGGGCATCGGCCGCCATCCGGTCGAGCGCCTGTTCCCGCGCTTCGGCCATCAGTTTGGTGTATTCGGAGACTTCGCCGCCGACCAGATTGCGCAATCCGGCGATGATGTCCGTGCCCACATGTTTGGCGCGGATCACATTGCCGCGGGCCAGCCCGAGCACTTCGATAATGTCATGGCCGGCAATGGTTTCTGTCGTTGCAACGATCATGGATCGGCTCACTGCTTGATGTTTTTTTCGTAATAATCGTCTTCGGCATTCGTCAGCCGGTCGCGGACCACGCGCACAACGAAATACAGAACCACGGCCAGCACCGCCAATCCGATCAGGCCATAGGGAAAGATTGCAAACAGACCGACCATCATGGCGATCACATACGCCGCCACGATGCCGACGATGATCCACAGGGCAAGGGTGTCGAGTGCCATGGGCAGGTGCTCCGGCGGCAGGAAACAGGGCGCGGCGGATCGGGCCGCCGCCCCCAAGTGTGGGGCCGACGGACGGATAGCGCAAGGGCCGCGGACAAAACAAGTGCGCCGGCGGCGACCAGCGAGGGCAGGGTGAAGCTTGCGGTGCGGTCGTGCACGAGGCCGGCAAAGACCGGCCCGACGATCTGGCCGAGCCCGAAGGCCGCCGTCATCAGGCCAAGGCTCGATCGGGGATTGCCCGTTGTGAGCGTTCGCGCGGCGATAAGGCCGAGCGCCGTCAGTCCCATGAACGTGCCGCCGAGCAGCACCGCGCCCAGCAGCGCACCGGCAGAAGTCGGCCAAAGGACGGTCGCCGCCACACCGACAGCTTCAACCGCAGCGGCAAGCGCGAAGGCTGCAGGAACGCCGAGACGGTCGGAAAGCCGGGTCCACACGAAAACCGACGGCGCTGCGACAAGGCCGAAGACAAGCCAGATGGTGGATTCGACGGCTGCCATGGCAGGGTCGGCGCGCACGATCGCAACCAGGAACGTGGCAGTGATGATGTAACCGAAACCGAACAGCCCATAGGCGGCGATCATGCGGTTCAGGGCCGGGTTCGGGCTGGGCGGCGCGCCGTTTGCCTTTGACGGCGCGGCGGTCCCTTTCGCTGCGTTGGGGATCAAGAAATACACGGCAACCAGTCCGGCTCCGGCAAGCACCGCGCTGATGCCCCATTGTTCGATGGAAGTGCCGCCGGCGTGCTCCGCAAATCCGACCGCCAGCGCAGAGATTGCGATCCCGACACCGACACCGGAAAAATGCAGGGCCGAGAGCTGCGGCCGGCCCGCGGCGGACAGACGCTCCAGCACGAGCGAGGAGGCAAAGACCAGCATGAAGGCGCTCGCCATCCCGCCGATGAACCGCCAGACCAGAAAGGCCGCCAGCGACGTCGACAGCGCCATCATCGCCAGGCCGATCGCATTCACGGCAAGGGCCGAGAGCAGCCATTGCCGGGGCATGCCGGCCAGTCGGCCGGAAGAGGCCAGAAGCGCTCCGGCGAGGTATCCCGCAAAATTCGCCGACGCGATCCATCCCGTTGCGCCGACGCTGAGGGCGTGATCGATCGCCATGATCGGGAGGATGGGCGTGTAGACGAAGCGCCCGATTCCCATGGCAGCGGCCATTGCCGTCATGCCGCCTAAGGCGAGAAGCAGAGGATTGCCGTGCATGCGGGGTCCCGTAACGCGTTGTCGGGTTTTCGCATGTCCTTGGTCCGCCCGGGTAACGGTTTATGGCGAGAGGGTTATCACCGAAAGCGATAGCTACTCGGCGGCATCAGCGTCCGGAAGACGGGCATGGTCGAGAAAGGCAGCCAGGCTTGCGGATTGGTGGCTGTCGCGACGCCGGATGAAGACAGTGTTCACGCGGCTTTCGGCGGGCGGCAAAGCATGGAGGGCGACACGACCGTCCTGCCAGACCGGTCCGATCATGGCCTTGGGCAGCAGCGTTATGCCGAGACCGGCGCCGACGCAGGCGACAATGGTTTCCAGCGTGCCGAATTCCATGGCACGCACGTTGACGATACCGCGCCGGGCCAGCATGCCCTCTAGGATGAGGCGGTAGGAACAGCCGAGCCGCAAGACGATGATCCGGGTTTCGTCGCAGGAAAAGGCCGCTTCGATGCTCTGCAGATCGGGCGGCGTCAACAGGACCAGGTCTTCGGTGAAAAACACATCCTCGATAAGGTTCGGATGATCGACCGGTCCGCAGACGAACGCGCCCTCGATCGCGTTCTGCAGCACCTTCTCGACCAATTCAGAGGACGTGCCGGTCTGCAGCGACAGGTCCACATCCGGATGACGATCGGCAAATCCGGCAATCAGCGGCGACAGGCGAAGCGCCGCCGTGGTTTCCAGCGAGCCGAGCACAAGCGGTCCGCCCGGCATGCCGTCATCGCGGACGGCGCGCGCGGCCTCTTCCGACAGATTGGCAAGGCGCTGCGCATAAGGCAGCAACCGGTCGCCGGCCGGCGTCAGGTCGACGCCCTTGGCGGATCGCACAAACAGCGGCACACCCAGTTCGTCCTCCAGCTTGCGAATGCGCGCTGTCATGTTCGACTGCACGGTGTTCAACGCGGCGGCAGCCCGGTTCATGCTGCCGAGACGGGCGACCGCCTCGAATTTTTTCAGATCCGACAGGTCCATGGCATCGGCCTTCGTCATCGTGTTTGCCCGTGAGCATATCGCCTGAGGAAGGCATGCCAAGCAATCAGCCGAGGCAACGCGCCAGTTTTTCCAGCGACTGGCACCAGCCCGGATCGGCAAGCCCGGCGTAACCGGCCTCCAGCCGGACATGCCGCAGCAGGAGTTCGGTGCCGTCATCGCGTTCGGTGAACGTGACGGTCACCACGGTCGGGCCGGCCTGCATTGCCTCGGGCGGGGCGCCTGCGGTGCAATGGTCGGTAATCTCGAACGCAAGGCCGGTCGGCGGGTCCAGTCTGCGATAAATCCCGGTAAGGACGCTGGAAGCGCCGGTCGGGCCGGTCATTTCGAACGCAAATCGTCCGCCGACCCTCAGGTCCTGGGAGAGCACCCGTGTGGTGAACCCGTCCGGTCCCCACCACAGGCCGATTTGCGCCGGGTCCGTCCAGGCTGCATAGAGCCGGGCCGCCGAGACGGCGAAACTCCGGCGGATCTCAAGCGTCCGCAGATCCGGTTCGATCAGGCTCATGCACTGTCCTCGCCCGCGGCCAGTGTCGCTTCGAGGCGGTCCAGGCGGTCGGACCAGAACCGTCGGTAGAAAGCCATCCAGTCGTCGATTTCGACAAGCGGATCCGTCTTCAGGGCACACATGCGGCGCTGCCCGTCGCGCCGGCGTGCCACGAGATTGGCGTGTTCGAGCACCTGCAGATGCCGGGAAATCGCCGATTGCGTAACGGAAAAGCGGTCCACGATCTCGCCGACCGAACATTCCTTCTCTGCCAGCATGGAAAGGATGCCGCGCCGTGTGGGGTCGGAGAGCGCCGAAAACGTCGCGTCCAGCATATATATCACCTATTGATCATATATTCATATGCTGTATTCTAACAGTCTATGACGGGTTCCGCAATTGCTGAATCCGACCGACACCGATGCCGGGGAAGGCGAGAGGGAGACACCGTCCATGAAAGTGTACAATGCCGATGCCCCGAACCCGCGGCGCGTGCGTATTTTCCTCGCTGAGAAGGGCCTGGATACCGACCGGGTCGATGTCGATCTGTCAGGCGGAGCCACCCGCACGCCGGAATTCCTGAAGCGGAATTCACTCGGTCATGTGCCCGTTCTGGAACTCGACGACGGAACGCTGATCACCGAAAGCAATGCGATTTGCCGGTATTTCGAAGAGATCCACCCCGATCCGCCATTGTTCGGCGCCGGTGCCCGACAAAAGGCTTTGATCGAGATGTGGAACCGCCGAATCGAATTCGAGTTGCTGATGACGGTCGGCGCGATCGCACAGCACACGTTTCCGTTTTTCAGCACGCGCCTGCGTCAGGTTCCGGCCTTCGCCGATGCGCAACGCGAAACCGCGAGAGAGAAATGGATCTGGCTGGACGGCGAGATGAGCGATGGCCGGCCCTATGCGGCCGGTGACGAATTCTCGGTGGCCGACGTCACGGCCATGGCGGCGATCCAGGTAAGCGAATTTGTCGACGCGCAATGCCCAGCGGACCTGCCGCACGTCACTGCGTGGGCGGACCGGTTGCGGTCCCGCCCATCCTGGTCGGCCTGATCGGACTTAGCCCGCCCGCCGCCGCTTGCGCTCGCGGCGTCCGCGTTCCGGGGCACCGCGATCGTTGGCCGCCGGCGGTGCGTTCAGCGGTCCGATGGTTGCGACGATATCGTCAAGCGTCGGACGTCCGCGCTTGGCGTGTGAATCAATGGC
>JANQQB010000038.1 GCA_028285165.1 Rhodobiaceae bacterium
GCGGACGGGACGTCGCATGTTCGGCCTGGAGGACGTTGCCGTTTACTTCCAGAAGCGCCATGTCGGCGTCGCCGCTCAGTGTCTTGGGAAATACCGTGATCTGGACCGAGGGCATCGTGCCGCCGCTTGGGAAAAACGCCTCGCGGATCTGCGCAGCCCGCTGGAAGTCGCGCAAGGTCGTGTTCGACAATTCCCGACCCAGGCGCGTATCCTGTTTCCATTTCCAGACATCGCCGCTCATGTCGGCCATCGGCGCCAGGTTCTGGACGAAGAACCGGTCGATCACGCCGTTGGGCGCGAAGATCCGTGCAAAATCGCCGATCGGCACGTCACGCCGGCTGTTGGCGAACGGGTAGCGGTTGGCCACGACCCGCTGGCAGGCGCGCGTTACCGTGCCGTTCAGGGCCTGGCTCAATTGCGCGATCGATGTGTCGGCGGCATCACCGTCGAATTCTTCCGCCGAGGCCTGCACCATGCGTGCCAGCGGCTTCGGCAGGCGGGAGGCGTTGGCCCGCAGATTGACGACCTCGACCTGGAGCTTGTTGGTCGCCTGCTGGGCCTGCGACGGGTTGCTCGCCATCAGGGCAAGGCTTTGATAGATCTCGTTGAAGTTCTGGATCAGCGTATCGATCGGCCGCTGGCCCGGGTCGCCGTCGATCAACACGTGATACGGCTTGAAAAAGGCTTCGATGTTGGCGCCGGGAATGCGCGGTCTTCCGCTGCTGCCGCCACCGCCTCCCGAACTGCCGAACCCGGCCCGGCGCTGGGATTTCCTCAAGGCAAGGTTGATGCCGATCCGGGCAAGACCGCCGGCCCGGGCCTCGGCGCGTTGCGCCGCGATCCGCGCCACATCGCCGGCCAGTTCCTGGCCGAGACCGCCGCCGCCCGATCCGAGCGATTCGATCAGACCTTCATTGCCTTCCTGGTCTTCGGTCAGGCGGGTCTCGCGGGCAATCGATTCAAACATCTGGCGGACCGGCGACGTGGCCGAGGACGCCGCGCTCAACACGATGTATTGCGGCTTGTCCGCCGACATGGAACGCAGCCTGATGTTAGAGAGCACCTGCTCCCACGCGTCGATGAAATCCTTGCGGTAGAGGTCGAGGAGATCGGGGCCCAGTCGCTTGAACTGGTCCTCCACCGCGCTCTGTTCGCCGGCCTCGCCCATCACCCATTGTTCGTTGATCAGCTTGTCGGCGACCTCGGCGAGCTGGCCGAGGAAATATTCGTGAAAGCCGCGATAGGTGTAGAATCCCGAGACGGCCAGATCTTCGATATCGCTGCCGTCGACGGTCTCGAACACAAGGGCGGTGTCCGGGCCGCCCACGGCGGAGACGACCCAGTCTTCGATTGCCGACGTAATCGCCTGGGACTTGATCAGCGCATAGGCCCGGTCCGCCACGTTCATGCGGGCGAGGGTCTGCTGCGCCGATTCCACCATCGGTCCGTTCAATTCAAAGGTCGGCGGGCGGCCGATATCGAGATCGAGCATGGCCCTGAGGTGCAGTTCAAGGTCCTGGCGTCCCTTGGCATTGGCCGCTCCCGGATAGATGTTGTCCTCCCAGTCGCGGGTCATCCAGGCGACGATCAGTTCCTTGTCGACACGCGGCGCCTTGCCGCCGAGCATCAGATACACCTTGATCGCTTCGTAGACGAAGATCGGCTCGTTGATGTTTTCCTGGATCTGGCGTTCCAGACGCAGGATCAGACGCGACCGGAACATGCGCTCCAGCGCATCGCGATAGGACGTGACGGAAGAGGAAACCAGACGTTCGCGCTGGGACAGGCCCAGCCCTTCTTCCATGGGCACGACGTAGTTCCGATTGGCATAGCCGGTCGGCATGTAGCGCAGCTTGTGCAGCAGATCGAGCACGACATGGAAGTCGGCATCCTTGACGACATCGGTTTCCAGAACCGGCGCGGCGATTACGCGGTATTCGCTGGCGGCCTTTTCGGTGTTGTCGATCAGCGCCTTGTTGTTGAAATAACTCCATAACCAGCCGCCGCCGACGAGGAAGGTCGCCAGCCCGATTGCGGCGAACGACCCATAGCGCAGAATCATTGCACGGCGCACGGCGGACATGTCGCGCGACACCCAACCGGCTTCCTCGAAGATCACGCTGCGCAAGAGGTCATGCAAAAAATACGACCGGCCGGCTCCGGCATAGGCGCCGTCGGCCGACTGGCCCCGGAAATTCTTCGCCATCACACCGAGCAATTGGTCGAACGGCGTGCCTTCCTGGGTGCCGGACGAGAAGTAGAAACCGCGCAGATGCGCGTTGGCGTGATAGCGGGTCTTTTCGAAGACGGTGTTGAGGAAGCCGTTGACGATGTCCCGCAGATTGGCGACCTGGGCGGGGAAGCCGAAAATGCCGATCCGGGCAATCGGGTCCGGCTCCTCATGCAGCCGGTCCGGTGTCTCTTCCGTCAGCCGGGTGACCAGTGCATCGTATTCCGCCGGAAGGTTGGCGATCATGTTGCGCTTGCGGTCTTCGGTCTGGAACGTATGTCCCCAGACCTTGCGGCGCCGGCTTTCGGTGAAATTTCCGAAATATTCCGAGAAGCCGGAAATCAGGTCGGCCTTGGTGAACAGGGCATAGACCGGGAAATCGACCTTCAGTTCCTCGTGAACCTCCAACAAACGCTTGCGGATGGCGAGCGCATGCGCCCGCACTTCCTGCTCGCTCAGCGTCATCAGGTCTTCCAGGCTGATCGCGATGATGACACCGTTGATCGGCTGTTTCGGACGATTGCGCTTCAACAGGTTCAGAAAGCCGATCCAGTTGCGTTTGTCCGCGTCGGCGTCAGAATCCTGGGTCGTGTAGCGACCGGCCGTGTCGATCAGAACCGCTTCCTCGGTGAACCACCAATCGCAATAGCGCGTGCCGCCAACGCCGGAAATCGAGGACGGGCCGCCATCCTGCTGCAGCGGGAATTTCAGTCCCGAATTGACCAGCGCGGTCGTCTTGCCGGACCCGGGCGGGCCGATGATCATGTACCAGGGAAGATCGTAGAGAAAGGTCCGCTTGCCGCTCGACCGCTTCAGGGTCTCCAGCGCATCGGCCATCTTTTCCGACAGGATGGAGGCTTCCGCGTCGGTTTCCTCGGTTTCCTTGAGCGCCTCTTCCAGCGCCTTTTCCGCCTTGCGCTTGCGGTACCAGACAAACCCGTAGCAGCCGATCAGAATCGCAAACGCAAGGAAGATGATCAGACTGCGCGTGAACACGCCGTCCAGCGGGCGGGTCTCGCCATAGCCGATCAACGGGCCGGCGAACCATACCGCGACGCTGAACGCGACCACGCCAAGCACGATCAGGATACGAACGATCCAGAGCTTCATGTCAGCTTCGGCCTCCGACGATCGTTTTCAACCGCATCAAAGGGTCTCTTCCTTCGGAATCATGATCTCGACGCGCCGGTTCTTGGCGCGGCCTTCCCGGGTCTTGTTGTCGGCGATCGGCTGGTCCTCGCCCTTGCCGGTCACCTGGACCCGCGAGGGATCGGTCAGGTGCGGCACGATCACGGTTTCGACCGCCTTGGCGCGGGCCACCGACAATTCGTAATTCGACGCAAACCGGCGCTTCGAGCGCAGCGGGACGTTGTCGGTATGGCCGATGACCAGGATCGGTCCGGGTTCCTTGTCGAGAACCTCCGTCACCCGCTGGGCGACCGGCTTGAACTCGTTCTTGACGACAGCCTGACCCGTGGCAAACAGGATGAGGTTGCTCATCTGGATGACGATCTGATCGCCGATCGGCTCGACCGCGACGGTGCCCTCGGCAATCTGCGGTTCCAGTGCCGCGCGAATGCGCTCCAATTGCGACGTGTCGCCAATCACTGGCCCTTCATAGGGCGGCGTGAATTCGGCGCGTTCGATGGTGACCTGGGTATCGGGGTGCAGGCCGACAATCGTTGCCGCAAGCACATCGCTTTCGCCCGACAAGAGCAGCCGAAGCAGGATGAACAGGCCGGCGAGAACACATACCGCGACGCTCGCCACGGCCCAGATCGGGATCCGGTTTTCCAGATTGGCGCCACGCAGGCTGAGGCCGCGCCAGCGCGGCGAGATGTCGTCGTCGGAGCGCGCCTTGATGTGACGCAGGGTCTCGTAGATGTCGCGCCGGATGCGCGCCAGTTCGACATCGCCGCCCTGCGCACCGCGATACTGGCCCTCGAATCCGAGGCTGAGGCAGGCGTGCATCAGTTCAAGCAGATTGTAATAGAGCGCCGGGTTCTGACGCAGCTTGTTGAGTTCCTCGAAAAACCCGACACCGGACGTGCGCACCTGGAAGAATTGCGCCAGCATCGAATATTGCATCCAGACATGCCGGTCCTGGCCGGGCAGATTCTGGA
Organism: Rhodobiaceae bacterium; assembly: GCA_028285165.1. Taxonomy (GTDB): domain Bacteria; phylum Pseudomonadota; class Alphaproteobacteria; order Rhizobiales; family JANQQB01; genus JANQQB01. The sequence continues at coordinate 4,354 of JANQQB010000038.1, forward strand.
CAATGTCGTCGGCCGTGGCGCACAGGGCGTATTTTGCAATCCGGACCTGTTCCGGCTCGATGCCCTGATCGAGCAGGCTGCGTTCAAAATTGGTGATCGACTGGCCGACATGGCCCATCAGCGGCATGGCGTGCATGTCGACGATCATCAGGCGCAGCCGGCCGAGCAGGATGAGCAGCGGCCCGGCGGCCGCCGTGATCGGATTGGTGGATTCGATGTCGATGCCGTCGCGTGCCGAGAGCGCGACCTCGAGCGGGATCTTCTGTTCGGCCTGCGGCGCCTGCTGCGGCGCCTGTTGCTGACCCGGGAAGAAGGAGGACCCGGAAGCGGGACCGCCGGTCATCCAGCTGTCGGGCGCCGGTTGCGGCATGCCGCCGACGCTCGGATGGTTGGGCTGGGCGCCGGCGCCGGGCGCGACCCGTTGCGGGTTCGGCGGCTGCGGCGGCGCGGGCGGCGGCGGAGAGAACGGCTGTTGCGGCGGTGCCGGTGGGGCCGGTTGCGCCGGCGGCGGATTATAGGGCGGTGGAGACGGCGGCGGCGGAGAGGCCGGCTGCGCAGGTTGCTGCGGATTCGGGGGCGCGGGGGTGGCGCCGCCCGGATTCGGCACGATTACCGTGCGTCCGCCGCTGTTAAAGGGATCGTCCTTGCCGCTCATCGCTGCTCTTCCACGATCGCCCAGAGATCCATCTCAAGTTCGGGCCAGTCACCGGCAAAATGCAGGCCGATCGAGCTGGCCGTGCTGAATTCCGGCCAGAGGGGCGATGTCTTTTCCAGCCGGAAATACACGTGGTCCGAAATCGCCCGGATCTGCCGCGGCGGCGTCGGCATGTGCACAAGCTCGATGCCCGGCAGGTGCGTCTGAACGATTTCGTTCATTTTGGTATTCGGACCGACTTTACACAAGGCCGGAAAATGATGCTGGATTTCGGTGAGCGGCTTGCGCGCCGCCACTTCGAGCACGAACGTCGACGTGCGGAACAGATTCCGGTCCGTGACGGCGGCCAGATAGGCGTTCGGCGCACGCTCGACCAGTTCCAGGCGCACCGCGCGCCCGATGTCGAGGCTGAGAAAGCGCTGGATGTCGTTCAGCACCGGTTCGAACACGGTATTCAATTCGTCGTGGTCGTAAGCCGGATAGTCAGCCGCCAGACGCGACGGCGAAAACGTCGCCAATTCGCCGGCCATGCGCAGCAATTCCTCGAACAGGCGTTCGGGATGTACATATTTCGACCGGCGCAGGTGCTTCAGGACATTCACTTCCCGGTTCAGCATCTGCAACATGAAATAGTCGAAACTCTGCAGGCCGCCGCCGGAGCTCGGATCCGCCGCGTAGCGGGCCAGTTGTTCCAGTTTGGTATCGACCCAGCCGATCACCCGTTCCAACCAGCCCGACACGACCGGATGGCCGTGACACAAGAGGCTCGGCGGCGCGAACTTTTCATCAAAGACAATGGTCTTGTCGCGCACTTCCAGGATGCGGGCGACCTTCAGATTGTGCGATCCGGGCTTCGGCGTCGAGCGGATCTCGAAGGTCATGCGCGGATGCGCCACCTCGATCTGCTGTTCGGAATGCATGGCGGACGTGGAATCGATGACGGTTTCCAGATCCAGCGTGTAGCGGCTGCCGCTGGTCGCCTCGGCCATGTCGACTTCGCGGCTGTTCACGGAGATCACCGGCATGGTCAGCCAGACAATCTGCTTGTCGGCATCGTCCGGGACGTCGATGGCCGGCGGCAGCGGAGACGTGCCCGGCATGTCGAATGGGGTACCGTCCTGCAGCACGCCGGTCGCGCGGCGTAAGGCAAATTTGTTCTGTTCGGTGACGTCGCGATCGATTTCCAGTTCGGCGAAGCCCCATGGATAGGGAGAAATGTGCCGAACCCGCGTGTCCAACAGATGTTCTACATAACGATCGGTCTGCTGAAAGTGATGCTGGCGCAGAAACAGCCCTTCGGACCAGGCCACTTTACTGTACCAAGACATCGATCACCCCGCATCCCGCGATCAAGTAGAATCCGGTATTCACAGATGCCGGAAATCACAAAATTCATGAGTTCCACAAAAGGGAACACAGTTCAAGGGACGAACGCAAAAAGCATTGTCGCCTCTTACTTAGTCTTTGTGAGCCGTTAATTCGAGGCTTTAATACGAACGATAATGGTAATCGAGGCAAAAAAGCTCAAGTGACGGACAGCACAGGGTCGCGCGCCAATTGCGATCGTGGCCGACTCATGACTCCCAAGCGACGCCCGACTCACGAAACCGCGACTTCGCCAACCCTCCGTCCTGACGTATACCGGAACTTGCCCTCTCACACCAAACCACGAGGCCGCCTGATGTCGAGCGTTCTGGCAGTCCCAGCCCCGATCCGGAGCGGCCCGCAATGGCCCGTGATCGCTGTCGCGGCGGCGGGCGCATTGCTGCTGGCGATCGGCGCATACGACGCGTCGGGCTGGCGCAAGGCGGCGCTCGCGGTTGTCGGATGCGGCTTCGGCATCGCGCTCTATCACGCCGCTTTCGGCTTTACGTCGGCCTGGCGGAATTTTCTCGCCGACCGGAAGGGCGCCGGCCTGAGGGCGCAAATGGTGCTTCTCGCGATCACCTGCATGATCGCCTTTCCGCTTCTGGGTGCGGGGGAACTCTTCGGGCAAAGAATCGGCGGCTTTGTCATGCCGATCGGTTTTTCGCTGGCCGTCGGGGCGTTCCTGTTCGGCATCGGCATGCAATTGGGCGGCGCCTGTGCCTCCGGCACCCTCTACACGGCCGGCGGCGGAAGCACCCGGATGGTCATAACGCTCATCGCCTTCATCGCCGGTTCGGTGATTGCGACGGCACACCTGCCCTGGTGGCTGGCGCAGGGCAATCTCGGCACTTTCTCCATGGTCCGGAACTGGGGGCCTGTGCCGGCGCTGGCCCTGCACCTGGCGGTGTTTGCCGCGATTTTCTGGGGCAGTCTCGCGCTGGAACGGCGCCGCCACGGCACGGTGGAGGCGATCGGCGGGGCCGGCAACTGGCTCACCGGCCCCTGGCCGAAGCTGTGGGGCGCGGTGGCGATCGCCGGACTGGCTGTGTTGACCCTCATTCTTGCCGGGCGCCCCTGGGGCATCACGTCGGCCTTTGCGCTCTGGGGTGCACAAGCCGCGCACCTGACCGGCTATCCGATCACCGACTGGACCTATTGGCAAAACAGCACAGCGCGGCTTGAAAGCTCCCTGTTTCTCGACACCACATCGGTGATGAATTTCGGCATCATGATCGGTGCGCTCGCCGCGGCCGGCCTTGCCGGCAAATACGCGCCGCAAAGCCGGGTGGCGTTTCGTCCGCTGGTTGCCGCCGTCATAGGCGGGCTGGCCATGGGCTACGGCGCCCGGCTGGCGTTCGGCTGCAATATCGGCGCCTATTTCTCCGGTATCGTCTCATCCAGCCTGCATGGCTGGGCCTGGGCGTTGTTTGCAATACCCGGCAGCATCATCGGCATCCGCCTGCGGCCGTTCTTTCACTTGTAACGGACCGCGACCGCCCGCCTATTCGGCGGGCGCGGCCTGGGGCATCGCCTTTGCCGGCTGGGCCGGCGCCGGCTGCTCGGGCCGGTCCGGCCGGTTGTCCGCGGCGGCCGGCTTCGAAGAACGCCGCCAGGGCTGGGACTTGAACCACCCGACCACGTACGCCGTTGCGATCATGATCGCAAAACAGGCGATGTTGATCGCCGATACCATCCAGGGATCGCGCGGCTCCCGCGGGCCACCCGCCAGAACGTCCATCAGCATGCCGGCAGCCCAGCCGAGCGAAAGCGACAGAAGGAAAGTGGCAAGCGCCTGCTGACCGACCTTGACGATCGGCTTCACGAATACGCTTTCCAGCCAGTGTCGGCGCCCCTCCAGGAAGGACAGACAGATATAGGCAAGCGCCAGGAAGTGCACGAGACGCAGCCAGTGGTGGTCGCTGCGCCAACGATCCGGGAACAGCACCTCTTTGACTTCAGGTGTGAACAGGAACAGGAACGGTTGGAGAAGCAGGATCTCTTCCGGCGAAATGCGGTTAAAATACCATTGCTTGAGAGGCAGCGAGACGATCACGATGACGGCGCAGATCAACAGGAGGCGCCAGTCCCCCAGACGCGGCGGCTTGAGCCAGCCGCGGCCGAAGAAGAAGCCGGCAAAAAAGCACAGGCTCCAGCCGAACGGATTGAAGAACCAGTAAATGGGAGTGTCGTTCGGCGGCTGCGGATGCGCGGAAAAGTTCACGTCGAAAATCCAGGCCGAGGCATGCATCAGAATCACGAGGGCGAACGCCGCCCAGGGATGCACTCGATAAGCCGCCACCACAAACGGGATCGCCGCCAGCAGCGCGATATACATCGGCAGGATGTCGAACAGGTTCGGCACATAGCGCAGCGTCATCAGTGCGGGCAGCGCCACATCGAGGTTTTCAAAGAAATAGGTCAGGTTGAGACGCTGGATGTAGTCTTCGGTGTTCAGGTACGTCGTGCCCAACGCGCACAGCACGGCGATCGTCAGGAACAGCCCGATATGCGCCCAGTAGACCTGCCACATGCGAAACACGACCCGGGCCGACCCGATCATGAATCCATGCTTCTCAAACACTGACCCGAACGCCATGGCGCTGGCGAAGCCGGAGCAAAAAACGAACATCTCGATGGCCGACGAATGGCCGAAGGCAGCCGGAATATAGAGGGCCCAGAAATTGAAGCCCTTAACGTGCACGACGAAGATGATGAACATCGCCAGGCCGCGAAAGAAATCCAGGCGGACGTCGCGCGGTGTCCTCGGCATGGTGGTAGACGACATAGATTTCCCTTCCTGGATCATCGCGGCCGGCCCGCGACCGGCGCGCGCGGATCCCATGACACGGGCTGTTTGGGAAAACGGACGTCTTCAGTATCCGGCGCGGACGCCTGTGCGCGTCCTCGCCTCCGGCCATTCCGCCGACACCAACCCCCGGCCGTCCCGCTCGCCCAAATCAAAGGCCCACTCGCGTCGCACGCGTGGAGGGCCTCTCGGAACACGCTCGATATCCTGCGACCTAGGCGTTTTCGCGAAAAAACCAAGATTTCACAAATGGAAATGCGGCAAGCGCCGTACACAAGGGCGTTACAGCGTCGTGTTTGCCGGCAAACGCCATCGTCATGGTCCGCTTTTGCCCGGGTTGTCAAACCCGGCAAATTGAACAAAGATAGAACAAACGATCCGGACAGCCGATCATGTTTGCCGACACTTCACCCGCACTGCCGCCTGACGGACGCCAGTCTGACCGGGCCCTGAAAGTCTTCAGGGGCCTCGGCCGGCTTTTGAGGTCGCTCGACTTCGCCTGCATTCCCGAACTGACCCTGCCGAACAACCGGCGCGCCGACCTGTGCGGCCTCGGCCGTGACGGCGAGATCTGGATCGTCGAGATCAAATCCTCGGTCGAGGATTACCGGGCCGACGGAAAATGGCAGGATTACCTGGAATTCTGCGACCGGTTCTTCTTTGCGACGTTGCCCGACGTCCCGATGGACATCTTCCCCGACGCCGTCGGCCTCGTCATCTCGGACGGTTTCGAGGCCGATATCGTTCGCGAGGCAGCGACCGCCAAGCTTCCGGCGGCGCGCCGGAAGGCGCTGACATTGCGCCTTGCCCGGCATGCCGCCCATCGTTTGCACAATGCGCTCGATCCGGCCTGTATGTCAGGCGTCAGTTGACCGTCGGGCGTCAGCGCGGCGCGCGTTTGGCCAGGATGCGCTGCAAGGTCCGCCGGTGCATGTTCAGCCTGCGCGCGGTTTCCGACACATTGCGGTCGCACCATTCGTAGACGCGCTGGATATGCTCCCACCGCACCCGGTCGGCCGACATCGGATTTTCCGGCGGCGGCGCCTTTTCTGACGGATCGCGCATCAACGCATCGAAGACATCATCCGCGTCAGCCGGCTTCGCGAGGTAGTCGATCGCGCCGATCTTGACCGCGGTGACCGCCGTGGCGATGTTGCCGTAACCGGTCAGCACAATCGCCTTTGCGTCCGGACGGTGGTTGCGCAGCATTTCCACCACATCCAGGCCGTTACCGTCTTCCAGCCGCATGTCGACGACTGCGTAGGCCGGCGGCGCTTTTTCAACCTTAGAGCGCGCATCGCGGATCGATTCAGCGGTATCCACCGTAAACCCGCGTTTTTCCATGGCTCGCGCCAGGCGCAGGAGGAACGCCTTGTCGTCGTCTACAATCAGGAGGGGCCCCAGGTTTTCCGCCGTCGTCGAAACGGCATTGGTCATTTCACTGCTCCCAAGCATCATCTTTGCTTCCACTGGTTCAGAGCTTTCGTTTGACTATCTTACGTAGCATACACCGAAGCGGATGCCTTTAGACGTCACCCCCGTGTCATATAAATAGTGCGCTGCGAGAATTTGGTTAGCGTATTATGGGAAATGCGCTGTCCACGGCGGGTTCCGGGATTTCCGGTTCTTCTTCCGGTTTCGGCAGATCGAAATCGGAGCGCTTCCACGAGATCACCACGCTGGCGCCATGATCGGGCCCGCGCCGGTTGCCGAATTCAAGTTCCGCACCGGACCGTTCGAGCAGCGTTTTTGCAATGAAAACACCGAGCCCCAGTCCACCCCGGCCGCCGGTGACGCCTGCCAGATCCCGCGTGTCGGCGCGCCCGCCGGCCTCCCGCCGGGCGGAGCGAAACCGCGTCGACACATAGGGCTCGCCGATGCGGTCGATGACATCGGGTGCAAATCCCGGCCCATCGTCATCGATCGTGACGGTCACGAGATCATCGGTCCAGCCGGCGCCAACCACCACCCGGCTGTCGGCAAACGCGACCGCATTCTCCAGAAGGTTGCCGAGACCGTAGAGCACCGTCGGAGAACGGGCGCCGACCGGCGCCTTGCCGTTGCCTTCCGGCAGGCGCACGTCGATGGCTACCCCGAGATCGCGGTGCGGATCGACCACTTCCTCGATGAGTTCGCGGATCGACATGCGGGCAAACGGATGCCCGGACTCGCCTGACAGGGATCGCAGTTTCGCCAGAATAGAACGGCAGCGTTCGGACTGGCTGCGCAGAAGCTGGATGTCCTCGAACCATTCGCTTTCACGCGGCACTTCGCGTTCAAGTTCCTTCGACACGAGCGCGATGGTCGCAAGCGGCGTACCGAGCTCGTGCGCCGCGGCAGCGGCCAGGCCGTCGAGCGCACTCAGGTGCTGCTCGCGCGCCATCACCAGTTCGGTCGCCAAAAGCGCATCGGCCAGTTTGCGCGCCTCGTCGGCGACGCGGAACGCATAGACCCCCATGAAGGCCAGGCTGAGCAACAGGGCGACCCAGACGCTGGCGACATAAAGAACCGGAAAGGCCGGCCGCGTCTCACCATGCCAGGGCAGGGGCCAATGCCACATGGCCAATCCGGTCGCCGCGAGCGCCGCCACGCCGCCGAGCACAAGCGTCTTGCCCGGCGGCAGAACCGTCGCCGACACCATGACGGGTGCCAGAAGCAGAAACGAAATCGGGTTTCCCAGTCCGCCGGTCAGAAACAAAAGACCGGTCAGTTGCACAATGTCGTAGCCGAGCAGCCAGACGGCACTGGTTTCGGTCAGACGAATGTTGCCGGGATACCGGACCTTCAGCACCACGTTGACCAGCGCGGAACAGGCAATCAGCAGGAAACACAGGCTGGCGGGAAACTCAAAACCGAGACCGAAACGCACACCGAGCACGGCCGCAGATTGTCCGGCGACGGCCAGCCAGCGAATGCGGACCAGCGTGTCGAGCCGGACGGCCTTGCGGCCGATCTCGGTCTGCGGGGCGATGGCAAGAGTCATGAGATCGCGTTTACAGCCATAAATTCCTGATAGGCGCGGTCGTCCGGTGCGTCAAACCCGGTCGCTTTGCCGTTCTCCATTCATCCGAGGCGGCCGCACATCTTGCGCATGACGATCAGCGCGCCCGAAATGCACCGCGATAACAAGCACGCCGATCGTCCTCTTGGACTAAAGTATATGTGCTTCGCAGTATTGTTCGCCGACCGCATTGCTATTTCCTGCAAGTTCGACGAGTTCCGGCATTGACAGGCCAAATAATGCCGCAACGGCAGCGTCGCGGCGATCCACATGGGTGTCTCAAATTTACAATAACCGGCGTCTAATGCTGTCGACAATGGTCGAACTTCCCGCATTTTCTCTTGCAGTGCAGAGTTTGCACACCCTATCTTTTGCAGTGCAAAACGACTGGTGAGCGCAGCCGACCGGTTTGGCAGAGGTCACTTGCACCAGTTCGTTAATCAAGTCCTGCGACCCTTGTGCGGTCCGGCAGGCACAGGAGTTCGGGATGTATTATCACCTGCATGAGCTGACCCACGCCGCGTTGAGTCCCTGGCGGGCAGCCGCCGATGTCGCCAAACTGTACTTCAAAAATCCGCTGAACCCGCTCGCACACACGACCTACGGACGCAGCGTGGCAGCAGGATGCGAATTGTTCGAACGCACCACGCGGCGCTACGGCAAACCCGTTTTCGACCTGCCGGAAACCGTCTGCGGCGGCGAAAAGGTCCGGGTCCACGAACGCGTCGTCTGGAGCCGGCCGTTCTGCAATCTCCTGCATTTCGAACGGGCGCTGCCGCCATCGCGCCGGCGCAACGATCCGAAACTCCTGATCGTCGCGCCGATGTCAGGGCACTATGCCACGCTCTTGCGCGGTACCGTGGAAGCCATGCTGCCGCGCCACGACGTCTACATCACCGATTGGGTCGACGCCCGCGTCGTGCCGCTGAACGAAGGCCGTTTCGACCTCGACGACTATGTGGACTACATCATCTCCATCCAGCGCTTTCTCGGCGGCGACGTGCACATCATGGCGGTCTGCCAGCCATCGGTGCCGGTGCTGGCCGCCGTTGCCCGAATGGAAGAGGACAAGGATCCCTATTCGCCATTGTCCATGACGCTGATGGGCGGACCGATCGATACTCGGATCAACCCGACCGAAGTGAACAAGCTCGCCGAAACGCGACCGATCGAGTGGTTCCGCCGCAACGTCATCATGAAGGTCCCGTATCCGCAGACCGGCTTCATGCGCGACGTCTATCCCGGCTTCCTGCAATTGTCCGGCTTCATGAGCATGAACCTGGACCGCCACATGGTGGCGCATCGCGAGTATTTCTCGCATCTGGTCGACGGCGACGGCGATTCGGCGGAGAAACACCGGGAATTCTATGACGAATATCTCGCCGTGATGGACCTGACGGCGGAATTCTACCTTCAGACCGTCGATGTGGTCTTCCAGCGGCACGCCCTGCCAAAAGGCGAGATGACCCATCGCGGCCTGCCGGTAACGCCGTCGAAGATCACAAAATGCGCCCTCCTTACTGTCGAAGGGGAAAAGGACGACATTTCCGGCGTCGGTCAGACCGAGGCGGCACACACTTTGTGCAGCAGCCTTGCGGACAGCAAGCGCGCCCATTACGTGCAGCCGGGCGTCGGCCATTACGGCGTGTTCAACGGATCGCGCTTCCGCACGGAAATCGCGCCGCGCATTACCGACTTCATCCTGACCCATAACGGCGGTCGGCAGAGAGCGAACGGCGCCGCCAAAACCGCAGCGCCCAAAAAA
>JANQQB010000351.1 GCA_028285165.1 Rhodobiaceae bacterium
GCCGCGTGCCGCGCACCCTGTTCTTGTTCCAGATGACGGCCGTGGATCGGGCATCCGACGGTGCCGCCGAATCGGAAAACGCCATCGCAAAATCCTGGCCGTATCGGTCTTTGAGACATTCCACGATGCGTCGTGGGGCCAATTGCGAGGCGCGCCCAAGAACCCAAATGTCGAGGTTCAGATCTGCGATATAGGCGGCGACCTGGTCCAGCCGCTTCGCGGTCTTGCGATCGAACCGCTCGAGGTTCAGGAACCCCACATCGATGTCCGATGCGCTTGCGTTGTAAATGTTCCGGATCCTGTCGATGCCGCGGGAATCCGATGGCGCCGAGCGTCCAAGCGCTCCGAAATACCCGGTCAGGGTATCGACGCCCGCGATCCGGTCCAGAACGATTGCGGCCTCATCGCGAAGCAAAGGATCGCCCAGCTTGGTCTCGAGATCGTGTGCGATCGCAGAGATCTTCGTCGCCTCGATCACCGTGGCGGGTTGTCGGCCGAGTGTATCGGTCAACCCCTTGCGGTTCTCGCGTTCCGCACGGTGCAGGGCAATCAGACGCCAGTCATTGTCGAAAACAGGGCTGCCTGTGCTGCCGCGCACCGAGTCCGACAGGTAGTGCACAAGCGCGGGCAGATTGGAGACGATCTCGTTGTCGCCCAGCGATACGCGTTTCGCACCACCCTGCGGATGATGGATGACATGTGCCCGTTCACCGGGACAGACGGTGAAAGCCGCGCGCTCCATGGGAATCGTCCCATGGCGTTTGTGGGCGTCGCCGTGAATCCAAACAAAGGTGTAGTCCAACCCCTTGCAGGCCGGGCTGGTCAGAAACAGCCGATCCGGATCGAGCCGGTAGGATGTCACCGGAGCGAGCCCGCCGGACGCGTCCTCTTCGAAGTCGAAACGGCATTCCGCTTCGCCAGCAACGTCCGCCGAATTTAGGACATGGTGACTGGTGAGCAGCAGGTTCGGCCCGACCAGGAAACCGGTACCGGTCCAGCTTCCGCTGCGCCCCCTGTGATCGCGCCCAGCCGCGACGATCTTGCAGACCGCCCGCCCCCTGTTCCCGCCGGCAGGCAGAAAGCGGACGGGCAACCCTTCGACCGGGTCGTCCGCGCGGGACACAGACATGCCGTTTTGCTCGCGGCACTGACGAAGAAAGCGCGCCGCGTCGCCGAAACCCGCTGCCTTCAATTCGGCAAACATCCGATCCTTGTCCTGGACGAAGGGCTCCCTCCAGAGTTTTGGCGGACGGCCGGCCGACACGGAGACCGTGCGCCGCTCGAAACCGTGCAAGCCTCCATCAAGTGTCTTGTGCGCCGGCGGGCATGTGATCGCACCCGGCCGCGCCGCACCATTATCCTTGCCGGACGATGTCGGCCGGCTGATGCGGTCCAAAAAGGCTTCGGCGCCGTCCGCCAACGCTGCTGCAAGAGCATCCAGATAGCTTTCCTGCGTCAGGCGGTGTTCCTCGCCCGCGTCGGTCAGGGCACTGATACCGATCTGGCAGGCCGCCGTGCCTTCGACAAATCGGTCCGGCTGTAGAAGCGTTGCGCGGGTCGACTTCAGCCCGAGATCCGACAAGCCGGTCACCTGACTCACGATCCGCTGAATCTCGTCCGCAAAGTCCCGGCAGGCCGGCCCGGCATTGTCATGAAAGCACGTTTCGGTGCCCTGGCGGCAGGCACCCTTCCCGCCACGGAAATGGATCGACACAAAGAGCGCTGCGCCAACGTCACGTGCCAAGGCCGAGCGATGCGCAAGCGACACATTGCGGTCATCGTCCCGGGTCAGAAAAACCCGGTGCCCTGCGGCGCGGAGCCGGCGCGCCACACGGATGGCAATTCCAAGCGTCAGCGTCTTTTCGGCTGTGCCGGCCGGGCCGATGGCGCCGAACGGGCTTGAGCGCCCCGCCTGCCGAGATCCGCCATGCCCCGGATCGAGTACGATGGTCGCCATGCTCACCTCCCGCCACTTTGACTGCGCCGGCCAACCGCACCTCTGGTCCGCGGTTCCGGCGATCCCCGTGATATTGTGCGTGGAGGAATGAGTGACGTTGCGTGAATTGAGCGTGAAACCAGCAAAACGGCTCCTCATACCCTTTCACAGTCCTCGATGACGGATGCTTTCGGATCGCCCGTCAGACGGCGCACTCCGGACCCGGTTTCCGTCCGGCTGATTCGCGGGGCAATGCGCCTGCACGAGCAGTGGAGGCGGCATAATCAACCGCGCCATACGCTCGATAAACCCATGCGTTATCAGTACTTTTTGTACTCTCGTAAATCGATTCCATTCTTGAAATTAAGTGTCCGCGAAACCCAGAAAATATGTTGCTGCCCCGAAATTTGCTTATTCTCGTCGCAATTGATTGTTAACTCTGCGGCGTCCGGTTCGGGCTGTTCTCAAGCGGCGGCCGAATCAGGATGCGGTGGACCAAAAATCAACATCGTTTCCGCGTCGCGCGGAACACGAGACAATCAGAATATTCAGTCGTTACGGGACGGAAAACGTTCGGGAGTTCGTTTGCACCTTGAAGGCTTGAGTTTCCGCGGGGAGGCGTAGGCCGGAATTTCTCAATGGGGGTGGCATGCGGCTGTCGGAACTCAATGACGGCAACCCGGTTGTCGATGCTCACGCATCGGACCGGACAAGGATGATCATGGCGGCAAAGGCGGCAGCGGGCCGGTCGTTGACGGACCCGCACCATGTGCAGATGCGTGCGCGGGCATCCAAGGCGAGAGCGGCTTACCGCTGCGCAAGCCCGGTCAAATCGAACATGGATGGCGTGTCGATCGCGCAGATCAGCCAAGACGGTGTTCAGGAAGTGGCCCAGATCGATTTCAATTTCGACGTGCCGCAATTCCGGCCGACGCAATTGGCGCTGAAACGGGCCTTCGACATCCTCGCGGCAACGATCGCCATCGTGCTGCTGGCCCCGTTGTTGGCGGTGATTGCGCTCTTGATCAAGACCGGGAGCAAGGGACCGGTGCTGTTCCGCCAGAACCGGACGGGCCTGAACAACAAACCCTTCACGATCTTCAAATTCCGGTCCATGTACACGGATCGTTGCGACATCAGCGGGGTCGCCCAAACGAAACGCGACGATGCGCGCGTGACGCCGATCGGGCGGGTTCTCCGGCGCACGAACCTTGATGAATTGCCTCAGCTCTTCAATGTGTTGCGCGGCGAGATGTCGCTGATCGGACCGCGCCCGCACGTGCCCGGCATGTATGCGGCCGGCATGCTGTATGAAGACCTCATCGACGATTATGCCCATCGCCACCACATGCGACCGGGCATAACCGGCCTTGCGCAATGCAATGGCCTGCGCGGACCGACGACCGAGCCGGAACCGGCTGCGTTGCGGATCGTGCACGACCTTGAATACGTGCAGTCCTTCTCGCTCTGGCTCGATATGAAAATCCTCTTCAAGACCATGGTCAGCGAGATTTTCAGCGGCAAAGGGTTCTGACCCGACGTGCAGCACGGCAAGCCGCCGCCTACCGGACGTCCGGAGCCAGAAGCGGCGCATCGGAGAATGAGATCTTGCGGCGTCAAACGCTTGGGGGATGCTGCCTTGCGCCCAGCGGCGCCTCAGAGCGCAGCTCTTCCTTGCGTTTGCGACGATGCCGGATGACCATGGCGGCGAAGGCGCTCAGTTGAAATGCGGCAACCCCGACGACGATCCGCAGTCCGTCGAATCCTGCGAGCCACGCAGCCAGGACAGCCAGGATCGTTGCGCCGAAAAGGCTCATGAACCCCAGGCGAAAGCCAAGCCCGAAGCCGAAGAGCGCGCACAACGCGACCGACACCAAGAACAGACCGAACGACATGAGACCTGGCGTTCCTTCAGGCCAAAGCGGACCCGCACGCCCCAATGCGTTCCGACACCCCTGTGTTTTCATTCGGACTTTGCGATTTCCGACTGCATCGCCGCGCCGTATCGCTTCGCCGAACGTTGCCGGAAGGCTCCCGTTCGTCACCGCCGCTCGGGCGAAATCGGGGCTCCGGAATAAGGTGGCACACGCCCGGTAACGGCCCATCGCACTTTTCGCCAATCCCGTCACTTCCCGTCGCGACGCGCATGCGATCAGCAGCCGAGCCGCTCGCTCGGCCTATGCCACCGTTTGTTTTCTACACCATGCGGCAATTAGCGTCCAGATTCACGCCGAGGCCTCCAAACAACCTTTAATCGTATCGGGCCCGTTCGGGCGGTCCCTTGGGGGAAACCACGCGACAAAGCCAAAGGCTGAACTTCGCCCGGACATCGACTACATTGCGGTGTCCGTTCCACCGGCATTGCCCGAACCACCACACCAAAGCCCTTGATCACAAAAAGCATTGGCCATCTGAAGCGCCTTCTACAAAAACCGTCCGCGCCGGCCGTGCCGGAGGACCTGAGGATCTATGCAATCGGCGATGTTCACGGCCGTGCCGACCTGCTCGGCAGTCTCGTTGCGGCAATCGAGGCCGATCTGCGCGCCTATCCCATCGAGCAGGTCGTCGAAGTCTATCTCGGCGATTATGTGGATCGCGGATCCGACAGCCGCAATGTTCTGGACATCCTGCGGACGGGTCCCCGCCATCGCGGTCAACGGGTTTGCCTCAAGGGCAATCACGAAGCCATGTTGCTGGCATTTCTCGACAATCCGGCGACGTTTTCCATGTGGCGCCGGCATGGCGGCCTGGCAACGCTGGCGTCTTATGGCGTGCCTTTGCCGCAAGATCCGGATTTTCCGGATCTGGGGCAGCTTTCGAAGAGCTTTCGGGATGCCTTTCCGTCAACGCACGAACAGTTTTTGCGCAACCTCGCCTTCATGCATCAGCTTGCCGGCTACACTTTCGTGCATGCCGGCTTGCGTCCGGGAACCGCGACGGACGCCCAAACGGAGCAGGATTGCCTGTGGATCCGCGACGCGTTCCTGAAACGATCGTTCGATTTCGGCTCCATCGTGGTGCACGGGCACAGTCCGGTGCCGACCGTCGAACGCTATCCGTACCGCATCAATGTGGATACCGGTGCTTTCGCCACCGGCCGATTGTCCTGTCTGGTGATTGAAGCCACCGGCCTGCGTGTCATCAGGACGGAGGGAGCAGACATCCATTACGAGGTTTTCTAGTACCGACCGGACAATTGGCAATGAAACGCAGGTGAGTTCGTGCCCGGGCAGGCTGCTGTTCGCGCCGCCATTGTCAGAAAATCGTCATGCGTCGGCCATGTTTTCGTCCCAATGGCTGACTAGGCGTGATTCGTAGCGAAGGATGCGGACACGGCCTTGCAATTTGCGAGGCCTACAGGGATTCCAGCCCTACACGTTTTTCGAGCATATTTCTGTATCAGCCCTTCAAAGTTGTTGCATTTCAGCAACGCTCCGATCCAAAAAACCGAAGAAAAACATAATGTTGGTGATGAACCGCGCTTAGTTCGCTATGAACGCGTGGCATGTTGGAGCGCTTCGCACAGGGGGTGTGCGTATCACGGCGAGGATGGCTCCCCATTCTGGAAAGCGATCGCCTTTTTCCACAATCCGCGCATGCGGAACGGCAGAAGGGGCGGTCCAAAGCGAAGTGGTTTGTATGGTTTCCCGACAGCGTTATCTACCCATTCTGGTCCTGGCGACCGGCTTCCTGGCAGCATGTGAAACCCTGCCGCGATCCGGTCCCGGAGACGGCAAAATCGAAACCGAGGCTGCGGCGGCTCTCGTTTCGGAATCCCGCGATACAAAACGCAGCGAATTCAACTACGCGCTGCTTGATCTGGATCGCAACGTCCTCGCCTATGCGTCCGGCGATGATTTCGGATCGCTGCACCAGAGCTTTGGTGGCGGGCGGGGTCCGGCGCCGGAGATCCTTGTCGGTGTCGGCGATGTCATCGAGGTGACGATCTTCGAATCGGCATCGGGCGGCCTGTTCATTCCTGCCGAAGCCAGCGTTCGCCCGGGCAACTTTGTGCAATTGCCGCAGCAGACGGTCGACAAGCGCGGATTCATCACCGTGCCGTATGCCGGCCAGATCCGGGCGGCCGGCCGATCGCTTCCGCAGATCCAGGATGAAGTGGTCTCGCGCCTGGCAAACCGGGCGATCGAACCACAGGCCATTGTGTCCTTCGTCGACCGCCGGGCCACGCAGGCTTCCGTCATCGGCGAAGTCAACGAACCGAACCGGATCGCAATCAACGAGGCCGGCGACCGGGTTCTCGACATCATCGCACGGGCCGGTGGCCTGAAGTTTCCAGGTTACGAATCCTTCGTCACGCTACAGCGCCGCGGCCGCACGGCGACGGTCTATTTCAATACGATCGTCAAAAACCCGGCGGAGAACATTTTCGTGGCCTCCGGCGATACGATCTACGTGTTCCAGGAACGCCGGTCGTTCCAGGCCTTTGGTGCATCCGGCCTGACCGGGGAGTTCAAGTTCGACGAGGAGAGCATCACGCTCGCCGAAGCCGTCGGCAAATCCGGCGGCCTGCTGGACGATCGCGCGGATCCCGGGCAGATCTTCCTCTACCGTCTCGAAGACCGCCACGCGCTTCGCAAAATGGGCCTCGACATGAGCCATTTCGATCCGAACGCCAAGCGGATCCCGACGATCTACCGGACGAATTTCCGCGATCCATCGGGCTTCTTTGCCGCACGGAAGTTCCACATGCGCAACGAGGACATTCTCTACGTCTCGAATGCCGATTCGGTTGAGTTGCTGAAATTCCTCGAAGTCCTGAATACGGTCACCCGGACCGCTTCCGGCACGACCTTCGATGCCCGCGCCACCCGGAACAACGCGATCTCGCTGTCCGATGGCCTGAACGTCGATGTCCCGGAAGAAATGACGCGGTAACGCCAAATCCGTCCCGTGCCCGGCACCACGCCGGGCACGGGACGATCACGCAAAATTTGTACGCCCGGCCGCACGATTCCGTCTTTACAAGATCGGTTCCGTCGCATTGTCGACAGAAAGTCGACTTAAACACATCCCAGGGAGGCGGCTGCAGTCAGGGGCAAGGAACGTCGTATACGGCGAATCCCCCGTCAGCGCCGAAACAAGGGGCCGGATACGGACCCAGACGTGCTCGCGGCGTTTCGGCCCGTCATACGAAACGATCCCAGAGCCCGCAGACAGGTTTACGTGCTCCGGATATCCCGCGGCGGTCCATGCAGGTCGCGCGGAGCCGGAGCTTGCCGGGTTTCATGCTTCGGGATTTGAGATGCTCAATCGT
This sequence comes from Rhodobiaceae bacterium, assembly GCA_028285165.1. Taxonomy (GTDB): domain Bacteria; phylum Pseudomonadota; class Alphaproteobacteria; order Rhizobiales; family JANQQB01; genus JANQQB01. Next base: position 7,212 of record JANQQB010000351.1, read on the forward strand.
CCGGTTTCTTCGCACAAGGGTCTGCTCGGCTACGAATTCGACGACGGCGCCGAATTCTCCAACAACGAGACCATCGATCTGGACAGCCTGTTCGCCGCGATCCGGCGCCAGTTCCGTGTCGTCATCGTCGGCACGGTCATCGGTGCCATGTGCGGCGTCGGCTATATTGCGACCAGTCAGCCGCTCTATACTGCGACCAGCCAGGTGCTGATCGACGACCGGCGCGTGCGGGCCGTTGAAGACGTTTCCGCGCTGACCGACGGCGGCTACGACACGGCCAAGATCGACAGCCAGGTCGAACTTTTGCGGTCAGAGAAAATCGCATTGGCCGCCATCAATTCGCTCGACCTGACCAACAATCCGCAATTCATGGAGGCCAAGTCCTCGATGGTGGCGGACGCCATCGGGCTGGTCCGGTCCGTCCTGAATTTTCGGACGTGGTTCGGCGAACCAGAGGCGCCGGCAACCGACGAAAACCTGGCCCGGTCGCGCCTTGCAACCGAAGCGCTGCTCAACAGCCTCTATGTCTCCCGGGTCGGCCTCACCTATGTGCTCAACATCAGTTTCACATCGCACGATCCGAACCTGGCCGCGTCTATCTCGAACTCGATCTCGGAATCCTATCTGGTCGACCAGCTCGAAGCGAAATACGACGCCACAAGACGCGCCAGCACCTGGCTGCAGAGCCGGATCCAGGAATTGAAGGAAAAGTCGCTGGCCACCGACCTGGCGGTTCAGAAGTTCAGGGCCGAAAACAACCTGATCGCCGCTGACGGCAAGCTTGTCGGCGAACAGCAGCTTGAAGAGTTGAACAGCCAGTTGATCATCGCCCGCTCGGCCACGGCCCAGGCCGAAGCCCGCTACACACGGATCCGCAACATCATCGACACGGGGCAGATGGACGCGGCCGTGACCGAAGCGCTCAACAACCGCGTCATCGGCGAATTGCGGTCGAATTTTCTGGAATCCTCGAAACGCTACACCGAGATCAGCGAGAAACTCGGTCCGGACCACATCCAGGCCCAGAAATTCAAGAATGAGATGGAAGGGTATCAGCGGGTCATCTTCGGCGAGCTTGGACGCATCGCGGAAAGCTATCGCAGCGATTTCGAGATCGCCAAGTCGCGGGAACAGGCCCTGCGCGACAATTTCCAGACGCTGATCGGCGAAACCGCCAGCGCCAACAAAGTGCTCGTGACACTTCGGGAGCTGGAACGCGAATCCGAAACCTATCGCGATCTCTATCAGAGCTTCCTGGAGCGCTATCAGAAGTCCGTGCAGCAGCAATCCTTCCCGATCACCGAAGCGCGCATCATCACCCGGGCCAATCCGCCGCAGGACGCCAGCCATCCCAAGAAAGCGATCATCCTGGCGCTCGCCGTCATCATGGGCGGCATGGCCGGCACGGCGTTCGGCGCGCTCCGGGAGTTCCGCGACCGGGGGCTGCGCACGGGCGACCAGGTGCGCGACCGGCTCGGGCTGGAGTTTCTCGGCCTGCTTCCTGCCGTGCAGAGCCGCCCGTTGAAACCGTTCGCCCGGCAGGACAGCGCGGATGCGGCCGTCAGGGTCGTCGAACCGACCAACACGATCATGCGCCAGGTGCTCGACAATCCCCTGTCCGGGTTTTCCGAAACCTTGCGGGCGGCGAAGATCGCCGCCGACCTGATGCTGCCGGACAAACAATCCAAGATCATCGGCACGGTGTCGGCCTTCCAGCGCGAGGGCAAGTCGACCGTCTCGAAGAATTTCGCCTCGCTGCTCGCCAATCTCGGCGCGCGGACCCTCCTGATCGATTGCGATCTGCGCAATCCCGGCCTGACCCGCTCGATCGCGGCGAATGCAGAAGCCGGCCTGATCGAAGCGCTGCTTGAAGACCGGCCCTTCCAGTCGCTGCTGCTGGTCGAGCCGGAATCGAAACTGTTCGTGCTGCCCGCCGTCGTCAAACAGCGGGTTTCGCATACCAGCGAATTGCTGTCCTCTCCGGCCATGAAACGCTTGCTGACATCCGCCGTCGATACATTCGACTATGTCATTGTCGACCTGCCGCCACTGGCGCCGATCGTCGACGCGCGGGCCGTCGCCGGACAGATCGATGCCTTCCTGTTCGTCGTGGAATGGGGCGAGACACCGCGGCACACGATCCGGACCGTTCTGGAGAACGATGCCCGTATCCGCGACAAATGCCTCGGCGTGGTGCTGAACAAAGTCGATACGAACCGGCAGAAAATGTACGAGAACAATCGCTCAGAAGGCTATCAGTTCTCGTCGTATTCCGGGTATTACAGCTGACCGGGACAGCGATCGCCGTCCCGGCTACCGGATTGCATCACACAGAAATCATGAATTCGCGCAGGCGATCGGCAAAACCGTCGCGGTGGCCGGCGGATTGAAAATGCGCCATCCAGGCGTTCTGCGGATCCCGCATCAACGCCGGCAGATCGGACAGATCCGTGACGACGGTAATGCCTGACCGGTCGGCCATCTGTTCGCAGGCCGCAAGCTGGGCATCGGTCGCGTGTTCACCGAATTCCGGACGGCGCGGCACAAGCAGGACCGGTGTGCCGTGCTTCTGCGCACTCAAAACCGCCCCGATGGCGCCATGGGCGACCACAAGATCGGCATCGCGGACTTGACGGTCATATTGGTTCGGGGTCAATCGGCGGACCCATCTGACATTGTCCGGTTCGTATCCGGACGGACCGATCTGCGCAAAGACCGGCTCCGAAAGATCCAAGGCAATTTCGTCGACCGCCACCAGAAGGCGGTCGAAGGGCCTGCGCGTTCCTACAGTGACAAATATCATCCAATGGCCTCCTCGCGCGGGTGTGCGAACCCGCGACCTGTACAGGGTGGCATCCGGGCAGATCGCGCGCGCCTGCCGGCAGGCCTTCGTCACCGGGATGGTCTACCCGTAGCCGAAACTGCCGACCGGTGCGCGATGCACCGGATTCCGTTGCGAGGCCCGACCTGTTCTGTGTTGCTCATGCCGCCGCTAGCAAATCAGAAACCGATCGGACCCATGCCCCATGATGGTCGGTCCCCAGAACGGGGACCGCGAAAAACATTCCCTGCCATTGTGGCGTTAGTATGGTGGGTCCCCGGTTGTACCCGGCGTCACGGCGCGGCGTGCGCGGGTCGTCGGAAGGACAAGCCGTTCGGCTGGCGCACCTATCGGATCGGCGGACGCCGTCGCATCGTGTCGGCGATCGCATGCCACATCGGTTTGCGTTCCAGGTTCTCATCGAGCGGCAGGCCGCGCGATTTCGACCCGTCGGGCCATTTGTATTCGGGATAGACCGAGAGCCAGGAATAGCGGTCCGACAATCCCCAGGTGAGCACGCCGATCGTGGCCGGGTTGTCCATGACCACTTCGAGGAACCGGCGGGTCAATGTGGCAACGCCCTCGTCGCGCTTTCGGATATCGGTCGGCCCCGTCCGGTCGGCGACGTCCAGTTCACTGACCATGATCTTGAGCCCCATGCCGGAAATCTCCGCCATGAACTCTTCCAGTTCGCGTTCCACGAACGGTTCCCGGAACGCCTTCAGATGGCCCTGGATCCCGAACCCGTCGATCGGCACATTGCGGGCCAGAAGCCGTTCCAGGAGGCGCAGGATGGCACGCCGACGGGTCGCGTACCATTTCGTCGAATGCTCGACGCCGAAATCACCGTAGAACCGCAAGGCATCCGGGTCGGCCTCGCGCGCCGCATGGAAGGCCGTGTCGATGTATTGTTCGCCGAACGCCTGCATCCAGATGTTCTTGATCCGCATGCCGTCCGGGCCGCCTTCCTGGGGGTGCACACATTCGTTCACGACGTCCCAGGAATGGATCTTGGCCCGATACCGTCCCGCCACCCGTTCGATGTAGTCGACAAGATGCCGCTTTTCGTCCGGGCGAAAGAACATGTCCTCGGCCAGCCATGGCGGATTGCTGTGATACCAGACCAGCGGATGGCCGCGCATGGCCAGGCGATGGCGTAACGCGAAGCGCATCAGCTTGTCGGCCCCGGTGAAATCCCAGCGGCCTTTCTGTTTCTGGATGATCCGCCGTTTCATTTCGTATTCGGCGACAATCGAATTCGCCTCGCGCAATACGCTTTGGGTGAAGTCAGGGTCGCGTTTCAGCTGTCCGCTCCGCATCGCGCAGCCGAACAGCAGGTCGCGGCTGTCTGCGATCTCGCGCAGCGATTGTTGCGGGGTGGCGGCCCTCGCCGTGGGCCCCAAGACGGCCGATGCCGCAAGACCGGACAGGATATCGCGGCGGCGCGGCCTCACGGCGACGCCGTCCGGTTGCGAAGGCGAATCACGAGATCGGCGAATTCGCGATAGACGCGCCGGGGCATGGTGAGCTGCAGAAAGATGATGGTTGCCAGGGTCAACGGATAGGACCCGCGAAACAGGGCGGCAAAGAACAGTCGAAACGCTTCGAGCGGCCGTGTGCCCATCATGCTCTTGGCGACGTGCCAGCCTCGGTATCCGTGATAGGCGGTGGCCGGAATATGCGCCCGCAGATCTTCCAGCCATTGCAGGTTATGCAGAGACCGGTCGTCATTCGACAGCCGGTTCGGGTCGGGCAGATCGTGCCAGATCACGCTCGGTTTCGATGCCATGCGGAACGTGTAACCCGCCAATTGCAGCCGAATGGCATAGTCGGTGTCGTCACCGAAGCCGACATCGGGGCGATAGCGCACGTTCAATGCGAGGTCCCGCGGGACGACAAGGCCGCTCGACTGCACAAAGCCCCGGTCGCAGATAAGGTAGGTCGCCATGTTTTCATTGCGGCGAATGCCCCTGTGCGGTTTGACGATCCAGCGGTCCGCGCCGCGATCGGCGATCACCGGCGCATAGACCACGGCATTCTCGGTGCCCTCCAGCAATCCCGCCATGGTCTCCAGATGGTGCGGCAGAAACATGTCGTCCGAATCCAGGAACGCGATGTAGCGCCCGGTCGCTTCGTCTACGCCCCGGTTGCGGGCAGCACCGGCGCCCTGGTTCTCCTGGCGAATGATCCGGATGCGCGGATCCTGGATGGTCGACAGCGCGCTCGCATAATCGTCGGTGGACCCGTCATCGATAATGACGATCTCGAAATCCTGGCAGGTCTGCGCGAGAACCGAACGCACCGTGCGCGCGATCAGATCCGCCTTGTTGTAAAGCGGGATCACGACCGAAAAGACGTTCATGCGGCGGGTCCCGTCCGAGCCCGGTTCCACAGACCGGGCGGCGATCGCATCTTGCGCACTTGCTTCATGTTTTCCAGAGAGATCATGTACATCGATTGCAGGATGACGATCATGATGATCCAGATCTGCCGGTCGCGCGTCATGATGTGCGTTTCAAGAAGATTGTACAGTACGGCGAACATCCAGATCCCGAGCAACAGCCCGACGATTTTCCGGTAGCGCGGCGAGACCGTCAAAGCGATGTAGATCGGCTGAAAGACGCACGCATAGAGCCCAAGCAGCAGGCCGGGAATGCCGGTCGTGGCGAGGAGTTCCAGATAACCGTTATGGGAGTGTGCGACGTTGCCGGACCACTGATAGGGCGTCGACATGGCCAGCGCCGGCGACTTGTCGCCAACCTGCCAGAAGGTTCCGAAACCGGCCCCGAGCCATGGATTGACGTTGGCATAGGACAGGACGATTTCCCAGATCGCAACGCGTCCGGTGAACGATTTCGGATTGCTCAATATGTCCGAGATCTGGGCGCTGAACACGCCGGCAAGCGCCAGACCTGTGATCGCCATGACCAGGCCGGCGATAAAAAACATCAACCGGCCGCCCTGGAAGCGCAGCAGGAACAGATAGAACAGACTGGTCAGAAGACAGGGAAACACAAAGGCGGTCGCTGTCTTGCCCTTGGTTCCGAGCAGGAAAACCAGAGCCGCCAGAAACAAGGCCACATCGACCACGCGGCGACGCGTCACCGCAAGATAGCCGAAGATGATGATCGAGACGGCGGTGATGGCCGAGGCGTGGTTCTTGTGCGGCATGATCCCGCGCCACGCACCGACGAGGGCGCGGTCCGTTTCAGCCGCCCCGTGCACGGCGAGATGCGGCATCGCGATCACCGCAAGAAAATTGCAGATGAACAGAAATATCAACGAATAGTAGACGAGCGTGAGGGTCCTCGAGCGTCCCAGATAGATCACGGTCGTGACGGTTATAACGATCGCGATCGTCGCCAGCACGGAACGTTTGAACGAAACGAACGGATCGACAGCCCAAACCGAACTCATCAGGGCCCAACCGACCAGCAGGAGCAGGGCCGGCGAAAACTGCAGGAGAATGCGCCGCCAGGCTTTGGGCACCGTCAGTCCAAGCACGACGATGAACGTGGTGATGTAGAAAAGCTGGCGGACGACATCACCCTGCGTGGCATCGACTTCGGCCGCCTGGAACTGCCCCGCCACCTTGCCGCCGAACGGCTGACCGTTCACGTAAATATACTGCAGGAAGAAGAAAAAGACGCAGATTACCAGGAGCGGAATGGACAGATAGTATTTAGGGCGACTGAGAGGCGCGGGGCGATACGTTGCTCCGAACTGACCTATATTCATAGTACCGCCCACCACACACAGCATAGAGTTTGGCAAGAGACTTGGTCAGATCGTAGAGCCCGTTGATGCGGTCGCGCTCGAGAAGCAGACGCAGGGGCATCGTGGCAACCGATGCGAGGAAACCCGCGAATGCCTTGCCTGTCGTCTTGACCTTGCCTTGCCATCCCGGCTCTCTGCGGAACCGGATCACGACGTCGGATGTGCCAATTCGCCAACCTCGTCGCAGCACCCAGCCAATACGCGCCCGAGCGGGCGGGATTGCCTCGAACAACTGCGCCGCTTGCACCCACGCAAACGTGCGTCCCTCCGACTGCCATCGCACAAATGCATCAACGTCCTCCCCCCCGATCTCATTGAAGGCCATGTCGAACCATGGCGCGGTCGTCGTCTGAAGGCAGGACCGGGTAATGAGGACATTGTTGACACCCCACACGATTTCGCATGGACCGTCAGGTCTTTTTTCCGGAAGAAAGAGGCGGCAATGTGTCGTCCAAGCCGGTTTTTCGCCCTCAAAAACGGAAACCACCGGCCCTGCGACGATGTCGGCGCCGGTCGCCTGCTGCCCCTCGATCAAGGCATCGAGCCAACCGCTGTCGGGCCATTCGTCATCGTCGATCATGGCAATGTGCGTGGCGTCGGGCTTTCTGAGCGCACGCGCCACCAAGGCATTGCGAACGTTACACAATCCTCTTTCGGAGACGATGAAGGCATCGATGTCGAGCGGATAACCAGAGGCCTTGAGATCGGCAATGACAGTCATGCCCTCATGCCCGTCCGCATCGTTGTCGGCAACGTGGATGCGGACCGGATAGCGGCAGGTCTGGTCGGCCAGCGCCTTCAGCAACCGGCGCAGGCCGGAAGGCCTGCGAAAGGTCGGAATCACGACGGCAATGTGCACCGGTTCCGACGGCGACAGCCTTTTCTGACTGTCCGGGTCGTGCTGCTGACCGGCGGGGCCGTCCCCGCCCTCCTGACCACGACGCATCGCCTCACCCGCCCGTCTGTGCCGAAGCACCGGAAAACCGCCCTGCCCGGACCGCATTCATGACGACCATCCGCGCGCCCGGCCCTGTCAGGTGTCCGTAGTCCCATTGAACCGGCGTGCCGTCGGCGGTTCGTGTCGCACATCGGCCGTCCGCCGCGCACAAAAGCCGATACGTGGAGACGTAGGTCGCCGGCGTCTCGGCCAGGGCCGCGGCAAGTACGGCGTCGACCTCGGCACGGCCGCGACGACGGGCCTCTTCCACAAGCCGGGCGTCGCCCCCGCGCTCGACTTGCGCCAGCAGGCGGGCCAGTGATCCGTCATACTCCACAATCGGACCCATGACATAGATGCGGGAAACGCGCGACGCCAGAAAATCGATCGTACGGCGCAGATCCGGCAGATCTTCGGGGCTCCATCGCGCCGAGATGACAATGCCATCGAGCCGGTTTTCCTTCGTGAACCGGTCGAGCACCCGGTTCACGATGTCCGTGCATGCCCGTTCTCCGCGTCCTTCGATCACCGGCTTGCAACCGCTGGCCGTCGCCTGCAGCACGTTGGTGCCCGGCAATTCTTCGGCAAGCGCCTGCCACAGGTGAGCGCCGTGGCTGTCGCCGATCAGCAGATAATTGCGTTTGTCCGGCGCAAGGGCAAGACAGGTGCCATCATCGAATTCCGAAGCCGTCTGGACATGGGAATCGATGAAACACGTGCCGCGCCTATAGACGTCCCGATCGTCGTAATCGATGTAGGCGGCAAGCCTCAGCGTCTCGCTCGAAAACCGGCCGGGAAACCCGGCTGCCAGAACGGGCACCAGCGCCAGCGCGATACCGGCGGCCATCGCGGCCGCCGCGGACACGACCACCTTTTTTCGCGGTGTCCCGCCGGACCGCCGGAACGGCTGTTCGATATAGCGCCAGGACAAGGCGCTGACGGCGAGACTGACGACGAATATCAGTGCCATATCGCCGGCTTCGAGCGCCCGCCCCAGATGCAATTGGGCAAACACGATGATCGGCCAGTGCCAGAGATAGAGCGAGTAGGAAATCAGGCCGATAAAGACCGGGATGCGCCAAGACAGGACGCGCGAAACCAGGGTGCGGTCATGGGACCCACCATAAATGACAAGCGCCGCGCCGACACAGGGCGCGAGCGCCAGAAGGCCCGGGAAGTCGATGTATTTGTGATAGAACCAGACGCTTGCACCAATCAGGCCGATGCCGAGAAGCGCCAGCGCCTCGGGAACCAGCCTCCATGAGAAACGAGGCAGAATGCCAAGCGCCAGGAACGAACCGAGCAGCAATTCCCACATGCGGAAGACAACGATGTAGAACGCGGCTTCCTGGCGGACGGACACCATCCACACCGAAAGCAGGAACGACACCGCTCCCAGACCGACGAACATGCCCGCCAATGGCAGCTTGCCGAAGCGGAAGGTGGCCAACAGGAGCAGCGGGAACACCAGATAGAATTGTTCCTCCACTGACAGCGACCAGGTGTGCAAAAGCGGATTGGTTTCCGCGGCTCCGGCAAAATAGCTCGATGTTTCATACAGATACATGTTGGACACGAACGCGATCGCCGCGATCATGTTTTTTCCGAGCGCCTCGAACTCGCTCGGGAACAGGATCCCGTATCCGACGGCAAGCGTGAACGCCATGACGGCAAAAAACGCCGGGAAAAGGCGCCGGACGCGCCGCTCGTAGAACCGGGCAATGGAAAATTGCCCGTTCGACAGGTCCTTCAGGAGGATGCCGGTAATGAGATAGCCGGAAATGACAAAAAAGACGTCGACGCCGACAAAGCCACCCGGCGCCAGCGGCACACCGAGATGATAGGCCACGACCGGCAAGACCGCGACGGCGCGCAAGCCGTCGATGTCAGGCCGATAGGCTGTGGTCACGCTTTCGCCGATCGGGTCGGTGTTCAGGAAACCGCGCAGGAGGCTCATGGCATGGTGCACCGCCATTGGCTTCGGGCGGTCCGGTTGCCTGGTCTTACAAGCAGAGAGCCCGGGACCGCGCCCCGGGCCACAGACCAGTTCTCGCCGGCTCGAAGGCCGGTCAGGCGGAGTCGCCCTCGACGGCCGGCCGATCCATGCGAATCGCCCGCGTATTGCTCAACAGCATGAACACCGCGACCGGGTTGGTCGTCAGATACCGCCAGAACATCTGACGCGGGCGGGTCACCAGACGATGCAGCCATTCCAGACCGGCCTTTTGCATCGGCTCGGGAGCCCGCTGATAGGCTCCGGTCACGAAATTGAAGCAACCACCGCAGGTAATGACCCATTGACATTGCAGCCGGGCACGGTTGCGTGACGAGAACAATTGCTCACGCGGTTTGCCCATGCCGACCCAAACGATGTCGGGCCGGGTCGCATTGATCTGGTCGACGACCGCTTCCTCCTCGTCCTCCGTGAAGTAGCCGTCTCGGTAGCCGGCGATCTTCAGTCCGGGATAGAGCCGCTTCACTTCGGCGACGCACTCGGCGACGATCTGCGGAGTCGCGCCCAGAAGATAAACACTGAGGTTCTTCTTCTCGGCCGCGTGGTTGATGTCGTGAAACAGGTCGGTCGTCGCGCTGCGTTCGCGCACCGGTGTCTTGGTCAGCCACCGCGACGCGATAACCAGAGGTTCTCCGTCAACGTGGATGATGTCGGCATCCTCCAGGGATTGCCGATACCCGTCGTGCTGCCGGCTGAGCGCAAGCGCGTGACCGTTCAGATCGAACAGCAGCTTTGCATCGGAGCGTAACGGGGAAGTCTGGGTCGTCGTCTTGCCGCTGACAACGTCGGTCAGTTCAGACCGGGACAGGCGGGAGACTTCAAATCCCCCGATAACGACACTTTCCGGTGATGCCACGAAATCCGCCTCATATTTCACAGACAATACCAAGGTTGCAGTGCAACGAAGCTCCATAGGTACCGGCACTTTTTAACCAGAAAAGGGCAGGGTCATTGCCAGATCGAGATTCTTCGCATCGGGGCCGTTCTCGAAACCCGCGGCCGACACCGATCCACCTGCATCCGCACCGACGCGATAGAGATTACAAACGGTCAAACTTTTGTTTTTCAAAAGCTTTCCAGCGTTTTCGATTGGCGGAACAATCGATCTCGGCGCCGATCATTCGCATCTCTTCGGCGCGTTTCGGCACCACTTTTCTGGTTGCAAGGCGGCTGGAAAGGCGTTTGCAAGCACAGCTCATCGCGCGAAATTGCCGAACGTGGCAACATCGTGGCCAAATTCGGAGACTTTCGGTTTTTCCACGGCTGTTGCACCTGGAAGACACAAGGCGTGAAGCCGCCGGCATGACAGGATCGTTCTGTCGGCGTCGAGGGCGACGGACTTGCCAAACCGGCCATGAAATGCTCATGCAGGTCGGCTAGCTTCGTCGTTTCCGAATACACCAAGGATTCCCCATGGCCGGAGAAACCATCCTCGCAGTCGGCGGCGCCGGCTATATCGGATCGCATACCTGCCTGCTGCTTGCGGAACAGGGCTATCGACCGGTCGTCTACGACAACCTGTCGAACGGCCACGAGGAGTTTGCGCAATGGGGACCGCTGGAGCGCGGCGACATTCGCGATCGAAGCCGGTTGGACGCCGTGCTGGACCAGTACAAACCCGCCGCGATCCTGCATTTTGCGGCCCTGATCGAGGTCGGGCAATCGGTGCGCGATCCCATGGCGTTCTACGAAAACAACGTCATGGGGTCGCTGACCTTGTTGTCCGCCGCGCATGCGGCGGGCATCGACGCGTTTGTGTTTTCGTCAACCTGCGCAACCTACGGCATTCCACACAGCCTGCCGATGGACGAAAGCCATCCTCAGGAACCGATCAACCCCTATGGCCGGACGAAATGGATCGTCGAACAGGCGCTGCAGGATTACGACCGGGCGCACGGCCTCAGGTCGGTGATATTGCGCTACTTCAATGCCGCGGGAGCGGACCCCGAAGGCCGGATCGGCGAATGGCACGATCCGGAAACCCACGCAGTTCCGCTCGCCATCGAGGCGGCGCTCGGACGGACCGGTGGATTCAAGATCTTCGGCGACGATTACGAAACCCGAGACGGAACCTGCGTGCGCGACTATATCCATGTCCTGGATCTGGCGGATGCGCATGTCCGGGCCGTACGGCATCTGATCGATGGCGGGACATCGACGGCGCTGAACCTTGGAACCGGCACCGGAACCACCGTGAAGGAATTGCTGTCCGCCATCGAGTCGGTGTCCGGGCGCCCGTTCCCTGTGGCGACCGACGCGCGCCGCGACGGCGATTCACCGACCCTTGTCGCCGACAATGCCAAGGCGCGGGATGTGCTCGGATGGGAACCCACCCGCACCCTGGAAGACATCATAGGAACGGCTTGGAACTGGCATGCGCGATCCAACGCGAACCGCGCCAAGGAAGCCTCGTGATTGTCGATCGGTGAAGCGGATAGCCCAGTCAAATCCTGCGGCGAGGAAAGTCTGCGCACCGGATATGCCGGTGGTAATAGGTGCCTGGCGAGCGAGCCGTCACCAGGTTTTCGTAGACCCGTTTCGGGACGTCCTGAATGACATAGACCGATCCCTGCCGGAACTCGACCTCAAGAAGTGCTGTGTCGGGATCGTAACCCACTGAAGAGATTTCCCGGGAATCGACGGGAGAACGCTGCATGCACTTGCCTCCATGACCCGCAAGGGAGCCTGCGCGAGACTGCATGAACCGCCGCACCACCCCGTCGCAGGATTGTCGACAGGCTGATATTTGCGGTTGCCAACGGTTCGCCAGACCTTAACCGATCCTTAAGGATCAGGGATCAATTCGGCGATTTGGTGTCGCCTTCAAGGCAATCGACCGTCTTCCGGCTACGGGAGCGACTTCAGGCCAAGGAGCGCAACGCTCCCGGCCGTTACACCGACGAAATGGCAGGTTTGCCGAATCCCGGTCAGAAGCCGGCAAACCAATCGGGATCCGTCGTATCGAGCCGGGTGAAATCGACGTGGTCTGAGGTGATATCGGCGGAATCGACGCCGACCAGGACCACCCTGCCGATCGCGCCGGTATCATTGTCAGCGTATTGGATCTGCGTCCCGGAAATGCCGTTATAATCGTAGGCTCCGACGCTGACGTCGTCGAAGCTGCGCTCGGCCTGGGAATTGATGACCACCCGATCCTTCGCCGTGTCGAAGTCCTGAACGAAAACGAACGTATCCGAGTCATCGGCAAAGACGGTATCGAAACCGGCGCCGGTGGTCACCCGGTCATAATCGCCACCGGCATGGATGAGATCGTTGCCCTCGCCGCCATCGATTTGCTCAAGCCCGTCGCCACCGATCAGGATATCGTCCCCGAGGCCGCCTTTCAGCGTATCGCTGCCGGAGCCGCCGATGATCGTGTCATTGCCCGCCTGACCGTCAAGCGTGTCGTTGCCGCTGTCGCCCATCAGGGAATCGCTTCCCTCGCCGCCGCGCAGGTCATCGTAGCCTTCGCCGCCCTTTATCGTGTCGTCGCCGGCGCCGCCGGTGACGGTGTCCGCTCCGTTGCCGGCCTCGATCAGGTCATCGCCGTCCTGGCCAGTCAGCCTGTCGTTCCCCCCGAGCCCGAACAGCGACCCGCCGCCTGTATCGGCGTACAGGACATCAGCGGATTCGGTGCCCGTACTGGATTGGGCAACGGTGATCGTCTGACCTCCCGAATCGGAGTAGACGAACAGAAAATTCCGGCCGTCGACGGTTTGAGGATCGACCCCGCCGAGCACGACAAAATGCTTTTCTTCGGTCTCTGCATCCTTGTAGTAAACGACCGTCGAAGCCTGGCCCTCCCAGACCGTGGCCCGGATTTCGAGCGCCGAGAAGGACGCCTTTTCATATCCGGTGCGAATCTCAATACGGTCGTGCGCTACATCGAAATCCGTGACGAAGGTGGCATGATCGGCATCATCCAGGATGATCAGATCCGACCCCGCGCCGGTTTCGATTCGGTCGTAGTCGCCGCCGGCATGAATGATGTCGTTGCCGCTTCCAGCCTGGATGTGCTCCTTGCCGGCGTCGCCGATTATCGTGTCGTCGCCGGCTCCTCCGACCATGGTATCGGAGCCGGTGCCGCCGATCAGCGTGTCGTTGCCGGAT
>JANQQB010000393.1 GCA_028285165.1 Rhodobiaceae bacterium
GAGGAAACGCCCAAGGAGGGCTGCGATACAACGCCGTCATATCGCAATGCAATAATTGTACATTGCGACGCACAATGTCAAGTACGCGACTCCACCGAAATTCGGTTTTCGTCCGGATTGGGGACAAACGCCCGGGCCCGCCGCACCGCACCTGGCAAAAAGCCTCTGATTTTTCACGCAAACCCGAAAAAAGTGCGCACGTATAGGGCAGCCTGTCCTATTTTGCGCCACTGACATGCATTCCAGGTATTCCAGCTATGCAGAATGATCATGTGCCGGAGGCGTTTTTTCACCGTCTGGCAGCGGCGGCAGCAGAGGCCGCCTTGCCGCATTTCCGGCAGGAAACCGCGATCGCCAACAAGCAGGCGACCGGCTTCGACCCGGTTACGGCCGGAGATCGCGAGGCGGAGAGCGCCATGCGCACGCTGATCGCCGAACATTATCCGGACCACGGCATCATCGGCGAGGAAGAGGGCACGACGCTGGCCGATGCGATGCATCTGTGGGTGCTCGACCCGATTGACGGCACACGCGCATTCATTTCCGGCATTCCGCTCTGGAGCACGCTGATCGGATTGAAACGAGACGGTGTGCCGGTCGCCGGCATGATGTCGCAGCCCTTTATCGGCGAGCGGTATTACGGCGACACCCATATGGCCCATTATTCGGGGCCCGGCGGCCCCTATCCTCTGAAGACCCGCGATTGCAGGACCCTTGCGGACGCCCTGATCTGCACCACCTCCCCTGCCCTCTTCACCGATGCCGAGCGCGGCCGCTACGAGCGGATCGAGGCCGAGGTTCGCCTGGCGCGGTACGGGACGGACAGCTACGGCTATTGCCGGGTTGCCGCCGGGCAGATGGACGCGGTGATCGAGAGCGGTCTCCAGCCGTACGACATCGTCGCGCTGATCCCCATCGTCGAAGGCGCCGGCGGCGTCATCACGTCATGGACGGGCGGCTCGGCGTCGGAAGGCGGACAGGTCCTTGCCAGCGCCAATCCACATCTGCATGAACGCTTTTTGAGCCTGCTTGCCTGACACGTTGCCAATCGAGGCGGACGGACACCGGGTTGCAGCGCGTTATGCGCTTCCCGGTATGAACGCATCGAATGCCGCCCAGAACTGGGCGCGCAGGGCGTCTCGCTCCATCAGGATTTCGTGACGGGCGCCTGGAACCGAGAGATGCGCCGCCGTTCGGATCAGGCCGGCGACCCGCTCCACCGCCCTTGACGAGACGATGCGGTCTTCCGATGCCGAAAGCATCAGGATGGGAAGCGAGATGCGGGCGACATGCCCGCGCTCCTGGATAGCCCGGGCCGATGTAAGCGCAGCGTAGACCCAGGCGATCGTCGGACCGCCGATCGCCAGGTCCGGATGCGCTTCAATCAGTGTCCGGTTCCGGGCGAACCGGGCCGGGTCCGAAGTCAGGGGATTGCCTTCGAACGGTTCGCTGGTTGGCGGTTTGCTGCTGACCGTCGGCGCGAACAGTTCTCCCAGGCCGGCATAGGTAAAAAAGGCGACCAGCCGATAGATCGTTGCGACCGACATCTTTGCCGGAACCAGATCCAGGAACGGCGCCGTTGTCACCGCCCGCTGAATGCGCCCCTGGACGATCGGCGCCGCACGCAACAGCACCTGGCCTCCGGTCGAATGGGCCAGGCAGAAGAAGGGCTGCGGGCAGTTTGTCGTCTCAAGGAAGGACAGCAGCGCCGTGAGGTCCTCCACATAGGAATCCATGTCATCGATATGGCCCTTCAGGTGATTGCCCTTGATCACCCGTTCGGACCCGCCCTGCCCGCGCCAGTCCAGCGCGGCGACGAAAAACCGCCGGTCCAGCAACTCGCCGATCACTTCGCCGTACTTTTCGATGAATTCTGTCCGGCCGTTCAGGATGATGACCGTGCCCTGGACGCCGCTCTGGGCCTGGTCGCTCGCTTTGTCGGCCGCAACGGACGCCGTCGCGGATTTCTCGCCGACAGGTTCGCTTTGTCCCGGTTCCGGTTTTGCATCGGTTCCAGCGCCGGCTTCGCCATCCTTACGGATCGCTTGCGCCGGGCCGGCGGACTGGCCTTTGGGCCCCGATTCCGGAAGCTGCGCTTTGTCCTTGGACGCGGCGGGTCCGACGGGCGGCCCCACCTTGTCTCCATCGTCCGCGTCCACTTTGTCTTCGCTCGATGTGTCCTCCGGATCCGGCCGGGTGAGACCGACAGCCAGGGTCTCTCCGGGTGCCGGCCAGAGGCCCACGCGCAGGCGAAATCCGTCTTCGGTCGTGATGATATGGGCGCTGCCACTGTCGGGCAGCGGATGGTCGGGATGCGGATAAAGGACTGGAAGGATCTCGGAGGGCGGCATGTCGCTTCGACGGCGCATTGGGTGACAAGCGGGAACCGGGCGGCATGCCGCTCGTATGAATCACTTCATTCTATATCATTGTTTGCGGGACAACCGCACCAAGCGGGCATGGGATTCGACAAGGTTGGACACCGGTGTGGCGGAACCGACATACCGGGCCCTTGATCTCGAAAACCACAATTCCCATATCCGCATCGCAGGCGCCATTCGGGCCTGCCAATCGTCTTGTTCGGCCGAAACCGGGGAACGTAAACGGCGATTGCACAACCCAGTTGCTCATTTGGAGGACGACATGCGTCATCTCGACCTGAATCCGCTTTACCGGTCCACCGTCGGTTTCGATCGGCTCTTTTCCCTGCTCGACGGCATCGCCGGCCCGGAAGACAATTCCCCCTCTTATCCGCCTTATAACATCGAGCGCCTTTCGGAGAACGCGTACCGCGTCACGATGGCTGTCGCCGGTTTCACCGAAGACGACATTGCCATTGAATCGAAAGAAAACACCTTGTCGATCAAGGGCGACAAGAAGCAGGACGGAAACGAAAAGGCCGATAACTTCATTTATCGCGGCATTGCCGCTCGCGCCTTCGAACGGCGTTTCCAGCTCGCCGACCACGTCGAAGTGACGGGTGCCCGCCTGGAACACGGCCTCCTGCACATCGATCTCGTCCGGGAACTGCCCGAGGCGATGAAGCCGCGCAAGATCGCGATCAATTCCGGCGGCCAGAAGGTCATCGAACAAACCACAGCCTGAACGGATGATCCCGTTGTGACGGGCCGCCTGCCGCCTCCCTCTTGAGGCGAGAACCGGTCGTTACGCGGTCAAAAGAAATCCTGAGCCCGGCCCCGATCGCAGCATTACCGACCGGGGCCGGTTTTTGTTTTGCCTTCGGATTTCAGCCCGATCACGGTCTTCGACTGCGCACCGTGTCGGTCGCGCGTCAGCCTTCATCCACGACAGCCAGGAAGCCGTCGACATCGGCTTCAGTGGTTACAAAACTGGTGACCAGCCGATGGACCGCCTCTCCTGGTTGAAGCGGCCGTTCCAGACTGTCATGGCCGGCCGGCCATTCGTAGAACATGGCGCCCGCCGCCTTCATTCGCTCGGCGCGATCTCTTGTGAACACGGCGAAAACCTCGTTTCCGTCGATCGGCCAGGCCAGTCGTGCCTGCGACGCGCGTTCGATACCGTCGGCCAGACGCCGCGCCATCACGTTGGCCCGGCGCGCCGTGTCAAGCCAGTGTCCGTCTGCCAGATAGGCGTCGAATTGCGCCGCCACGAACCGGGCCTTTGAAAACCTGTGGCCGCTCCGCGCCCGATAGAAATCGAAGTCTTCCGCACGCGCCGGATCGAAAAAGACGACCGCTTCGGCGCACCAGCAGCCGTTCTTGGTGCCGCCGAAGGACAGGACGTCGACACCCGCGCGCCAAGTGATGTCCGCCGGACTGCAATTGAGGCTGACAAGTGCATTGGCAAACCGGGCGCCGTCCATGTGCAGGCCGACACCGGCGGCACGGGCCGCTGCGCCAATGGCTGCGATCTCGTCGGCGCGATAAACGGTCCCGACTTCCGTCATTTGGGTGATGCTGACCGCGACGGCCCGGCCGCCGCGCAGGTTGTTCGGACCATAGGTTTCAAGGGTCCGCGTAACAGAAGCCGCATCGAGCCGGCCCTCGTGACCGCCAAAAGGCAGCAGTTTGGCGCCGTTCGTCAGAAATTCCGGTGCACCGCATTCGTCGGTATTGATGTGGCTGTCGCGATGGCAGACAACAATGCCGCTCGGTTTCATGAAAGTCGAAAGCGCCAGGGAGTTCGCGGCCGAGCCCGTGGCAGCGAAAAAAACGGCAACCTCCCTTTCGAACAGATCGTTGAACCGCTCGGACACGGATCGGGTCAGCGTATCGTTTCCATAGGCCGCGTCCAGTCCGCCCGCCGCCTCTGCAAGGCCGCGCGAGACCTGTTCCGTCACCCCTGCCCAATTGTCGCTCGCAAAATTCACTGACACACCCTCCTGGCCCGGACTGTCCCTTCCTGCCTATCAGAGACATGCAGCCAGACAAGGCCCGGAAGGCCATTGGCGCCCCTGACTTGCCGGATCGTGCTTTTTTTTCTATTGTCGCCCAATTAGGTCAGCAATCCTGTCTCAAAAAGAGCATTCGAGCCGTCCAATACGATGCCGGCTCCGCATTGAGACACCGAGCGACATTGACCCGGCAGTCCTTTTTCGGTTCAAAGATCCCACGAACCGAAGGACCGGCGCCCGGATCGTTGGTCGGTTTGATACGATTCCCGGTTGGATTCCGGGCAAGATGAACATTCGGGACAACGTCCGAACACGAGCCGTACCATTGTCATGGTCGACCCGCGACAGGAATGGCTGACCGAATTTTGCGAATAAGCGGCCATGTGCCGCCGGGCGAGGGATGAAACAGATGGCGAGACGCGGACACGCCCCCAGGCCTTCCATCGAACAGGCCGCAGCGGCAGATGGCTTGTACAGACCCGCAAAGGAACATGATTCCTGCGGCGTCGGCTTCATTGCCGATATGAAGGGCCGCAAGAGCCGGCGAATTGTCGAATCAGCCCTCAATATCCTGGAAAACCTGACCCATCGTGGCGCGGTGGGCGCCGATCCTCTGGTCGGCGACGGGGCCGGCATGGTGGTCCAGATCCCGCAAAAATTCTTCCGTCCGATCTGCGCGGAAGCCGGCATCGCACTGCCGGAAACGGGTCCCTACGCAATCGGTCAGGTTTTCATGCCCCAGGACGCCGAGGTCCGGGCGGAAATCGAAGCCATCATCGAAACCGTGATTGCCGAAGAGGGCCATACCCTGCTGGGCTGGCGGTCGGTTCCCGTCGACAATACCTGCCTGTCGAAGGCCGCCGACATCGTCCGGTCCGAACCCGTTCACCGGCAGTTCTTCGTCGCGCCGGACGCGACAATTGAAAACGAGACCGAATTCGAGCGGCGCCTGCTGATCTGCCGGAAGGTGATTTCGAACCGGATTTTCGAACGCACGTCAGGCCGCGACAACGGATATTACATCGTTTCGCTGTCCTGCCGGACGATCTGCTACAAGGGCATGTTTCTGGCCAACCAGCTTGCCCGCTATTACGACGACCTGTCCGATCCGCGTTTTGAATCGGCGCTCGCGCTGGTCCACCAGCGGTTTTCCACCAATACGTTCCCGTCCTGGAAGCTCGCCCATCCCTATCGGATGGTTGCCCATAACGGCGAGATCAACACCCTGCGCGGCAATGTCAACTGGATGGCGGCACGCCAGGCCTCGGTGAGTTCTGAGAAATTCGGCAGCGACATCTCGAAATTGTGGCCGATTTCCTACGAGGGACAATCAGATACGGCCTGTTTCGACAACGCCTTGGAATTCCTGGTGCGCGGCGGTTATTCACTGGCCCATGCGGTGATGATGCTGATCCCGGAGGCCTGGTCCGGCAACCGCCTGATGGATGACGAACGCAAGGCCTTTTACGAATATCACGCAACGCTGATGGAGCCGTGGGACGGCCCGGCTGCCGTGGCGTTTACGGACGGCGTCCAGATCGGTGCCACGCTTGACCGCAACGGCCTGCGTCCGGCCCGCTATATCGTCACCGATGATGATCTCGTCATCATGGCCTCGGAATCCGGCGTGCTCGACATTCCTGAGGAAAACATCGTCGCCAAATGGCGTCTCCAGCCCGGCAAGATGCTGCTGATCGACCTGGAACAGGGGCGCATCGTCTCAGACGATGAAATCAAACATCAATTGTCCGGAGCCTATCCCTACCGGACCTGGATGAAGCGCACGCAGATCGTGCTCGAGGATCTGCCGGGCGTCGCCGAGCGCCCTCCGATCACCCGTGAATCGTTGCTCGATCGTCAACAGGCCTTCGGCTACACGCAAGAAGATCTGAAACTGCTGATGGCGCCGATGGCGACCACCGGCCAGGAGGCTGTCGGGTCGATGGGCACCGATACGCCGATCTCCGCGTTGTCGGATCGCCCGAAACTGCTCTACACCTATTTCAAGCAGAACTTCGCCCAGGTGACCAACCCGCCGATCGATCCGATCCGCGAAGAGCTCGTCATGAGCCTCGTCTCCTTCATCGGGCCGCGGCCGAACCTGTTCGATATCAAGGGCCTGGCCGATCGCAAGCGGCTTGAAGTCCGCCAGCCGATCCTGACCAATGGCGATCTGGAAAAGGTCCGGGCGATCGGCGACATTGCCGACAACCAGTTCCAGACCAAGACGCTGGACTTCACCTATGCCGCCGGCAAGGGTGTGGACGGCATGCGCCTGGCCCTGGAAAACCTGCGTATGCGCGCCGAAAAGGCCGTGCATGAAGGCTACAACATCATCACCCTTTCGGACCGGCTGGTCTCGCGCGACCGGATTCCCATTCCGGCGCTGCTCGCGACCGCCGCCGTCCACAACCATCTGATCCGCAAGGGCCTCAGGACCTCGGTCGGGCTCGTGGTGGAGACCGGTGAGGCGCGCGAAGTTCATCATTTCTGCGTCCTGGCCGGCTACGGCGCCGAGGCGATCAATCCGTATCTGGCCTTCGAAACGCTGCTCACCATGCACCAGAGCATGCATTTTCCGGTCGAGGTCGATGAAACCGAAGTCGTCGAGCGCTACATCAAGTCGATCGATAAGGGCATCCTCAAGGTCATGTCCAAGATGGGCATTTCCACCTTCCAGTCCTATTGCGGCGCCCAGATCTTCGACGCGGTCGGACTGTCGGCGGATTTCATCGAGGAATTCTTCTTCGGCACAGCATCCCAGATCGGCGGCATCGGCCTGGAAGAGGTCGCAACGGAATCCGTGCGCCGGCATGCCGAAGCATTCGGCGACATTCCTTTCCTGCGGCGCAATCTCGATGTCGGCGGCGAATACGCCTATCGGCTGCGCGGCGAATCCCACATCTGGGGGCCGGACGAGGTCGCTGACCTGCAGCATGCCGTACGCGGCAATCTGCCGGACAAGTACCGCGATTTTGCCGCCCGGGTGAACGACGAAAACGGCCGGTTCACGATCCGCGGCCATTTCCGGATCCGCACGGCCGAGGAAGCCGGCCGCCAGCCGATTGCGATCGATGAGGTCGAACCGGCAAGCGAGATCGTGAAACGGTTCTCCACAGGTGCCATGTCGTTCGGCTCGATCAGCCGGGAGGCCCACGAGGCCCTGGCCCTTGCCATGAATTCCATCGGCGGCAAGTCGAATACCGGGGAAGGCGGCGAGGAAGCCGATCGCTTCCGGCCGATGCCGGATGGTCGCTCGAAGCGTTCCGCCATCAAGCAGGTCGCCTCGGGTAGGTTCGGCGTGACGACCGAATACCTCGTCAATTCGGACATGATGCAGATCAAGGTGGCACAGGGCGCAAAACCCGGAGAAGGCGGGCAATTGCCGGGCCACAAGGTGGATGCGACGATCGCAAAGGTGAGGCATTCGACGCCGGGCGTCGGCCTGATTTCGCCGCCGCCGCACCACGACATCTATTCGATCGAAGACCTCGCCCAGCTGATCTTCGATCTGAAGAACGTCAATCCGGACGCGGACGTGTCGGTCAAACTGGTCTCCGAAGTCGGGGTCGGAACCGTCGCAGCCGGCGTCGCCAAGGCGCGCGCCGACCACATCACCATTGCCGGCTATGACGGCGGCACCGGCGCCAGCCCGCTCACCTCCATCAAGCACGCGGGATCGCCGTGGGAAATCGGCCTGGCGGAAACCCATCAGACGCTTGTGGTCAACGGCTTGCGGTCGCGCGTCGCCCTGCAGGTCGACGGCGGCATGCGCACCGGGCGGGACGTCGCGATCGGAGCGTTGCTCGGTGCCGACGAATTCGGATTCTCGACCGCGCCGTTGATCGCTGCCGGTTGCCTGATGATGCGCAAATGCCATCTGAACACCTGTCCGGTCGGCATCGCCACCCAGGACCCGGTCCTGCGCAAGCGGTTCCGCGGTGCGCCCGAGCACGTGATCAATTATTTCTTCTTCGTCGCCGAGGAACTGCGTGAAATCATGGCGGCACTCGGCTTCCGCACGCTCGACGAAATGACAGGTCAGTCCGATTTGCTCGACAAACGCGATCTCGGCGACCATTGGAAGGCGCATGGTCTGGATTTCTCGCAAGTGTTCTGGAAGCCGGATGTCGCACCGGAAGAGCGGTTCAACACGATCCGCCAGCAACATCCGATCGACGATGTGCTCGACCGCACACTGATCGCCGGCGCCCAGTCGGCCATCGAAAGCCGCGTACCGATCACGCTCGAAGCGGAGATCAAAAGCGTGAACCGGTCGACCGGTGCCATGCTTTCCGGAGCCATCGCCAAACGCCACGGCCACAAGGGATTGCCGCCGGAGACCATTACCGTGCGCCTTTCCGGCACGGCCGGTCAGAGCTTCGGGGCCTTCCTGGTGCGCGGCGTCACGCTCGATCTTGTCGGCGATGCCAACGATTATGTCGGCAAGGGCCTGTCCGGCGGCACCCTTATCGTGCGGCCCAATCCGGCCTCGAAGATCGACCCGTCCAAATCGATCGTGGTCGGCAATACGGTTCTTTACGGTGCGGTGGAAGGCGAATGCTATTTCCGCGGCATAGCCGGGGAGCGGTTTGCCGTGCGGAATTCGGGCGCGGTTGCCGTGGTCGAAGGCGTCGGCGACCATGGCTGTGAATACATGACCGGCGGAGTGATTGTCGTCATCGGCCCGACGGGCCGCAATTTCGCGGCCGGCATGTCCGGCGGTGTGGCCTATGTGCTTGATGAAGACGGCACGTTCAAGGGCCGCTGCAACATGGCGATGGTCGAGATAGAGCCCGTTACGGAAGAAGACGACCTGCTCGAAAAGCTGCACCACCATGGCGGCGATATCGAGCACAAGGGCCGCGTCGACGTTATCGACGACATGACGCGCCACGACGACGAGCGGTTGCGGCAATTGATCACCAAGCATCTGCAATATACCGGCTCGGACCGGGCGCGCGATATCCTGGAAAACTGGACGGATTACCGCGCGAAATTTGTCAAGGTCATGCCGGTCGAGTACCGGCGTGCGCTCCAGGAAATGGAGCGCGAGCGGTACGGCGCCGCGGCGGAATAGGGATCGGACCAGATGGGCAAAGTCACCGGGTTCCTGGAAGTCGACCGCCAGGAGCAGAAATACCAGCCGGCAGCGGACAGGATCCGGCATTTTCGCGAGTTCACGCTGCCGCTTTCGAATGAAGAAGTCACGCGCCAGGCGGGGCGGTGTATGGATTGCGGCGTGCCGTATTGCCATACCGGCTGTCCGGTCAACAACCAGATCCCGGACTGGAACGATCTCGTCTATTCCGGCGAATGGGAAGAAGCGGCGCGCAACCTGCATTCCACCAACAATTTCCCCGAATTCACCGGCCGCATCTGTCCGGCCCCCTGTGAGGAGGCCTGCACCCTCAACCTGGAGGATGTGCCGGTCACCATCAAGACGGTGGAACAGGCAATTGCTGACAAGGCCTGGGACAACGGCTGGGTGCATCCGGAAACGCCGGAGAACAAGACCGGCAAGTCGGTCGCCGTCATCGGATCCGGTCCGGCCGGCATGGCCGCGGCGCAGCAATTGGCGCGCGTCGGGCACGATGTGCATCTCTATGAGCGCGAACCGCTGGCCGGCGGCCTGCTGCGCTATGGCATTCCCGACTTCAAGATGGAAAAACACTATATCGACCGGCGTGTCAGGCAGATGGAAACCGAAGGCGTGGCGTTCCATTACGGCGTCAATATCGGCGTCGACCGCACCCTGGAATCACTGCGTGAGGAGCATGACGCGGTGCTGATCTGCGCCGGCGCCGAAACCCCGCGCAATCCCGAAATTCCGGGCATGGATCTTGCCGGCGTGCACTACGCGATGCCGTATCTGGTTCAGCAGAACCGGCGGACGGGCGGCGAGGACGTCAGCCACCAGAATCCGATCTTTGCGGCCGGCAAGAACGTCGTTGTGGTCGGTGGTGGAGATACTGCCTCAGACTGCATCGGGACGGCCTTCCGTCAGGGCGCCCTTCAGGTCACCCAGATGGACATTCGTCCGATCCCGCCGCTGAAGGAAAACAAGGACGCCATCTGGCCCTATTGGCCGACGAAATTCCGCACCTCCTCTTCCCAGGCGGAAGGAGCCGAACGGGAATTCTCCGCCGCCACGCTGGAGATTACCGGCGAGGAAGGCCATGTGACCCACGTACGGTGCGCACGGGTTGACGAGACCCGCACGCCGATTGTCGGAACCGAATTCGACGTAAAGGCCGACCTGGTGTTTCTGGCCATCGGCTTTTCCGGACCGGCCGAGGGCACCTATCTCACCGCATTCGACAACGGCATTGCCCGGGATCCGCGGCGCAACATCCTTGCCGACACCGAAGCCTACCGGACCAGCATCGACGGGGTCTACGCTGCGGGCGATGTGCGCAAGGGCCAGTCCCTCGTCGTCTGGGCGATCCGCGAAGGCCGGCAGGCAGCCCGCTCGATCGATCTCGACCTGATGGGAGAGACAACGCTCCCACGGTAACGCCAAGAGCTGGGGCGCTCAGGTTTTTTCCAGATCCGCCGACCGTTCCGGCGCCTTGGTGCCCGGCTTGTCCGAGGCCGCATCGGTCGGGGCACCCTCGCCTTCCGGCGGCGCGCGGTCCTCGGCCACGGGCTTCGGCGTATCGCCCGATCCTGCATCCGGGGCAACACTCTTCGTTTTGTCGGGACCGGTTTCCGGTTTGCTGCTCCCATCGCCGGCATCGGCCTGCGATGGTTTTTCCGAGACGTGCGATGAGGTGGTCTCGTCGACGGCGCCGTCACCGGCGCTACCCGTCGCCGATCCGGACGGTTTCGGTTCTTGGTCTTTCTTCTCCGCCGCCGGGTCCGCATCTCCTTTAGATTTGTCGGGCTGACCGTCCGTACGACCTGTATCGACGGCTTCTTTCGAAACCGTCTTGTCCCCGCGTCCGTCGGCCTCTACGGACGGCTTCTCGCCGCTCTCGGTCGTTGCGGCGGTGGGATGGGGTGTTTCCGACGAGGCTGCCGCCGCTTGCGGGGCGGGTTTGACTGCGTCCGGCTTCGCGGGATCAGCGGCCCTGTCGGCGGGCTTTGCGCTTGCGGCCTGCCGGTCGGCGTCCTCGGCCCCGGTGGTCGGAGCCGGGGCGTCGGCTTTTATGGCCGGCTTTGCCGTGTCAGAGGAGGCATCGTCGTTCGCCTTCGAAACAGCCTGTTCCGCAGCGGCCGCACTGGCTCCCTTTTGCCACTCCGTAACAGGACCCGGCAGGTCCATTGCCCCTTTGTCCGGAATGATAAGGCCGACAAAGGCGGCTGCGGCAAGGCTAAGCGGCGTCAGGAACAGCGTGAGATCGACAAACGGGATCAATGGCTGAATCAGCGCCGTCGCGTAGACGGATGCCGCAGCCCCTGCGATGAAGCCGGCATGGACGAGGCCGATGAAAAGCCCGACATGATGCGGGGGAGCGCGATCGGCTGCCAGGGCATAAAACAGGATCGACGCGCCGGAAAAGAAACCGCCCGCAGCGAGCAGCGCCCCGACGAACAGGACTTTTTCCGCAGGGATCAGGGCCAGCAGAAAGAAGCCGACCGCGGCAACGACCAACAGACCGGTCAACACACCGCGACGCCGTCCGATGCCCACTCCAACGCTGCCGGCAATCAGACTCCCAAGCGCAAACGCCACGGCGAACAGGGCGGTGGCCTCGGCCGGGTCCAATTGGGCCAAGGCGGCCGGAAACTCCGCCTCGCTCTGGACCCAGATCGGCACGTGCAGACCGACCGGAACCGCGGCCAAGGCGGCGCCGATGACGATCAGCCAAAGCCGCGGCCGAACAAGCACGCTTCCGATCTCGCCGAAGATCTGGCGCAGGAAACCGGGTCGGTCGCCTCCCTCCAGAACCGCGGGCGCCGCATTGAAGGGAACCAGGAAGATGGCGATCACGATCACCAGCGCGGCCGCATAATAATAGTGGGACGGGAACGGGATCACACCCAACAGCTCGACGCCATACAGGAACCAGGTTGCGACCGCGACGAAGCAGGCGGCCTGGACGAGGCCCGCGAACAGACCGAACCGCGCCGCGCCGAAAGTACGCGCCGCTATGAAAAGGGCGCCGACAAATGCAAAGGCCGCGCCGAGCGCGTGCAGAGCCCGACCCGCGGCTCCGAGGGCCGGTATTTCGAAAAGCACCGAGAGCACAAGGCCCAGGCCGGCAAAAATCGCAGCAGCCGTGATGGTCGGCCGCGCGCCGTACCGGTCGAGCAGAAAACCGGCAACGAGCTGTGCGGGAACGTAGACCGCAGGAAAGATCAGCACCAGGCGCGCAAAGGCGACCTCATCGAGCGAAAGACGCTCCGAGATCGGCACGGGATAAAACAGCGGAAGCGCGCCGGCGATCAGGCTGTGCGCAAAAAACAGCGTAGCGGCCAAAAGTGAGAAAAAACCCAAGACACGCATGACTGGCTCCCCCTTTCACCGGGTCCGTCTGACGCCGGCCGGATCGCACAACCGCCGCACGATCGGCCGGTTTGCTATCGTCTGAACCCTACCGGAGCGATTGTCCAGTGTCCCGACCCCATCGGGTCTCACACCTTAAAGCCCGGAATCCGGTTCCCGGCGGCACGGATCGCGGGATCGGGTGTGCGGCGGCCCGACCGGCCCGCCGAGCGGACGCTGCCTGAAGTCGGCAGGTTTCAGACGCTCCCCTTGTGTATTGGCGATCCAAAGATGCGAAATTGTGACCGGATCAGGCAAGGAATAGCGCTTCGGGCAATCTTCGTGCGGAATTTGGATGGATATGACATGTCTGCAACGGTTTTGAGAGGCTAACCGCCTTTTGCCGACACAAGGTGCGCCCCCCGGATCAGCGTTGCGGGTCGGCGTTCCAGCTGAAATCATCGACCCGGCCGGGAACGGTCGCCAACGGTTCGCCGGCCACCACCAGCTTGAACTGGGGCGTTTCCTCGTTCGGCGGGTCTGCCTCGGTTTCACCGCCGAGCAGGTCGACATTCAGGCCGATGCGGGAATCGTAGAGTGGGATGATCGATCCGACCTCGACATTTTCGGGTTCATTGGAAATTGCTTGAATCGCGGCAAGCCGGCCACCCGCATTCAACCGGCTGCGCAATTCCTGCTCAACGAAGAAGGCGACTTTCCGATAGCCGGCTCGCGTAAACCCGATCCCGTTTTTCAGGCGCAATTGTTTGTCTCGGCCGTTGATATCCGGACCGCGCTTGGCGTATTGGCCGTCCTCGGTCGAAAAGGAATCCCAGACATCCACGAACACGCCGCCGGCAAGGGTGACGTTTTCCTGGAAAATGGCCGTGACCTGGCTGGCATGGGCCGACAGGGACGGATCCTGCATCGGCGCCAACCCTACCCAGAAGACCGGGATGCGCCGCTGCGCCATCTGGTTGATAAAGGCAAGCACCCGCAGCCCGTAGGCGCGCGACCACGCCTCGTTTTCCGGCTGGATCAACCCGGTCTCAGAGGCCACGCCGACGTTGTCGTTGGCGCCCACCATGACGACAACGATGTCGACCACCTTGTCGTCGAGGATCGGACCGATCGCGGTCGGCCAATCGATTTCACCGGCATTGGCAAGGCCCGAAGCGTTCCGTGTGCTCGATACGATCGCCACGTCCGCCGACTGCGAAAACGCGATATCGAGACCGGCAAACAGGCCGCGTGCCATGAAATCCCCGACGACCAGCACCCGGCGGGCATCCGGGTTCTTCCGCACCCGGACCACTTCAGGCCGTCTCTGGCGTTGCGGCGCGCGCCGTTCGCGATACCGTTCCCGGCGATAGCGGCCGCCGCGTTCCCTCGGTGGACCGAACAGCCGCATCAACGGACTGAGCGGGTTCCAGCCACGCCGTTTCCTGACCTCCTGCGCCATTGCCGTGTCGAACACGCCGGGCGCGACAAAGGTCGGCGCGACCTGCCAGAGACCGGCCAGGACGGCGACAATCAGGACGCGGGCAACGAGCGGATGCATGAACTTTCCAGTAAGCCGGCAACAACAGAAGCGGATTCGACTTCCCCGCAAATGTACACCGCCGGCCGATCCGAGCCAAGCGCCGCCGATCCGTCGCGACATTTGGCGTCGTCAGGCGTCGACAGCCCGCACTGACCCGGAAGCACGCCGAGAGCTGGCAGAATACTATCCGCCGCGCAGGCGGTCCAGCAGCCGGGCGCTCGGATAGGCATCGGGGATCATACCCGATTGTTTCTGGAACGAGCGAATGGCCCTGCGGGTCTTCGGTCCGATCCGTCCGTCGACACCGCCCGTGTCGAATCCGCGCTTCGACAGGAGCGCCTGCATCTCCCGGATGGCTTTGCGCGACGAGATCGGCGGATCGTCGGCGGGCCATGTTCGTT
>JANQQB010000416.1 GCA_028285165.1 Rhodobiaceae bacterium
CGTCGGCCCCGACGTGCCGATCGTCGCAAGCCTCGATCTGCACGGCAATCTGTCGCCGGACTTTTTCGATCTGGTTTCCGCGGTTGCGATCTACCGCACCTATCCTCATGTCGATATGCGGGAAACCGGCGCCCGCGCGAGGGCCCTGCTGCAGCGCCTGATCGAACGCGGCCAGCCGTTCGCCAAGGCCTACGCGCAGCTCGATTTCATGGTGCCCGTGCAGGAACAGTCGACGCGCCGCGATCCGGCGGCCGGCCTTTATGCCATGCTGCCCGGTCTGGAGCACGACGGGGTGGTGTCGGTCGACCTTGCATTCGGTTTTCCTCCGGCCGACATCCACGATTGCGGCATATCGGTCTTTGCCTGCGGCGAGGATCAGCAAGCCGTGGATGCCGCTCGCGATCGCCTGATCGAGGCGCTCAATGGCGCCGAGGACGCCTTCGACAATCCTTTGGTGCCGGCGGACGAAGCGGTGCGGCGCGCGATCGAGATCGCGTCGGGTTCCGACCGCCCCGTTGTCGTGTGCGATCCGCAGGACAATCCCGGCGCCGGTGCAAGCGGTGACTCGACCGGTTTGCTCCGCGCGTTTGTCGAGGGCGGCGCCCGCGATACCTGCTTCGGCGTGCTGTGGGATCCGACCTCCGCGGCAAAGGCGCACGAAACCGGAATCGGCGGCTATTTCCAGGCCTCCCTTGGCGGCCGCTATCCGGATATCGGAGGTGATGCGCTAACGGCACGGGTTGAGGTGCTTGCACTGTCCGACGGCGCGTTTCCGTTTACCGGGCCGATCTTCAAGGGCCTCAATGCCCAGTTCGGGCCGATGGCGGCCTTGCGCATCGTCGATCCGGACAGCGATGTCGTGGTCGTCGTCGCCTCCGGGCGCGGCCAAAACGCGGATCGCGCCCTGATCACCCATCTTGGGCTCGATCCGTTGGCGTTTCGAATTCTGGGCATCAAGAGCGCGGTGCATTTCCTCGCCGACTACGAACCGATTGCCGAGACCGTCATCTTCGCGGAAGCGCCGGGTGCCAATCCGTGTCAGCTCGATCGCATTGCCTACACCCGGTTGCGCCCCGGAGTGCGCCTCGGTGCGAACGGTCCGGCGTTTCAGCCGGAAGGATAGAACACAACGAGTGACGGGGGCTTTGATGACAACCACGGTCGAAGATGCCGCGCGGGACGCCTGGCCGGCCTATACCGGTCCGGAGTTATGTGCCCGAACGGCCTCCGACATTGTCGGTTTGTTGAAACGGCGCGAGATAGGCCCGGTCGACCTGATCGATGCCTGTATGCAGCGTATCCGGGCGGTGGACCCGCACATCAACGCGCTGCCGACATTGTGCGAGGAACGAGCAAGACAGACCCTTGCCGGACTGGCCGACGCCGAACGCCGAAACGGCACCGCGCCGGGCTGGCTGGCCGGTTTACCGCTTCCCATCAAGGATCTGACCCCCGTCGCCGGTGTGCGCACGACCTTCGGCACACCCGGGCTTGCCGACTTCGTGCCGGAGGAAAGCGCACCGATCGTCGAACGCCTGGAGGCCAATGGCGGCCTGGTCATCGGCAAGTCCAACACGCCGGAAATGGGCGCAGGCGGCAATACCTTCAATGCGGTCCTCGGCAGCACCCGCAATCCGTGGGACGTCGCCAGGAATGCCGGCGGTTCGTCCGGCGGCGCCGCGGCGGCCCTGGCCGCCGGTGAAGCCTGGCTTGCCCATGGGTCCGACCTGGCCGGCTCGCTGCGTACGCCGGCGGCCTATTGCGGCGTGGTCGGTCTGCGGCCGTCGCCCGGCCGCGCCGGCGGCGGACCGGTGGACCTGGCGTTCAACCACGAAGGCGTTCAGGGGCCAATGGCACGAACGGTGTTGGACGCAGCTCTGTTTCTCGACGCTATGGCCGGTTTCGATCCGCGCGAATTCCTGTCTCTGGAAGCGCCAGCCGAGCCCTTTCAGGCGGCCGTCCATTCGGCCAGACCGCCGGTTCGCATTGCCTATGCGCCGGACCTTGGCGGCTTCGCTCCGCTGGAACCCGAGATCGAAGCGATCATGCGCTCCGCGCTCGAACGGCTGCAGCCGCTGGGCACGGAAATCGTGGAGGCCTGTCCCGACCTCGCCGATCTCTATCGCACCTATGTGGTGCTGCGCGGTTTCTTCTGGGCGGCGTTGCCCGGTCGTTTGCCGGACGCGGTGCAGGCCGGCTTCAAGGCGACGCTGACGGAAAACATCGCCTTCGGACGGCAATGTACGATCGACGACATTGTCGACGCGCACCGCAACCGGTCGCGCCTGTTCCATGCCATGCAACGTTTTCTGGAAACCTATGACGTTTTGGCCTGTGCCGTCGTCGGACTGGAGCCGGACCGGGTCGAGGTCGAATTCCCGCCCTTCGTCAACGGCGAACCGGTCAGCGATTATGTCGACTGGCTTCGCTTCTCCTTTCTGGCGACGACGACGGGCCTGCCGGCCCTGTCGCTGCCGGTCGGACGGACCCGCTCTGGCATGCCGGTCGGCCTGCAACTGATCGGCCCTCCGCGCGGCGAAGCCAAGCTTTTGGCGGTCGCCTCGGTTCTGGAAGGTGTTTGCGACTTCGCCGGCCGCACGCCGATCGATCCTGTCATTCCTGCAAACGGGGACACGGCGTCTTGAGCGACAGGCACCTCGTTCCGATAGCCGAGGCCGATGCCAGGACCCAGGTCGCCCTGCTTGACCTCAACAATCGGCACGCAAGGGAAACGTCTTACCTGACCGAAGACGCTTGGCGCCGCATGATCGGGGAGGCGTTTGCCGCCACCTGTTTTGCCGATGCCGGCGCTCTGTTGATCGCGTTCGACGAGAACGCGGTCTATGACAGTCCCAACTTCCTGTGGATGCGCGCCAACCGCGACCGCTTCGTCTATGTCGATCGCATCATCGTATCGGCCGACCATCGCGGCGGCGGTCGCGCGCGGATCCTCTATGAGGACCTGTTCGGCCTCGCCCGCGCCGCCGGGCACGATCGCATCGTCTGTGAGGTCAACCGCGTCCCGCCCAATCCCGGCTCGGATGCTTTCCATGAGCGCCTCGGCTTCAGGGAGATCGGGCGGGCCGAACGCGACGCCGGCCGCAAAACAGTGCGGTATCTGGAGCGGTTGCTTGGAGACGGGTCCGACTGACCGGTCGGTGCCGCAACCGCTCCGACCATCGGCCTCGCAAATTCGTGTACGGCAATCCGTGATTGAGGGATGCCAAGCCGGCGGTTCGCCCTATCTCGCCGCATGTGGCTCGACGGAACGTGCCGGATGACCGGTAAGGTGCCGGCCGGGGGCCAAGCGAATTCCCACATGAGAATTCCGAAAAAGGAGAAGGAACCATGACTGAGTCCGTATCGATGTCACGCCGGACGCTGATGTCCGCGGCCGCCGGCGGCGCGGCGCTCGCCGCAACCGGCCTGACCATCCAGTCCGCATCCGCGGCCGCTCCGATGCTCGGACCAACCCGACCGAACGTTTACCGCTTCAAGCTGGGCGGTTTCGAGGTGACGACGATTCTCGACGGTGCCATCCAGTTGGACGGTCCGCACCCGATTTTCGGCCAGAACGTTACGGCCGAGGAAGTCCAGGCCCTGGCCGAGGCGAACCTGTTGCCCGGAACGCGCATGGAGATCGGTTTCACGCCGGTGATCGTCAACACGGGTTCCGAACTGATCATGTTCGATGCCGGCAACGGGGCTGCCCGGCGTCCGAATGCGGGTCTGCTCGGTGCCACGCTGGCGCAGGCCGGATACACGGCCGATCAGATTGACGTGGTGGTCCTGACCCATTTCCACCCCGATCACATCGGCGGCTTGATGGAAGAGGGCGCGCCGCTCTTCCCGAATGCGCGCTATGTCGCCAACGAGACCGAGTACAATTTCTGGACCAGTCCGGACCGTGTCGGCACCGGCGGCGAACGCGTCCATACGCTTGCCAATTCGAACGTCAAACCGCTCGCCGAGAAGATGACTTTCATCGCCGACGGCGGCTCTGTCGCCAGCGGCGTTACGGCCGTGGACACGTCCGGCCACACGCCCGGCCATACCGGGTACATGCTGGAGAGCGACGGCAGCAGCCTGATGCTCGGTGGTGATTTCTGCAACCACTACATCGTGTCGCTGGAACGCCCGGACTGGCATGTCCGCTTTGACATGGACAAGGACAAGGCGGTCGCGACCCGCAAACGCGTGCTCGACATGCTGGCGGCCGACAAGATCCCGTTCACGGCCTATCACATGCCGTTCCCGGCTGTCGGATATGTCGAGAAGAAGGACGGCGGATACCGTTACGTGCCGGCGACCTATCAGCTGAATCTGTAAGGTTTTGCGCGCTGGTCGGCGAAAGCCGGCCGGACCGTTCTGTCGACCCGCCCTTGCAATCCGTGCCGGGGCGGGTTTTTTATGCCCCGAATTCGACCACGGCGCAGAAGGTCCGGTCGGAGCGACCGGTCAGCGCCTGACTGTTATGGCATGGCGACATCGCATGCTGCGCCCCTGCCTTGAGATTACCCATGTCCGAGACCTGTTTGATCGAAGTGACCCGCGGCTCCCTTGTGGAATCCTGTCATGCCGGCTGTCTTGCCGTGGTCGATGCCGACGGCGGTACGGTGCTGGCGCTGGGGGACGTCGACAGACCGGTCTTTCCGCGCTCGGCCGTGAAGGCTCTGCAGGCGGTGCCTCTGATCGAGAGCGGTGCCGCCGATGCATTGGGACTGGGCAATGCGGAATTGGCGCTCGCCTGTTCGTCGCATAACAGCGAGGCCCGGCATGTGGAAACAGCACTCGCCATGCTGGCGAGCGCTGGCCGGGACGGCACCGCGCTCGAATGCGGCGCCCACTGGCCGAAACGCCTTGCCGACCAGAAGGCCCTTATCCGGGCCGGTCGCGAACCGGATGCCGCGCATAACAATTGCTCCGGCAAACATGCCGGCTTCGTCTGCCTATCCCATCACCTGGGCGTCGATCCGGCTGGTTACATCAAACCGGAACACACCGTTCAGCAGACGGTACGGGCCGGCCTTGAAACGTTCACCGGCGAGGCGCTCGACACCGATGCATGCGGCATCGACGGCTGTTCGATTCCAACCTACGCGGTCCCGCTGACAGCGCTCGCCCGGGCCTTTGCGGTTTTTGGCACCGGCAACGGATTAGCCCCTGCCACGGCTGCTGCGGCGGCTCGCCTGCGTTCCGCCTGTGCCGCTGAACCGTTTCAGGTTGCCGGAACCGGCCGCTTCTGCACCGAAATCATGCAGCACTTCGGCGAACGGGTTTTCGTCAAAACGGGGGCCGAGGGCGTATTCTGCGCGGCTTTTCCCGAAAGCGGGCTCGGGATCGCGCTCAAATGCACCGATGGTGCGACCCGTGCCGCCGAAGCGATGATGGCGCACGTCATCCAGGCATACGTACCGTTATCCGCCGCCGACGAGGCGTTCCTGGCGCGTTACCTGACCGTGACTGTCCACAACTGGAATGGCCTGGAAGTGGGCAGCGTGCGGGCAAGCCCGGCGTTCCGCAATGCATTTGAAGGCAGGCGATGATTCCGGGCGACCATGTATAAACCGGCCGGTTCCGTATTTATGCTTAATCTTGCCCGCGGCTTTTGATAGGTTGCCGCCACGATTTTGGATTGCACGGTCACTGCCGGCCCGCGCCGGCCATGTGTCGCGACTGATGCGAACCGCAACAGTGCCGGCTATGGGGATGGCCGGGACAGGGTCTTC
Organism: Rhodobiaceae bacterium; assembly: GCA_028285165.1. Lineage (GTDB taxonomy): Bacteria > Pseudomonadota > Alphaproteobacteria > Rhizobiales > JANQQB01 > JANQQB01. Next base: position 5,730 of record JANQQB010000416.1, read on the forward strand.
AGTCGACCGTTCGCGATATGGGAGCAGGTATGAGCACGGCACACACTCCGACCAATGGATCCGGTCCGTCGATCTTTCACCTGGTCATGATCAAGCCGACCCATTACGACGACGACGGCTATCCGATCCAGTGGGTGCGCTCGGCCATTCCGTCCAACACGCTGGCCGCGCTGAACGGCCTCGCGGAGGATTGCAAGGCACGCAACGTGCTCGGCGACAACGTCGACATCCGGTTGCACACCTATGACGAGACCAACAAGCGGGTGCGCCCGGAGCGCATCATTTCCTGGATCCGCCGGGATGGCGGCAAGGCGCTGATCGCGCTGGTCGGCGTGCAGTCGAACCAGTTTCCCCGGGCCATGGATCTGGCCCGCCCGTTCCGCGAGGCCGGTCTCCAGGTCGCCGTGGGCGGCTTTCACATTTCAGGCTGCATATCCATGCTGTCGGAAATGCCGGATGAAATGGTGAAAGCCCAGGAAGACGGCATCACGTTTTTTGCCGGCGAGGCCGAGGAGGGGCGGCTCGATCAGGTGTTCCTCGACGCCTGGAACGAAACCCTGCCGCCGCTCTACAATTTCATGAACGACTTGCCGACCCTGCAGGACCAGCCCGCGCCGATCCTGCCGGAAAAGCACATAAGACGCACCTACGGCTCCCATTCCAGTTTCGACCTCGGTCGCGGCTGCCCGTTCCAGTGTTCGTTCTGCACGATCATCAACGTGCAGGGCCGCAAGAGCCGTTTCCGCTCCGCCGACGATCTGGAAAAGGTCATCCGGGTTAATTACGCGCAAAAGATCGACCGGTTTTTCATCACGGACGACAATTTCGCGCGCAACAAGGACTGGGAGAGTTTCTTCGACCGGCTGATCCAGTTGCGCGAAGTCGACGGCATGGACGTCAAGTTCGTCATCCAGGTCGACACGCTCTGCCACAAGATCCCGAACTTCATCGAAAAGGCGTCGCGGGCCGGCGTGAACCGGGTCTTCATCGGGCTGGAAAACATCAACCCAGACAATCTGCTTGCCGCCAAGAAGCGCCAGAACAAGATCACCGAATACCGCGCTATGATCCAGAAATGGCGTGATCACGGCGCGACCACTTATGCCGGCTATATCCTCGGCTTTCCGAACGACACCAAGGAATCGATCCTGGCCGATGTGGAGACGCTGAAGCGCGAACTGCCGCTCGATCTGGTGGAGTTCTTTTTCCTGACGCCGCTGCCCGGATCGGAGGACCACAAGACGCTGCTCTCCAAGGGCATCTGGATGGATCCCGACCTGAACAAATACGATCTCGATCATCGGGTCTCCCACCATCCAAAGATGTCCGACACGGAATGGGAAGAGGCCTATGAGGAGGCCTGGGCTTCCTATTATTCGTTCGAGCACATCGAGACCGTGCTGAAGCGGGCGGCAGCGCATCGCCGCGGACGGCCGGGCAACAAGCTCATCCTCCTGCTCTATTTCCATTTCATGGTGACGTATGAGGGAATCCACCCGCTGGAGGGCGGCTTCCTGCGCCTGAAATACCGGCGCGACCGGCGCTCCGGCCTGCCGATCGAAAGCCCGTTCGTCTTTTACCCGCGCTACATATGGGAACTGGTCCGCAAGCACTGGACCTATGGGACACTGGTCTGGAAGTTCTATCGGATTTATCGCGGCGTGAAGAAAAGCCCGGACCGCCGTGCCTATATCGACGCCGCGACGACACCCGATGCCGAGGACGATCTGGAAAACCTCGACATGTTCAAGGCAACGCGGGGCGGCGAGGCGGCTGTGACCAAGAAACGCCGTCAGGAAGAGATCATCGCCGCGGCCCGCGAAGCGGCCGAGTAGGCGACGGCGTTGCCGCGCGGGAAGAAACCTATGCGGTACCGCCGCGCGGCGGGATCACGACAACCTTGGCGCCGACATTGACCCGGTCGTAAAGGTGGATGATGTCCTGGTTGAGAAGCCGGACGCAGCCGCTCGAGACGGCGTTGCCGATACTGGCTTCCTGGGCGGTGCCGTGCAGACGATAGAGCGTGTCCACGCCGTTTTCGTAAAGATACAGCGCCCGTGAACCGAGCGCGTTGTCGAGGCCCGGCGGCTGTCCGCCGTTCTTTTCGCTGAACTTTTCAAGGTGCGGCTCGCGCGCGATCATTTCCTTGGGCGGGAACCAGCGCGGCCATTCCTGCTTGCTGTCGATCACCGCATTGCCGCTCCAGGAAAATCCCTGGCGTCCGAGCCCGACACCATAGCGCAACGCCGTGCCGCCCGGCTGCACCAGATAGAGGTGGAAGGTGTTCGTGTCGACGACGACCGTGCCCGGCACTTCCTCGGTGCGGTAACGCACCACCTGGCGCCGGAATTCGGGGGGCACGACATTCAGATTGACGGCCGGGATCGGGAACGGCTCGTCGAGGATCGGCCCGTAATCGGCCCGGTATTGCAAGGCCGGCGCCGGCGCCCGCCCCGAACCGGTCGTGTTACAGGCTCCGAGCGTTGCGGCCGCAGCGGCCACAACAAAATGTCTGCGTGTAAATTGGGTCACTGTCCGCCTCGCTTCGTCGAGTCACGCCAATGAAACAATGGTTTGACTTACAGTACTTCTCCAATGACCAGATATGGTTGACATTTTGTTTATTCAACGACAGGTACACGAGGGTGTGATCGTAAAAGACGTGTCGTCGCACGCTTTGACGATGGCATGGTAAGGCGGGCTGAAAAATTGCCCGTTGACGGGCGTCGTCCCGGAAAGTGGACGAAAGCCCCATGATTACATTCGCAACAGCGGTGTTTTTTCTCCTGATCACGCCCGGACCCGGGGTCATGTCGGCCGCCGGCGTGGGGTCGGCATTCGGATTCCAACCCGGCATTCGCTACCTTGTCGGTTTGTTCGTCGGCACGAATCTCGTTGCGCTTGCCGTTGTGTCGGGGCTAGCGGCGCTCCTTCTGGTGCATCCCGGTCTGCAATTCGCCCTTTTCGTGGCGTCTGCCGCTTACCTCCTGTACTTGGCGGCGCGCATTGCGCTGTCGGGAACCCGCATCGCCTTTATCGAGGCCAAGCGACCGCCTGGCTTCATGGGCGGCATTGCGCTCCAGGCGATCAATCCGAAAGCCTATGTGGTCAACACCACCCTGTTCTCCGGCTTTGCCTTCTGGCCGCAAAGCCTGACCGTGGAAATCGTCATCAAGTTTGCGATCATCAACGCGATCTGGATCCCGATTCATGTGCTGTGGCTGTCAGCGGGCGTGTTCTTGCACCGCCTTGACCTGCCCAAGCACATCCAGTTTCGCATCAATGTCCTGATGGCGTTGTCGATGCTGGCGGTTGTCGGCCTAGCTGCGCTGGCACCGAAATGACGCCGCATCGGCCTGCGCATGGCAGGTCTGCGAGCAGCACACGTGGCACTGCTTGACAGCCGGGGAGGCGGGCGCGAAGGTCGCGGCGCCTTTCTATTCATCACTGCGAAGCGAGCAGATCCATGACAATCAAGCGTATCAAGGTCGGCGACCGCATGAGCCAGGCCGTCGTCTACAATGGTGTCGTCACCACGGCCGGCCAGGTGGCGCAAGGCGCGGCCGGCGCCTCGATCACCGATCAGACGAAAGATATCCTGGCCGCCATCGATGCGCTTCTGGCCGAGGCCGGAACCGACAAGTCGAAGGCGCTGACGGCGACCATCTGGCTGTCCGACATCAGCGACTTCGCCGAAATGAACGCGGTCTGGGATGCGTGGGTGTCGCCCGGCAATACGCCGACACGGGCCTGTGTGGAATCCAGGCTGGCCGCGCCGCATTTCAATGTCGAGATCGCGGTAAGCGCCGCCGTCGACTGAGGACGGCGCCTTTCGCAGCGGGGGCCGGTCCATGCTGCAGGATGAGTGCGAGATCATCGAGCACCTGCCGTTCACGACGCAGGACGATACGGGCGCGCGTGTCGGCTTGGTGGTGCTTGCATCCGACTACACGGTCGAAGATGAATTTCGCCGGCTGACAGCGCCGTTCGGCGTATCGGTGTTCATGGCGCGGATCCGTAACTCGCCGACCATTACGCCGGACACGCTGGCCGCCATGGGGCCACTGCTCACCGATACGGTCGACCTCATCCTGCCCGGCGACCGGCTCGACGTGGTTGCCTATGGGTGTACGTCGGCATCGGTCGTTCTGGGATCGCAGAAGGTATCCGACAGCATCCGCAAGGCCCGTCCCATGGCGATTGCGACCAATCCGATGGACGCGGCCTTCGCCGCGTTCCGGGCCTTCGGTGCGCATCGCATCGCCGTGCTCACGCCGTATCGCCGCGACGTCAATATCGCGGTCCGGTCACGCATCGAAGAGGCTGGCTTTTCGGTTCCCGTCTTCGGATCCTTCAACGAGGAACGCGACCCGGTGGTTGCCGCAATCGACCTGTCGAGCCTGCGTACCGGCATCCGCACACTGATCGACCGGCATGCGGTCGACGCCGTCTTCGTCTCCTGCACCTCTATCCGCATGGCCGATTCCATTGCCGGTCTGGAAGCGGAGTTTTCATTGCCTGTGACATCGTCGAACCACGCCCTGGCCTGGCATTGCATCCGGTTGGCCGGCCGGGCCGAGGCGGTCGACGGCCACGGCCGCCTGTTTCAATTGCCGCTTGTTCAGGTTGCAAGACGCGAAAGCTGAACGCATGGGATTGAAGAGATTCCGCTATTGCGAACGGGAGGAAACAGCCGCCAAGCCCCTGTGCTTCGCCTGGCTCGTCCGCCGTGTTCAGATCTTGAACGGCAAAGGTACCAGCGTGCCGTCTACACGGCTGCCATCCCGTATCACCTGAACATCATCACCCGGGCGGGCCTCCACCGACACCAGAGCGTAGCCAATCATGCGCTTCAGTCGATAGGACCATGCCTTGTGGGTCATGTGGCCAACCATGTGGCCGTCTCTTTCGAGGTCCTGCCAAATTGACTGATCCTCGTCCTCTTCAGCCACATCCAGCATGATCCCAAGCTGGTGCCGCTTAACGCCGTCCGTCTTGATCCGTCGCAGTGCCGTTATGCCGATCACCGTGTCGTCAAGGTCCAGATCGATAAACTTTTCCATCCGGACTTCGAAGGGATTGGTGTTTTCATCGTTATCGGTGCCCCAATTTAGAAGGCCGCTTTCGGTCCGCTCTGACGGGTTGGGGTAGCCCGGCCCGATATCGAAAGGCCGTCCGGCCTCTTTGACGATGTTCCAGAGCTTGTCTCCCTTCGTCCCATCCATCAGATAGAGTTCAAACCCGCCTTGTTTTGACCAGCCCGACCTCGAAACCTTTAGGGGTATGCCGTCTATCACGGCATCGTCGAACCAGAAATATTTCAGGTCGCGTACCCAGTCGCCGAAAAGTGAAGCCACGACGTCTTCAGCCTTCGGACCCTGAACTGCAAGGGGAGAAACGTCCGGCTCCGAGACCTCGACGTCGAGCCCGCGTTCTCCAGCGACGCAGCGCGCCCAGAACCAGATGTCGGAATTCCCGATTGAGAGCCAGTAGCAGTCGTCGTCGATCTTGAGCGCGATGGGATCATTGATCAGCGTGCCGCGATGATCACAAATCGCCACATATTTTCCCTGGTTCACTTTCTGTGCGGACAGATCGCGGGTGCACAGCACCTGCGCAAGGCGTGCGGCGTCCGGTCCCTTGAGTTGCACCTGGCGCTGGACGGCCACATCCCACATCGTGACGCCATTCACCAGGCGCCAATACTCGGCTTCCCGGTCGCCGTAGCCGCGCGGGACCAGCATCCGGTTATAGGTGAGCAGCGACTCTGCCCCGGCATCGATGGTTGACTGGTAATAGGGCGATTTCCTGAGACGTCCCGCCGCTACGATTGGTGCCATTGTGCTGCTCTCGAAGGTTTTCACGTCGGTTTCTCAGATCCTTCGTATCACCGATATCGAGAGCAGACATCGACGATTTTGGACATGATCTGGATCGCGGAGCCCCGGACTCTACGCGGACTGCCGGCGGCTTGCCACCAGCAATCCGGCCACTGTGATCAACGCCATGCCGGTGAGAGTAAGCGCGTCGGGTTCTTCGGAAAAAAGCACAAACCCCCAAAGTGCCGCAGAGATGAGATAGGCATAGTCGAACGTGCCGATAATGTGTGGCGGGGCGATCTGATAGGCGCGGGCGACGCCAAGGAAGAAGGCCGCCGACAGGATGCCGAGAAAAGCCATCAGGCCCCATTCCCTGGGTCCCATGGGCATCCAGTGGCCAAGCAGGAACGGGTAGGCCGCGCGGGTCTCTGAACTGACGTCGACGACGATGAGGATTGCTGTTGCGACCATACCCGTGACGATAAAGGTGCCCTGCAGGCCTAGCGCAAGATTGATTGCGTCCTCGTCCTGGCACTTCGCCCGAGTGAACACCATGGCGATCGAATAAAGACCCGCCGCCAGCAGCGGCAACACGATCACCCAGGTGAACGCGTCCGTTCCGGGCCGCAGGATCGCCGTGACGCCGACAAAACCGACCGCGACCCCGGCCCATTGCCGTGCTGATACCCGTTCCGCCAGGACGAGAGCGGACAAAAGTGCCGTAAAGATCGGATTGGTGTAGACAGCGACCGCGGCGACCGAAAGATCGAGGACCGGCAAAGAGGCGTAGAAAACGAGCCATGTCAAAACGAGCAGGCCGCTGCGCGCCAGAACGCGCGGGTTGAATACCTTCCGGAGGTCGGTTCCCCTTAATGCGCCCAAGGCGAGGAGGCAGGGAGCGGCAAAGAGCGCACGCGCGACAAAGATCTGCCACACCGTCAGATCCGCGCTGACCAGCTTGACAACCGCATCGGCGAACGCCATCGCGGCGACCGAGGCAAGGATAATGAGAACGCCCTCGGTGATGCGATCGGGCTGTCGTGCACTTCCGTTGTTCAACGCGTCGACCTGTCTCTTAAGCTGATCGGCCGGACACTACCATCTGTTTTTAATTCAGATTAGACCTTGCAAATACATCTGATTATTTAGCATGATAAAACAATGGAGCGTGCTCCCACCAACGGTATTGAGGTCTTTCTGACCATCGTGCGCGAGGGATCGATGCGCGCCGCTGCGAAAGCTCTCGGTGTCGGTGCGCCCGCGATCAGCCTGCAGCTCAAGGCGCTTGAAGAGCGGCTGGGCGTGGATCTGCTGTACCGGACGACCCGCAGCATCGAGCTGACCGATGCCGGGCGCGTGCTGTTTGAAAATGCCGCCCCGGCCTATCGCGATCTGGTCGATGCCATCGGGCGTACGCAACAGGCCGGCAAGTCCGCGAAAGGCACATTGCGCCTGACGATGTCGCGGGGGGCCTACATCGTCGCGATCGCACCAATCGTCGAGACATTCCTTGCACAGCATCCGGGCATCAATCTCGACATTTCCTGGAATGAAGAGCTCGTCGATATCGTGCGCAAGGGCTTCCACGCTGGCGTCCGGCTGGGCGACGTCCTGTCGCCGGACATGATCGCGGTTCGCATCACCCCGCCGGTAAAGACGGCCTTTTTCGCGGCTCCGAACTACCTGGAGAGATACGGACGGCCTCGACATCCACGCGAATTGCTGGACCATCGATGCATCAGGCACTGGCAGCCGACGTCCGGAACACTGCGGGAATGGTGGATCTCGGAAGACGGCCAGGACAAGCGCATCGATCCGCCGGCGCGCCTGACCTTCGATTCAGCCGCCGGTGTCATTCAGGCTGCACGCGAGGGCCATGGCGTCGGGTGGTCGATGCGGGCGACGATGGCCGACCATCTCAAGACCGGGGATCTGGAGACGCTGCTCGACCCGTTCGTCAAGGACCTGCCGCCCTTCTACATCTACTATCCTGAACAGAACAAACGGGTGGAATGCCTGAGGCTCTTTGTGGATTGCCTCAAAACGCATCTCATCCGACGATCAAACGGTTGACGGCTCTCTGAACAAAGGCTCTTCGACAAGGCAGCGTCCTCGTTAGAGACGCTGTCGCCCAAGCGCCATCAGCACCCCTCTTTCCTCCGGTCCGGTTCGTTCCGCCAGTTTCAATCCCATAACAACAAAGGGCATGTGCGATTGGCCCAGACATCGGGCGATGTCCGCGCGCACATAACTGGCGCGACACCACAATCTGATGGCCCAACTCTCTTCCTCGATCAGATCCGAGTTCAGCGCGTCGGCCAGGCGCCGATAATGCTGATCTGCTGTCTGGTAATCCCGCTCGGCGATGGACACGTGGGCAAGCGTCAGGAAACGGAGACACTGCCCGACCGGCGACGCCCAGACATAGGCGGCGGCCCATCCCTTGGGGAGGGCGTTTTGTGCAGCACGCAAATCCCCGATATTTTGCGCCGCGTTCGCGGCTTCGGCAATATTGTGCGCGGCCAGGACAGGTTCGCCGGCTGCAATGGCTCGGCCGGCGGCGGAGGTAAGGACGTCGATGGCCTGATCGTGATGTCCGCACGCGGCCAGCAAGCCGCCCAATCGGCTCGACAGGAGCAGGACGCGCGAAAAGTCCCGCCGTTCATCGAGAAGGGATAGTCCGTGCGTTTGGAAGGTGAGGGCGTCGGTCAGGTCGCCTTGCACGTAACACAACGCCGCCCGCCAAATGGAGGCAGCTGCCAGGCAGTTTGGCGAGATGTCGCTTTGGGGCATTGAGAGGATGCGATCGAGGGATAGGCGGTGTTCGCTCGGGTCCTGATCCTGCGACGTCGCAAGGGCGATGTCGAACAAGTCCCACGCACGCTCGTTGTGATCAGGCTGTAGCGCGACGACGGACAAGGGCTTGCAATACTCCGATTTGAGCCGCCTGAACGCATCGAGGCGGCCTGCGCGTCGCAGTGCGAGCAAATGCACGCGTCGTGCGCGCCGGACGGCACGGCTGTCCCGCAACGATCGCAAAGCCCGATCGGACGCCATGTCACTCATCTCGTAGTCCTGGAGTTGGGTTGCCACGAGTGCCAGGGTCAGCCAGCCGGTGCCATCGTCGTCATTGCCGGAGACATCAAGACCGGAAGCAAGCATGCGGGCGCCGGCATGAACCGCGCCATGCCGGCACCAGTAAAGCCCGTCCGAGATCGAGGGTGGCTCCTCCTGGCGCGGGATCGGTTCAGAGGTCTGGGGTGCCGCCAAGTGACCTGCAATACCGATGTCCCGGCTGAGGCGCGCATACGTCTTGGTCCAATGGCCGTTTGCATCTTCAGGACCTGCGATAAGAATGAAGGCAAGACGGTCGTCGACAAAGCTTCGGGCGATGAACTCCATCGCCAGCAGGCTGTCCAAATCGGCGCATTCCAGGCGTTTCAGACAGAGCGTTACCGGGCCGTGTTTCAGGCGGTTGCGGAGCCAATCCGCGAGGAACTTTCGGAACGACCGGGCATCGCGAAGGCTCGGCTCATCGAGGTCTTCGTCCACGGTCAAAGAGCGGAACTGTTTGACCGCGGCGTCAGATTCCAGCAACCCGGTCCAGACTCCCAGCGGCTCCGGCCGGTCCGGAACGGTCGCCTCCAACCACTCATACCCTCTGCGAACGGCTTCGCGCCTCCAATCCGCCAATTCCGGGTCCTTGGCGTGCAGTATGATCGACGGGCCCTTTTCGAGCGCAGAAATCATCCTGCCGATCGTGCGATCGCCTGTCATGCGTTGTCCATCAGCAACAGGTTTGCCAGGATCACTTCATGCCGAAGGCTCAAGCCAAGTCGGTTGTGAAACGTGTGCGCCAAGTTTGCGAGAATGCTCGAAAGATCGACCGTCAGCGCGCCCGCTTTGCCCATGCTGACATACCTGTCGACGAGCGGCAGAGCGTCCGACTGCCAAACATTTCTCTTCAAACCGAGGCTTTCAGAAAAGTCCTGCCAGCGATCGCCGCTGTGGCGGTAGCGTTTCCACCACCGTCGAAGGCTGTCTGGTGTATCCGGTTGCGTCGCCCTTTGGCCGCTAAGGAGCGCCTGCACGCTGGACCAGTACGCGACATAGGCTTTCAGCAGATCTGTCCTCTGGTCCGCTGTGAGGCGCGCCTGGCGAAGCAAATCATCGAACAACACAATTGCGCTCATCATCCGCGGTGCCAGGTGATCGCCTGTCACCTCAAGGCAATCGATTGCCAGGCGGCTTGAGGCACAAAAGTATTGCTCCGCCACCGAAATCGCAGCCGCTCCACCATATTTGGCGACTTCCGGTTCATAGAGCGCCGGAACGACTTGCGATCTGAGATCGATCGCGTCCAAGGCCTTCGCCAGCGCATCCGAGGCTGACTCGTGGCTGCAATTGTCACGAAATTTCGCCCTCAATCGAAGATGATAGCCCTCCGATTCGATGTAACGCAGAAAGAAGAACCCTTCAGTGACGTTGGACTTTAACCAACCGTCACAAAGCGGGCCGACACACTGTGTAAGCAGCGCGTCGGTCGCGTTGCCGGCGGGACCGGGATCGTGCAGGATCTTGACGTACCACCACACGGCGTTCACCAGCTCATCTGGAACATCCATTCGGTCGCGCGCGGCTCGGAACCGAACAATGTCGGCGACTCTTCCGGCAAAGGGATCGCCTCCTGCAGCACCAACCATTCCCGGTTCTCGTTTTCCCCGGAAAGAACGTGATGCAATTCATTGAGGGTCACCGGCGAAGACCAATCCATGTAGAGCGGATTGCTAAATGTGGGATCGCCGGACGGGGCCAAAGAGAGGCGCCGCCCGATCGTGCGTTCCGGCACGTCGTTCTCATGCCGCCATTCGGTCAAACGCCGAAGAAATGCCGCAGCGGACTCACCCGTTTCGCGGCAAGGGACGCACGTTGTGCGCAAGGCCCATCGTGCCCGTTCGAGAACAAGTCTGCCGACCGTCAGGCGAGGACGGAAGCGTGGGAGTGCCCCCGCGACGAAGGCGCGGGCATCCAGGAAATTGTAGAGCGCCACCCGTTCCGCCAACAGATCATCCCGATATCGAGGCGACAGAGCGCGCAACAGCAGCAAGGGGTCGGGCAAGACCGGGTCTCTGAGAGACCCGAGATGAATGAACTCGACGAACCGGCCTAACGATTTGCATTTTGTTTTGAGCGTGCGTGCCGATTGATCGAAGAACAGGAAAAAGTCGCTAAGCGGCAGCGTCGTCTCGGCCAGGTCCGGCTCGCCCGGCAATTGCAGGCTGTAGGGACAAAGCGCCGGGTGCAGCTGAAAATTGATGCCGAGGCAAGGGGCAAGCTCGACCGGAACAGGATCTGCTTGATCGAAGACCGTCCGGATCTCTCGCAAGGGGCGCGCATGGGAAGACAGGTCGGTCTGCAGGAAACGCGACAAGTATTTGTAGCGCCCCGCCTGGACGCCGTTGAGGATCATCAGCGGCGGGTCGTCGGCTTCCGCAAACTGTAGGAACGCGCTTGCGCTGCCCGGATCGTGTTTTTGCGGCAAGTGCGAAAACCACGAAGGATCGCATTCGACTATCCGCTCCGCTCGATCCTCGATCTCCCGCAACAAATGCGATTCCAGCCAAAGGGGCGGTTGCGGAGGCCGTCGCAGATGCGCCAACAAGGTCTGATCACCCAGCATATCGACGATAAAGCCGCCGAGGTCATCACATCGTCCGTCCAGGCCGAACCGCTTCATGAATTCGTTGCACAACAAGTAGTGTGGCAAGGACGTCGAACTGGCACGGCACAAATGAATCAGCGGCGCCAGTTCCCGACGAATTGTCTCGGTCCGCGATGGCAGCCGTACCCCGTTCGGGTCGCTGCTTGGATCGATGAGGACATCCTCGAAGAACGGGGCCTTTCCGGTCCCGGGAAGGATCGAGTCCAGACGATCAAGAAGGCAAAGACGCCCCTGAACGTCAGGCTGTTCATAGGCCTCCAGCAATGTGTCGGCTTCTCTAAGCGAGGCCGAGTCCGCACCGAGGTTAGCAAGATCGCGGAGCCATCTCTTGAAGCGACCCTGTCCGGAAGGCGGTTGTTGGACCACAGGATGCAGCAGCCCCACATGGATCAATTGCCCGATCAGCTGGCGCGTTAGCTGAGGGTTCCAGCACGCGGCAAGATCGGCCGCCCGGTCTTCAACCGACCCGGGCGGCTGGGCGAGGACGGCGTCAATGTGCTCGCTGCATTCGATCTCGGCGGGCTCGTGGTAATGCGCGACCTCCCTGACCGGGACATAACGCAGACGCGGCGGATGGCCCGATCGGATTGTGCGAAACGGATTGGCCCGCAATGGCACGTTGACCGACCCCTGCAAGGCCGGCAGGAGCAAACTGGTGACGCGAAACACATCGAGCGTTCTGACTGCTGTAAGCTGAGGATCGCAACGGCGCCGTGTAGCTGTGAGACAATCGCGAACCGGCAGCACGCCGACCGCAGTCAGACCTGCAAACGGCGTGGTTCGATAGGCCGCCCGGAATGCGTAGGTCCCGATCCTGCGGAGGGCTCTTTGCTGCCGGCGTGTGAGCGCGGAGCCCTTCGGCAGCGCAGCCAGACTGATCGCACTCGAGGCAAACGATCGTCCGGTCAGGAGAAGGGAGTGCAGCAGTTCCGGGCGATTGATCAACTGCCTCAATTTCATTTCGCAACGGCGCCATTCCCTGTCCGCGGCATCGGCGTATTGCGCAGTCAACGACGCGATGTCCTTTTCGGCGGCTGCGAGAAGCGCAAGCGACCGCTGTGCTTGCGGACTCACGGTTGGCCAATCGCTTTCTGCCAACAAAGGGCGGCCATTGAATATTGCTCGTTTCAACGCCAGGATCGTCCGTCGTGTTGTCCGCGCCTGCGGCGAACTGCCTTTTCCGTACTCCGCCAAAGAAGCATGGAGGTCTTCGATCGCACACTCTCGAAGCCCGCCAAGCGACCGCTCCTTGTCCAGTAGTGTGGTGAGACGCGCCGCGGCTTCTGACGCCGTCAGCGTCAGGAGCGTCGACGACGGCAAACCGGCGACCCGAACCGCGCACCACGTGTCGAGAAACCAGTCGCTCACGAGTGAGGTCCGCCGACTGCGAAGCAAAACAGTGCCGTGTACGACCGTCCGTCAAGGCCAAGCAGGCGGTTCACCTTCGACGGGCTGAAGCCGCCGGACGCAGTGCAACTCAGACCCAAGGCGGTGGCCCGCAGATAGAGGCGATCCGTGATCCAGCCGGCTTCCAACAACAGGTTGCGATACCCGCGATTCCCGCCGTAATGCAGCCATGCCACCAGCGGTCCGACGATGAAGATCAGGGCCGTGGCATTCGCATGATCGGACTGAATCAACAATTCCTCCCGACAATAGGACCGCGTGACCGGGCAAATCGGCAACAGGCTCGACCGCTCCGCATCGTGCCGGTAACAGCCGGCTTCAAGTCCGGAAACGTCCAGCGCCATGGGGACGGCAACCGAACGCAGCCCCTCGCGAGGAGCCAGAGCCTTTGGAAGAGGCGTGCGCCATTCTTCGAGCAGGCTCGCCAGAAGGTCCAGTGAGATCGGACGACGGACCAGGTTGCCGCTGCGCCTGAGGTCGATGCATTCAAACAGCGATTGGTCCGGCAATTGCGCCGGTTCGGGAAGTCTGATCTCGAGGGATGTTTTGCCCGGTAATTGCGCGTCCGCAACAAAGCCGGTCGGCTGCGCGGATATGGAAAGCTGCTTTACCATTCCCGCAACCAGGTGATCAGCAGTGAGCGGGTTCATGGCCCGACCTCGTAAAGGCTGATCAGGCAACTTACGGCGTTGTCCGGTGGTTTCAGCTTCAGGATCTCGGCGATTTTTTCGTCGTCGAACACGGTTCCCACCTCCGCCCTGATTCCCAGGGACGTGGCGAGCAACACAACACGCTGGGACATGAGGCCCGCATCAAGCAGATTGTAGATGTAGGCTCGATTGCCGTATTTGCTGAAAACCCTTTCGACGTCGCTGGCGATGACGATCAGCAAACGGCATCCCGTCGGCTCGACAGACGATGATGAAGCTATTTGCGAAAAAGTCTCTTCATCGCACTCCCCGAGCCGCTCGAGAATATTGTCGGTGACCAGGTAATGGTAACAACCTGCGGTCAAGCCGAAGGCGCCGCTTGTGAGGGCAAAGACTTCGGCTGACCCGAGATTGCCGCCTGAAGCAATACGACGCTGCAAATGAAAACCACCATCCGCAAGACGCGTCGCCGTTCCGCCGGCGCTGTATTCCAGGATCTTGCTGAGTATTTTCAATGGGGCTTTTTCGGTCGCGTTGAGGTCCCTTAACTGCACGCGCCTTTGGGTCTGATCCAGCGCATCTCGGATCGAAGGATCCTTGTGCGATTGTCTTTGCGGGGCTTGCGTGGCCAAAGCGACATGATGCGCGTTGTCGTGTCTCCGGTACGCTGTCGTGACCGTCTTATAGACGCTTGCTTTCAGGTGTTGTTGCCACAGAGCGGGTTGCACGACCGCCCACGGCTTCACGGACACCGCATCGTGAAACATCAGGGCCATGTTTTCCTTGTGACCGGACGGCATCGTAAGCGTCGACGGCCAATCGCCGTCACCGCAGGTCGGACAGCTCGGCAGCCGGTAGAGGTCCGGATCGACATCAATCGTCCCCCGGCCCGGATCGATGCTTTCGACTTGTCCGAGCGCGGTCGTCGGAAACATCATGGTTATGTACCCGACCAGACGCTGCACCCCCCGTGCCAGGAGGCTATGGACCCACAGGTTTCGCACGGCATCCGGCAGAGGAAGCGGGTCCATTGCCGCGGCGCGTTGAAGCATCACGCAGTGCGGACACGGTGTCTCGTTTGGGACGGTCAGTGGCCCGATGCTCAAACGGCTGCAGTCAAGGTACAAAACCGGCACATCGCGCTCTGCCCAATGACGGACGATTGCGTCGAAGGAAGTGCCTGTACTGATCGCCACCGCCACGTCGGCATCGGCTTCTTCAAGGGCGGTGTCTGCAAGACGCAATGCGCTCGTCTTCTCGATACCGTGCGCCGCCATCAGCCGCGCGAAGTCTCCGCTAAGCGTTTCGTCGTCGCACAAGACCGCGACGCTGGCGGATTGGAGCCGGACACAGGCTTCGGATCCATTCGCACAACTTCCGGTCAACCGGACGTAACGACTGAAAAACTCGCGAACCTGTGCCTGCGCATCATCGTGAACGGGATCGGAGGGTTGACTGTCTCCCGCTTCCAGAAAGCCATGCATGTAGAGCAGGGTGAAGACATCGCAGAGGGCCTCAGTATCCACGCCGGGAATGGCCGATGCGATCTCCGACAAGGTCCGCGACCCGTCCATGAGCGGAACGAGTGATGAGAAGAGCCATTCCAGGTTCTTGCCATGAACGTATTGCCGTTCGCCGCCGACGACATACACCCCGTCATTCGACGGTATACGCAACAAATCGCGGACGAAGCGCGGACGCTCCGGAACCGTCACTTCATCGACGCCAGACGTGAGCCGGGAGAGGCCGCGTGCGGAATAGATTGCGTGAGGCGTTGGCATGGTGCTCGGTCCCGGCTTGGGTCACTCAAGGAAAGAATTCAGGAGATGAAGGTTGTGGCCGTAATCGTCGGGACGGCCGCATCTGGGACATCCGCCGATGCGCGCGTATTTTCGGGCATGCATGGTTCCGGATATCGCGTTTCCGGTCCAGAACAGGCCGAGGCCATGCGAGGGCAGGTGCGAATTTCCAAGGGCAAGGCCGAGCAGTTCCGCGGCGAGAATTGACGCGACCTGTTCCGTGATGGCGTCGAGCGAACCGCGGAACCATGGTCCGGACGTCTGGCGGGCGAAGGAGTCGATCAACGCCTGACTTTCCGGATCGCTCGCCATGGACGTAACCCTGCGCTTCCAGCATTCGTAGCAGGGCGTGTGCCCGGGCACGATCTTCGGGCCGACACGCCATTCATGCGCGACGAGGCTTGCCTCGATCCAAGGTACATTTTCCTGCCAGGCAGCCTGATCAATACGTTCGGCAAGATGCGGATAGGGTCGGTCGACTGCGAAGCCGACGGCGCTGAAAGATCTGAGGTTTTCGGGAAGCGGGTCCGCGCTCTGGCCGACAGCGTCAATCACACCGCGTAAGTGACCGAGGGTCCGGTCGAAAACCTCTCCGTCTCCAAGAACAAGCACTGAGGGTGTGTCATGCATAGGGCACAGGGTCTGGCGTAATCGATACGGTCTGACCGCAAACCAATGCGAGTGGCCCCGTTACGGATCGCAGTCGCGGATGCGCCAGGTATCGGATGGAATGTGAGAAGGTGAACGTGGTCAGCTCCGGAACGATGACGCGAACCACCACGATGTCGAAGCCTTTCAGCTCGGGCGGCGTCACATCGACGACGATGACCTCTGGCTGTTCGGGACCGCATGCCTTCAACCGCTCGAGAAACTCAAAAAGCGGCTCCGGTCCCGGAATGTCCTGGGACGTCGGACCCGAAGACACGGGGGCGTCGAGTGCAAAGGAGAACCGTTCCGGCCGGTTGGAATACAATTGGGCAAACAGGAAGGGATCTTGCGGTTCTCCGGCGTGCAACGCGCTCATATCGCCCTGTCCCGACGCATTGGCGAGGCCAAATCTGAGGGATGCGGCTTCTTCAACCACGCGCAGCGCCGCGGCCGCCGCTACGGGTCGGCAGGCAGCCATGATCACGAGATGGGGAGAGGCCTGTGCACAGGTCTGTATCAGGCCGACGACCGGGATCCGGTGTTCGGTCGTAAGGTCGAAAAAGGTGTTCTCGATGCCCGCGCGCCTATGTCCGTCAAGCAAATCCAGAAGCGCGCCATTTCCGAACGCTTCCGGCTCAATCCGGGGAAACGGGGCCTGTCTCAACCACCACAGCGCGAGACTGTCACGCTCAATAACCTCGCAGAGCCCGGCAAGCACGGCGCGTTCATAGGACATCTCCGCCGCGAAGCCTGTCGTGATGGGAAAGGCGACATGATCCGAGAGCGGATCGGGCAGGCCGAGATAGACCGCACTCAAGGGGACGAAGATCTCTCTCTTCCTGTTGAGAGAATATCCCTCGATCCAATCGAGCATGTCGTTCGGTCCGGGGTGCGACAAGCGCAGATGCGGTTTGGCATTCGCCCGTTCGGCCTCAGAGCATTTGGGAAGTCGGGATGGGTCGAGACCGTTGTCGCCCAGATCCCCAAACGCAGCCTTCAGAACCCTGTCCTGCGGCACACGCATGAACGTCGAATAGCGTTCAAGCGCTTCAAACACCGCGCGAACCCGTGCCAGCGTGCGGTCGACGGCTGTTCCGTACCCGGCAATCACGTCCGGTCCGCTCTCGTTGATGCGTGCCTGGTGGAGCGCGTCAAGTCTGCCCAGGGGAGCCGCGAACCCATGAAACATGCCCGACAACGGGGGACGCAGATCCAGCTCTTCGATGCGGCCGATGATCCCTGAGCACTCGTCGACAACCGGAGACAACGAATCCAGCCTTTCCTCCAGGCCGAGCCCAGACGCCATGTCGTCTCCTCACTGTTTCGATTGGTGTCGGCAAAGGCAGACATATGTCCGCCCTTCCATTGGTCCTGACGGGGCCGACGGAAGCAAACAAACGCCACGGATGTGAGGGCGCGCGCTCTGTTTGCTGTCAGGCAGCTGCGGCAAGACCAACAGAAGGCAGAATACCTATGGGTTTCTGGCCGGTATTATTTTCCGTCTTTCGGAGCCAGCACTCTTGCCTGACTGATGAAGGCGTCGAGAAGCCTTTCTTCTCCCACCGCCGCAACAGCTCCCTTGTGCAATTGCGTGAACGCCTTTGCGAGCTCCGGCTCCCGTTCCGCGATTTCGGACACGTCCTTCAGGCACAAGGAGGTTGCCGAGGATGCACAACCGACACTACAAAGTGTGCTCCAAGTTGATATGCAGTTTTGTGGGGCTGCTCCGACGGCCTCTTTGCCCTCGTCGAGCTTTCTAATAAAAATTTCTAGTTCAGAAAGATCCCTGCGCAACTCTTTATCAATGTTCTTTGGCATTTCAATATCCGGTTTGTTTGGACTCATGTCTCAATGCTCCGTTCGATATTTCTTGTGCCTCAGCTTTTTCTATTTTTATAAATTAACCCCCGCATAAGCGGCAAACCCGTAAGCTACGGCAGAAGGCTACCATCACATGCAAGCCGTGTCGACAATTCATTTAATAGATCCAATTCAATACTCGGAAAATTGCATGAAAGACTGTGCTCGGAAGCTGGATTGTCGATTATGACTGTATGGCCTCAAGCTGTGATTGTCGTTTTAACGTGATTTCATCTACGTAATGCGCGCTAAAAACGGCTGACTTCTAAAAAATGGCTTCAAGGCGGGACGGCCTGTGACGAAGAAACGCTGGGTTGCTTGGAACCTGAAAACAATTGAGACCGAAAATATACGTATCAAAATGAATCATCAATTTAAGCGAGAAATACTTTGCCTGATCAACAAGCGGCCTGACCATGTGGCATGAGTTGATTTGGAGCCGTCTGATTCCTCGAAGACTCTGTCGTACGTGCGCGCCGATTTCTGTGCCTCCAAGGCGGACTTGGATGGTCGTGTTGTCGAGAAACTCTCACTCGTCATCCATGTGCCGGCCGTTCATATACCGCTGCGGTCCGAACCCGGTTTGGGCGTGACGATGCGGTATCGAGAGCGTCGACTGTGCACGTTCCAACAAACTTCATAAGATTATTCTATCTATAGTTTAATAATATGACCGTTTGTAGACAGCGTCGTGCAAACCCAGCGTACTGCGACTTATTTCATCAGGGTTTTTACAGTTTCGTAACCTAAATCGGAGAGGTAAAAAACCGCCGGCAAAACAATATTTTACAAAAGAAACAATTGGATAATTCTTGTTAGCGCTTCGCCAGCAAAGCTGTTTTGGTGGCCAATTTGTTTATTGACGAAATCGATAGATTTTCTGTGTTTTGTACACTTACAGGGCATCGACAGGTGGGACTGGCAATGTGGATAATCTTCACCGTTGGTATAAGACAGAAGACCGGTAGGCGCATATCTGTGACGATGCATGTCGGGCGCAGCCCGGAGGCGGGAGCGTGATCGCTCCCTTCAGCCGTCGCTTTCAGGTGCTGACGCTGGCAGCCGGCCTCGTAGCGGTCGTCATCGCAGTTTACCTGACCGTACCGCTCCTTCTGAACGCCTATGCGTTCAAAGATGCCGAGAAAATGTCCTATCGCTGGATACTCGGCTTGTCGAAACTGTTCGATCTGCCGGGGACCCTCCCGGTGTACAACGACGACGAAGACAGTTTGCTGAATCGATTGCTGTTCCCGAAACAGGATTTCAGCGCCGTGTCGCGGGAAGTCGATCTGTTCGATCCCGCGCGGTTCGAGCAGGGTGCCCATGTCGTCTCGCTGCGCGGATATACGGTCTTCACGCAGTTCGGCCAACGGTTCGTTTCTGGCGGGCGGCCGGTTCACCGGGACTTGCAATCGGTCCGCATCGCCGGGGCTGTCGATAAGGTCATGCAGACCGGACGCAGCCTGAGCTTCCTGAATTCGGACACCCTCGCCAGCGGCGACCGGATCGTCACGGTGATGTTCCCGCTTTTGAAGTGGGGGAGGCCCCATGCCGTAGCCGTGGTCGATGTTGAGCGTACGGCCCTGGAAAGGCAGGTCTTCCGGGCGATTCAGGGCGCCGTAACCGTGTCTGCCGCACTGATCACATTGATAGCCCTGGCCATCCTGATGGGGCTGTCCTACCTCGACAGTCGTCGCCGATCGGCCGAATCCGAGGCGTCTTTCCTTGCCATGCACGACACGTTGACCGGTCTCGCCAATCGCCGGCAGTTCAACCTGGCCTTTGCCACGGCCCTCGCCAGCGCCGAATCGACGTGCCGACGGCTCGCGCTGATGTGCGTCGATGTCGACGATTTCAAGGAAGTGAATGATGTCTTCGGCCATCTTGCCGGAGATCGATTGTTGATCGGTGTCGCCGATCTTCTGAAAGCCAAGGTGGGCGAGGCTGGGCTGGCGGCCCGCCTGTCCGGCGACGAATTTGCCATCATCCTGCCCGACGGCGGCAGCGAAATCGACGTACTAGATTTTGGCGCGGCCATCCTCGAAGCCCTTTCCGAGCCCTTTGAAATTGACGGTCAGCGCATCACCACCTCCGTGAGCATCGGCTTTGCCGTCTATCCCGAACATGGCATTGACGCTGAAACCCTCAATCGGCGCGCCGATCTTGCCCTGTATCGCGCCAAGGCCGATGGCAGGGGCTGTTGTCGCGCGTTTCAAGCCGACATGGAATCCAGTATCCGCCGCAAACGGCGCTTGCAAAAGGATCTGGAACGGGCCGTCCTCAGCAACGATCTGGAACTGCATTACCAGCCCCAAATCGACATCGCATCCGGCTCGATCATCGGATTCGAGGCTCTGATGCGCTGGACCCACCCAAAGGACGGCCCGATCCCTCCGTCCGAATTCATTCCGCTGGCCGAGGAAAGCGGCAGCATCAACATGCTCGGGAAATGGTCGATCCGGACAGCATGTCTGGAGGCTGTCGGATGGCCTGACCCGGTCATCGTTGCGGTCAACCTGTCTCCGGTGCAGTTGGAGTCCGGAACCCTCGTAGCCGATGTCAAGGAAGCGCTGCAGCTTTCCGGCCTTGACCCCACCCGGCTCGAACTGGAAATGACGGAAGGTTCTCTCCTGAGCGATACCGAAATGGTGATTGACAGCCTGGCGGAATTGCGGGCCCTCGGTGTCGGCATCGCGGTGGACGATTTTGGCACCGGGTATTCCAGCCTGTCATATCTGACCCGGGTTCCGCTAACCAAGATCAAGATCGATCGGAAATTCGTCGAGCAATTGGACAGCGATCGCCACGTCGAGGCCATTGTGCAGGCCATTATGGGCATTGGCGGGAGTCTCGACGTCAAAATCCTCGCCGAGGGTGTCGAAACCTTCGACCAGAAGACCAAGCTGCATGATCTCGGCTGCCGCCTTGTTCAGGGATATCTCTACGGCCGGCCCGGACCGAACCCTTATGGCGAGGGCAATCCGGTCGGCACCGCGCTGTCCGACGCGCAAAGGCGTCTGGCGGGTTGATCGCGGCTCGCACTTCGTCTTGACGCACAGGCCGCGTTGTTTCAAAAGGACGTCGCAACCGACCCGACGAGGCCTGTTTTGCCAACGCTCTGACCGATCTCGGAATTCACCTCGCATAAACGCCCGCGCCCCTGGCCGGGCGGCAAAAGATCGTGCGCGTGGCGATGGCCTGGGATCGGTTCGACCTTCCTTCTGCCATCGTCCGGCCTCGCTGCAATTCATGCACAGAACATGATTTTTTCGGACGATGACCGAAGTTCGGCAGCGCATACGACATCGTCATTTTCTGCCGTTCGACCGCCCGGCATAGCGCCGGGACCCTCCTGTCCATCCGCTGCGCAGCACTTCCGATACGGAAGGCTGTTGGAAGATGGACGGAATCCTTCGGGTCCTATGGACCCTTCTGCCCGGTGCGGTGCCGGGCATCGTGCGGCGTTGTCCGCGTTGTGACCGATCGCGGCGTTTCGAGACCACGGACCGGTTCCGGGTCAACGCCCAGAAAAAGCGCATCGACGCCTGGCTGATTTATCGATGCGACACCTGCGGCATCACCTGGAACCGGCCGGTGTTCCGCCGCCGGGACGTGACGTCGATCGCCCCGCGCGACCTGGACGCCATGCAGGAAAACTGTATCGACGCGGCGCGCCGGATTGCGCGGGACGGCGTGCCGGGCATGCCGGTCGACGGTGAAACCGACGCCCCATGCGGTCTCCGTATTGCCAAGAGGCTTGACGGACCGGTTCCCGAAACCGTCCGGACGATCAGGCTGGCCTTTCGCTCGGCCGAGCCCTCATCGGACCGCCTCGATCGGCTGCTGGCGCAACACTTGTCCCTTTCGCGTGGCCGAATTCGCGACTGGGCGCGGCAGGGCAGGGTTCGCATGAAGTCGGCTTCGGCCCTTCGCAAGCCGCCGTTCGACGGTCAGGTCCTGGCGATCGACCTGGAGGGATTGCCGGCTGACGACGCGGGGCCGTCGGTCAATCAAATCGTGCGAGCTGTTTTGCCAGAAAGCGCGGAAACACCGGATCGTTGTTGACAAAATCCTCGACCAGCGGTGCCAGCGGCCCGAGACCGACAACGTCGCGCAGTCCGGGATAGCAGCTCCACTCTCCCGCACTGCGCACGCAATCAGCGTCGAACACGGCGGTGATGTCGGAATCGCTCAAGCCCGCCAGCAACCGGCAGCGCACGGCGAGCGGCGGCGGATTGACCCGGTTTTCGGTAATCCAGACGCCATAGACCTTGGCCTTGTCGAAGGCGAGCGGGACCTGGCATTCCAGGTCTCCAAGAAACGCCTGAAGAAAGGCGGGGGCGTTTGCGAGATCGCGTTCGCTTGCGCGGATCACCAGCGTACAGTCGATGTCGAGGCGGGCAAATGCCTGCGCCTGCTCGCGACACTCGGCCACGTCGAAGCGCTTTTTCTGGGCCTGGACAGGGGAGAAGGAAAGCGTCGCCAGCAACGCGGCGACCATCAGCAAGACAACGGTTTTCATCAATACGATCCCGGTTGACCGACTCCGCAGCCGCAATCCTGAATACCGATCGATTGCAAGGCAACGCTGCGTCACGACACTCTGTTTCTGAAATCGCGTCAAGCACTGCGACGCTTGCCATTCATGCCTCGGGGCGCCAGTCTGCAGACCCGTCCAATGAACATTCGGATCCATCACCATGCCGGTTTCCCGCCTCATCCTCACCGGAGGACATATCATCGATCCGTCGCAAGGCCTCGATGCCGTGACGGATATTGCCTTCGCGGATGGCAAGATCGAGGCATTGGGAACCGGTCTGGCGAACCGGTTCGGTCAGGACGGCGGGACGGAGATACGCAATGTATCCGGCCTGATCGTGACGCCCGGCCTCATCGATCTTCACACCCATGTCTATTGGGGTGGCACATCGCTCGGCATCGACGCCGAGGAGTTCTGCCGGACATCCGGGGTGACGACCTCGGTCGATACCGGATCGGCCGGACCCGGCAATTTCGCAGGCTTCCGCAGCCATGTCATCGATCCCTGCGAGGTCCGCATCCTGGCTTATCTGCACGTCTCGTTCGCCGGCATTTACGGGTTCTCCAAGACCGTGTTTGTCGGCGAAAGCGAGGATGTGCGCCTGATGGCGCCGGTCGAGGCCGCGCGGGTCGCCGATGCCAATCGAGACGTCATCGTCGGGATCAAGGTTCGGGTCGGTCGCCATGCGTCCGGCGACCAGGGCGTGGCGCCGCTGCGCTCGGCCCTGCAGGTCGGCGAGGAGGTCGGCATGCCGGTCATGGCGCATATCGACCATCCGCCGCCCGACTATGAGGAAGTGCTCGAACTCCTGCGCCCAGGCGATGTGCTGACCCATGCCTTCCGGCCGTTTCCCAATGCTC
>JANQQB010000440.1 GCA_028285165.1 Rhodobiaceae bacterium
TGGAAGGTCTCCTCAAACCAAAATCCATGCCAACAGGTGTCCACCATGTCCCCGAACACCTGCAAACTATGTCTCCGGGCTGAACACTTGACCGGGCGATCCAGCGGCGCAACGGTTTTGGCTCGGCAGTTTAGATCCGCCGGACAAGCCATCTGATGACGGATTGGGGGGGCGGAATGAGCCCAACAATAGTCGTCAGTACGATTCTCCGCCATCAAAACAAAAAAGACCCCGCACAAAGTGCGGGGCCAAGGCAAGGCAGGCGGAGTTGCCCTTTGAAAAACCGGTCGGGGTAAACCGTCCGTCTAGCGAAGCCGCGCAACACCGAGCGGGACGGAGAATTTTTCACAATAGAGGATGACTTGCTTGTATTTTGTCGGATCGATGTTGGCCGGGATCCGGTAGGTCTGGGCGCCCTTGTTTTTCTTCAGCTTCGTGAAGATGGTTTTCTTGTCGACACCGTTGTTGCCGAAGGCCCATTTCGGATCGGGGGCGCCGTCGAAGGTGAAGTCAGAACCGATCACAAGGACCCAACCGCCATTGCGTTTTTCGATGGAGGCGGTACCGGTGGTGATGTGATTGGAAGCGCCCTTGAAGGTGCCGGAGGCGGCGTAGGCGGAATTGGAGGCGGTGAATGCGGTCAGTCCGAGGACGGCAATGACCAGCAACGCCGAAAGATAGCGTGTCATGTTTAGCACTCCGGATGGGCCCGGGGGACGGGCCGCAGGATGGTGGTAAGCGTCTGGATCCGATATGGGGATGGGGTCTGAAAACACGAGCACACGAACGTTAAACCCTGTTCACGAATAAGGGACACGGCGTGATTGCCGTAAGGGAAGGATTGTCTTTGATGCATGTACTTGTAGTGGGCGCTGCCGGCATGGTCGGCCGAAAACTTGTCGACCGGCTGCTTTCCGAAGGCTCTCTGCGCGGCAAGCCGATCACGGCCATGACGCTGCACGATGTCGTGCCGCCCGCCTATCCGGAAGGCACGGCGTTCCCGGTCGTCGTAACCCACGGCGATATCGCCGCGCCGGGCGAAGCGGAGCGCCTCATCGCCGCGCATCCGGATGTGATCTTTCATCTCGCCGCCATCGTGTCCGGCGAGGCGGAGGCCGATTTCGACAAGGGCTATCGCATCAATTTCGACGGAACCCGCCTGCTGTTCGACGCGATCCGCGTCGCCGGGTACGGGCCGCGGGTCGTCTTTACGTCATCGATCGCTGTCTTCGGGGCGCCGTTTCCCGATGCGATCGACGATGAATTCCATCTGACGCCACTGACGAGCTACGGTACCCAGAAGGCTGTCGGCGAATTGCTCCTCGCCGACTACACGCGGAAAGGGTTGTTCGACGGGATCGGGATCCGGCTGCCGACCATCTGCGTGCGGCCGGGCGCGCCCAACAAGGCGGCGTCCGGGTTCTTCTCCAACATCATTCGCGAGCCGCTGAACGGCGAACCGGCCGTGTTGCCGGTGTCGCGCGACGTGACGCATTGGATGGCGAGCCCGCGCAGCGCGGTCGGTTTCCTGATGCATGCCGCTGAACTCGACGGCGACACGGTCGGGCCGCGGCGCAACCTGACCATGCCAGGCCTCGCAATCACCGTCGGCGGCATGATCGAGGGCCTCGCCCGCGTCGCGGGTGCGGACCGGGCTGCCCTGATCCGCGAAGAGCCCGATCCGACGATCATGGGCATCGTCGACGGATGGCCGCGCACCTTCGACGCCGCACGCGCCCTCGACCTCGGTTTCACGACGGAAAACACGTTCGACGAAATCGTTCAGGCGCATATCGAGGATGAAGGGATCGTTCTCTAAATCCGATCATCCTCGCACAGGCCCAACCCGTCTCGCATTTCGGGATCGGCCGCTTGGGGCATCGGACATACGCCGTGCCGAATTCGATTTGTATGTCTCCGCCCGCCTGATCACCGCAGGCGGCACGTATCCATGACCTTTCTGTACGGCCTGTTGCATTCCCAGCTGTTGCCCGAGAAATCAATATGGGCGTTTTCCGGGAGGTCGATCTCGACACAGGTATCCTGCTCTTTCGCAAAGCCGCGTTCGCATTTCCAGCCGCCGTCGCTCGTCAAGCCGGTCAGAAAGGCGTTTTCCGGCACGGCGATTGCCACACAGTCGGTAGCGGTTGCACGGAAACCTCGCTGGCATTTCCAGCCCGGTCCATAGGTCATTTCGACGAAGTAACCGTTTTCGGGGACGCGGACCTTGGCGCAACCGGTTTCCGATGCCCGAAAGCCGCGCATACAATCCCATCCCCGGCCATAGGAGGTGTCGGACAGAAATCCGTTTTCGGGGACGTTGATTTCGATACATGTGTCCTCGAGCTTGCGAAATCCGCGTCGACAGGTCCAGTTGTTGCCCCTTGCTGTCAGAAACGCGTTATCCGGCACGAAGATCGCCACGCAGGCGCCGTCCGTTTCGAAAAATCCCCGTTTGCATTCCCAACCGCGTCCGAAGGTCTGCGACGTCGCAAAAGCATTGACCGGAACATTGATTGCGACACAGGCATTGCCATCCCGTCGAAAGCCTCGATTGCAATCCCAGCCGGACCCGAAAGAGCGTTTGCTGGCATTGTCCGGTGTGGCGCCGGAGGCTGCTTGTGCGAAAGCGTCGATGGGAGCGGCCATCAAACCGGCTAACAGCGCCAGCATGCAGGCAAGTCGATACGTCAATGATCCGAAACTCTTCATTACTGATCCTTCAATGGGTTGGCGTCGGCGTTATCAGGCACAGTTCATTGCGGGCAATTGCCATCGGCCAAGATCGGTACCGCGGGATTGCCAAGCCTTAGGGTTTGCCTGTTGCGACCGGACCCTTAGAAGTCAGTATCCGGCAGTGCGGACGAGAGCCTTTATTGCTGCGATTCGTCCGGTTGTTCTTTCTCCGTCTCGGCATTCCGCAAGGTCGATTTGTCACTCTTCGCCTTCAGTCGTTCGGCCTTTTTTGCCGCCTTGGCCTTCTCCCGTTCCGACCTTTCGAACTTGTAATTCGGCTTTCTCGGCATCGTCCACCTCTGCTGGTTCTCGCTTCAAGGGATAGTGCGCGCTCTCGTAGAGGTCGCGGATCTCGGTGTGCTGGTAGCGGTGCTCGTCGACTTCGAGGAGGCTGCCGACGAGCCTTGCGGCCGGCAATTCTTCGATGGAAAAACGAATTGCGCTGGCTGCCGTATCGAACCGGCGAAAATCCATGAACGAGCGACCACGGGCCTTGCGCTGTGTGATGTAGAGCTCGGCCGGTGCCGAATAGTCGAAGTCATCTGTGTTCACGGCAGCCTCCCCTGTTCGGGTGCTTTGAAACCGGTATCGCGCGGCGGTGATCGGTTGCCGGGTCATGACACATGCGCCGGTGCAAACGGTTCCAGACACGCAGCATGTCGGAGGCACCCGGTCTGTCCCGGCAGTGTCCGATTGTTCGATGGCAATGACGCGTGTCGATCGTCCTGATCCCCTACGCCCGCAACAGCAATAAACCCTGAGGCGCAAAGGGTTCTGGCAGCGTGATCCGCCACGCATGCCCAAATCAATCGAACGAAGGCAGTCGGTTTCGGCAGAAAACCGCGGATCGTCGGCCGCCGAATCGTCGTACACCGGAGGACGTCATTGTGGATGTCCGCCCGGCGAATAGCAAGGCCCGAAGAATCATGCTGCCCGTCTCGGCTCTAACGGATTGCCGGTCTTGTGTCCCGCACTGCCACACCGCCTGCTTGCAAGTTCGACGCGTTGCCCCATATACGCGCAAGGCGCGTTGTCATGTTGGAAGCGCGTGCCCTCTCGACATCAGGTTACGATGATCCGGCCCCTGGCCCCAGACTTTCCCGACCATTGAGAGACGATCGACGCGCCCGCGACGCCGCAGGCACGGGATCGGCTTCGTCCAATACACTCCCAAGGGAAAGGCAAATCCCCATGGCCATTCAAGGCACAGTCAAGTTCTTCAATCACGCCCGCGGTTTCGGCTTCATCGCACCCGAGGACGGTTCCAAGGACATATTCGTTCATGCAAGCGCGCTGGAGAATTCCGGTGTGGCGTCGATCGACGAAGGCGACAAGGTCACCTTCGATGTCGCCGATGACCCGCGCGGGCGGGGAAAGAACGCCATCAATATCGCGTTTGTTTCCTGAACGGTGTCAACGACTGCCGGCAGCGCCGTTGGATGCGTAACCGGCAGGATTAGGCTCCCAAGTGTTCGAAAGCCGCCAGTCCGTTCTGGCGGCTTTTGTTTTGGGGCGACTGAATGCGGCAACGGGTTCTTGTTACGATTACGCTATATATACAAACGCACCGCGACGGTCCGACAGGAGGGGCAAATGGCGACACAACCGACCGCATCGATGCGGACCGTGATCGACTATTTTCGCGCACTGGGGCCGAGATGGGGGCTTGCTCCCGAGACGACGGCGGCGCATGCGCTGCTCTATCTGACCGGTGCACGCCTCGGAGCTGCGGAGATAGCGGAATCCCTGGACCTCGAAATCCCTGACGCGCAGGCCGCGATCGACGATCTGGTCGCCTGGCGCGTGGTCGAACAGTCCGGTGATGGCCGTGTTTCTGCCGATGGGGAACCCTGGGACTTGTTGTTCGCCGGCATGGACGAGCGGCGCAGAAGGGAAATCGGCCCTGCGCTGGACGCCCTGAGCGAGGCGAAAACTGTTTCAGAAAGCGATGGAACTTCCCGCAAAACGGTTATGCGTATACACAGCCTTCACACTCTTCTGGTCGATTTGGCGGCACTCGGAAACCAGATGGACCAGGTTTCCTCGACGACGCTGAAACGCTTCGTCCGGTTCGGAGGCCAGATGTCCAAGATGTTAGGCAGAAAATGACCCACACGGACTTTACGCAGTATGCGACGAACCGAGACGACGCGCGTCCGGACCCGGACAAACCCGATCCTTTCAGGATCAACGGTCTTGTGCTCGATGAAACCTGCGATCCGGGCGCCGGGCGGGTGCGCTGGGATGCCGGCCGGTCGATCTGGAACGGTACGATGCTTGTGGCGGCGCTTGTGCTCGCACCGCTCCACTTCACCTGGTCGGCGTTTGCGGTCTTCCTGGTCCTCAGTTTTGTGACGCTCTGCTGCGGACATTCGGTCGGTTTTCACCGCCGCCTGATCCATCGCAGCTACAAATGCCCGAAATGGCTCGAACGGCTGATGATCTATCTCGGAACGGCTGTCGGGATGGGCGGGCCGTTCTGGACGATCCGAACGCATGACATGCGCGATTGGGCGCAGCGCAGTCCCGATTGCCACGCGTTTTTTTCCCACAAGGCGCCGTTCCTTAAGGACGCGTTCTGGTACCTGCATTGTCGTATCGAACTCGACAATCCGCCAGGCTTCGACCCCGGGCCGGAATTCGGCAAAGATCCCTTCTACCGGTTCCTGAATGCCACTTCTATGGCGCAGCAGATTCCGATTGCGCTGGTCTTGTACCTGCTTGGCGGTCTGCCGTTCGTTGTCTGGGGCGTGTTTGTCCGGGTGGCCGCCTGCACGACGATGCACTGGTACATTTCGCGTATCGCACATACACGCGGTCCGCAATCCTGGATGGTCGACGGTGTCGGCCTGATGGGATACGACGTGCCGTTCTGGGCGATCCCGACCATGGGCGAAAGCTGGCACAACAATCACCACGCGTTCCCGGCTTCGGCACGGCATGGCCTGTTTCCCGGTCAGATCGATATCGGCTTCATGTATATCCGGTTGCTGGAGCGCCTCGGGCTCGCCTGGGATGTGCAAACGCCGGAAACGCTTCCTGCGCGCAAAGGCCTGCGGTCTCTGCTCCCGGCGGACGCCTGAGCCGATTCAGCCCTGGTCGCCTGCTCGCACAAATGAGCACAGCACTGCATCAGCCGTTTGCCCGAATCGCGTCGAGGCCGACGATAAGCATGAGAGCCGGCAGGATCAAAAGCAGTGCCGAAAGCGCACAAAGGTTCGCGTAACCCAACAGATCACGCCAGACGGGGCGCGGCCGCCGTGCGGCCGCGACCTGTTTTCTGAGATCCGCGACCGGCATGGCCAGGATCGTCTTCGTCAAAGGTGTCGTAAAGAGCGTACGGCATCGCATGCCAAGCCGATAGGCAGACCAACTGCGCCGCGGCGCACAGACCAGACCGAACGCGACGAGCGGCAGGCAAAACAGGTTTGCAAAGACGTTCGGAAACCGGCCGGCGGCAAATTCCCAAACGGCGACCTGCATTTCCCCGATCATCGTGCACGGATATCCGGTGACAACGTGATGCAGATCGTGATGGGCGATCGCCTGCCGCCGCCACGCGAAATTGTAGCAGTAGACCGGTACGCCCAGCACATTGAACGACCACCACTTGGCCCGCGCGTCCGGTTGGAGGTTCAGCGAAAGATCCCGCGCCACCTCGGCTACCGATCTGCCCTGGTCCCGCGTCGCTGTCACCGCGCATCCTTTCCGAGGCCACCGTTGCTTGATTATGATCCTTCTAAACGTGTTTCGATGTTGGTGCAGCTTTTGCGCGTAACATGACTAACGAACCGGGACTCACGTCCGGCAGATCGACACGCCGCCATCCACGTGGATCGAGGCGCCGGTGATGAAACTCGCGGCATCCGAGGCGAGATGCAGTGCGGATTGTGCGATTTCCTCAGGGCGGGCCATGCGTTTCAGGGCGTGCAGGTGTTCGACGGAGGCGCGGCTTTCCGGCGTGTCCGTGACACTTTCTCCCATTGGCGTATCCGTGCCGCCCGGCAGAAGCGCATTGGCGCGGATGCCACGTGGTCCGAATTCGACCGCAAGCACCTGGGCGAGACCGATCAGGCCGGCCTTGCTTGCCGCATAGGCGGCCATGCCCGGCATGCCGACGGTCTGACCGACAAAGCTCGAGGTGAAGATCAGCGAGCCGCCGCCGTTTGCCAGCATGGCCGGGATCTGGTGTTTGGCGCCGAGAAACGCCCCGGTCAGGTTGATGGAGAGCGTGTCGTTCCAGCCGTCTAGCGAAATCGCATCGGCCGGTCCCATTTCGCCGAGAACGCCGGCATTGTTGAAGGCGATATCGAGACCGCCGAACGTGTCGACCGCGCAGGTCACGAGGTCTCGGGCATGGCATTCGTCACGCGTGTCGCCTGCGACCGCTTCGGCCCGGCCGCTTTCGGACCTGATATCCGTGACGAGTGCCTGCAAGGCGTCCTCGCGCCGTCCCGACAGGACGACGTTGGCGCCGCGTTTGGCGAAAAGGACGGCGGCAGCGCGTCCGATGCCCGAGCTGGCGCCGGTGATGATGGCGGTTTTGCCGCTGAGATCCGTCATGGTTTGCTCCGTGTCAGGGGATCGTGGACAAGTCGGAGCGGACGTTTGGACGGAGGAGGGCTGACGGGCCACCCGATTCCTGCACGGGTCGATCCGGCCGGACCGGTCGCCTTTGCCGTCGGTTTGGGATGGGAACGGGAGGTTGGCCGACGTGCGGCTTACTGTACGGCTTCGTCGGCCATCTTGGCGAACAGCGTGTCGAGTTCGCTCGCCAGGTCCTTCAAAGCGTCACCGCCCTCGTCGAAATAGGGAGCAAAGACGGCTGTCGGAGTCTTGTAGGAGAGCGTTGCCGTCTCGTCGGTGTTTTCGGTGATGTAGTACCGGATGGGGGCCTCGATGCCAGCGGATACGCTGATGTCGAGCATGCGGCGGGCAAAGTCGTTGCGGTAGACGCCGACGATCATGTTGCCGGGGATGGTGATGCCTTGCGCCTTGGCGCCGGCCGTGGCGCTCGCGCGGGTGACAAGCAGCATCTTGTTGGCCTTGACCGCATCGTTCAGACGACTGACCAGGTCCTTGTAGGAATGCTGGGTCGGCAGGATGCGCCACCCGTCGCGGGCGTTTAGGGTATCGGCCTGTGCAGTGCTGGCAAACAAGGCGGCCATCGTCGCAAAGAAAAACGCTCGCATCCCGGTCCTCCGCTGCCGACGGGCGTTGCCGGGACGGAGCGATGCAGAACCCCGCCGGCTTTTCATTGGCCGTCGAGATTAGAAGTAAGCACGAATCCGTCTAAAACAACGGTGTTCGCGATGCCGTGATGCGAGGACGCATGACGCCGCTGTTTTCTGCCTGTCGGTACCAGCCGGTCAGGCCGGAACCGAACGTCCCGCGGAACCGGCGGAACGCGCGATCTTGGCGGCGATCATGCCGAGGAGCATGGCCGGTACAAAGGCCAGCGTTCCCGGTTCCGCAAAGGAGATCGCGGTGAGCGCCGGCCCCGGACAAAAGCCGCCAAGCCCCCAGCCGATGCCGAACAACGCGGCGCCGGTCAGGAGCGGCCGGTCGATATCCGTGCGGGTCGGCAGGTGAAACGTCGAGGCAAACAGCGGTGCGGGGCGGCGCAACACCAGCCGGTATCCGACAAAGGCGACAAGGACGGCGCCACCCATGACAAAGGCGAGGCTCGGATCCCAGGTGCCGAACAGGTCGAGGAAATTGAGGACCTTGGCCGGATTGCTCATGCCGGACACGACGAGGCCCAGACCGAATAGCAATCCGGCAATGAAGGACAACAGGCTGCGGGTCATGTCAGGCTCCCCAGACGTGACGGGTGAGGGCGACCGTTGCGATCGCCACGGCCATGAAGGTTGCCGTGGCGGCAAGCGACCGGACCGACAGGCGGGACAGGCCGCATACGCCATGCCCGCTGGTGCAGCCATTACCGAACACGGCGCCGAAGCCGACCAGCAGTCCGGCGATGGCCATCAGAACGAGGTTCCCCGATACATCGCGCTGCAGGAGATGGGCGGCATAGGCCGGCGCCGGGTTTGCATCGGTGGTCGAGGCCAGCCCGGCGCCGATCAGAACCGGCGCAAGCAGGATGCCGGCAAGAAAAGGCAAGCGCCAGTCGAGCCCGGATTCGGCGCGGTCAGGCGGCAGAAGCGCGGCGACGATGCCGCTGATGCCGGCGATCCTGCCGTTGACGGCCATCAAGAGAATTGCGGACAATCCGATCAGAATCCCGCCGCTGAACGAGGCGAGGGGCGTGAAGTCGGTCATGGAACCATCTCCCGGCTTTGAGCTTTCGCTTCGATCCTATATATTCAATCGAATGAATATTCAAGATTTCGAATATAAAGCCGAGCGCGCCGCCGATCTGCTCGCGTCCATGGCGCATAAGGGACGCCTGATGCTGCTGTGTCGCCTGATAGAAGGCGAAGCGAGCGTCAACGCCTTGGCCCAAACCCTTGCCATGCGGCAGGCGACCGTGTCGCAGCATCTGGCGAAACTGCGCGAGCTCGGTCTCGTGCAGCCCCGGCGGGACGGACAGACGATCTATTACTCGCTCAGCGGACCGGAAGTCCGCGCTGTGCTGGAAACGCTCTACGATCTTTATTGCCGCGACGGGCAGAGCGGCTGATTTTCAGACTTCGTCGGCGCTGCGAACCGGTCCGATCGACCGCCGGTCGATCGCAACCGACTTGATCAGGGCAAAGACCGGCTTGCCGCGATGCAGGTCGAGCACGGCGGCCGACTTGGTCGTGACACGGGCCCGAAGGCGCTGGGCGCCGACGGCGAGAACCAGTTCCACATACGGGCCCTGCGGTTTGCCGATCTCGAAGACCTCGGCGCGGATGACGTTCTGGATGCTGATCGCCGTCGGCTTTTCCAGCGCGAGCGAGACATCGCGGGCGCGGACGCGCAGGCGTACCGGCGTGCCGAGGGGCGCATCGAGCCCGGGCAGGAAGAAGCGTTCGGATTCCACAATGACGCCGGTGAGATCAAAGGCGCGATCGCGTTCCCGCACGACGCCTTCCAGGATCGCGCCGGCCTCGTGGCGCCCGGTCGCCGGTCCGAGATCGATGCGCCCGAGCACATCGGCGATCGGCCCGTAGGCCAGAACGGAGCCGTCCGAGACGACGACAAGGTCGTCGGCAAAGCGGGTGATCTCGTCAAGCGCATGGCTGACATACAGGATCGGAACGCCGGCTTCGGCGCGCAACCGTTCCAGATAGGGCAGGATTTCGGCCTTGCGGGCGCCGTCGAGCGAGGCGAGCGGTTCGTCCATCAGGAGCACTTTCGGCGAGGCGAGCAGCGCCCGGCCGATCGCCACGCGCTGGCGCTCTCCGCCCGAAAGGGTGTCCGGCGGCCGGTTGAGCAGGTCTTCCAGGCCGAGCAGCCGGACGACCTCGTCGAAGTCGCGACTGCCCGTTCTGCGTCCGGCCCATTGGCCGTAGGTCAGGTTGCGGGCCACCGACATGTGCGGAAACAGCCGGCTTTCCTGAAACACATAACCGACATGGCGCTTGCGCGCCGGGATGTCGATCCGGGCGTCGCTGTCGAACAGCACCGTTCCGTCGATCTCGATCCGGCCGACGCGCGGGCGCACAAGACCGGCAACCATGTTGACGATCGTCGACTTGCCGGAACCGGACTGGCCGAAGAGGGCGGTGACGCCGGACCCGGTTGCGAACCGGGCGCGGATCTCGGTGCTTCCGAGTGCTGCTGCGACGTCGACCGACAGCATCACAGCGCCCGCGCGGCCCGGGACACCCGTTCCGCAACCACTTCGGACAGGGCGATCGCCACAATGGAGATGCCGAGCGAAATCGCGATGAGAATGAGGACGGCCCGCTCGCCGTCGGGGATCTGGGTCAGCGTGTGAATGGCAAGCGCGATCGTCCGGGTTTCGCCGGGAATGTTCGACACAAACGTAATGGTGGCGCCGAACTCGCCCATCGCCTTGGCAAATCCGAGAATGCCGGCCGCCAGAATGCCCGGGAAGGCCAGCGGCAGCGTTACCGTCCGTAGTACCGTGAGGCGGCTGGCACCGAGGGTTTCGGCCGCGGGGCGCAGTTTCGGGTCGACCGCTTCGAACGACAGGCGGATCGGTCGCACCATCAGCGGGAAGGCCATGATGGCGGCGGCGAGCGCGGCGCCTGTCCACTGGAAGGCAAGTGTTATGCCGAACCAGTCATACAGTACCTGGCCGACCGGTCCGGTCCGGCCGAACAGGATCAGGAGCGCGTAGCCCGTTGCGACCGGCGGCAGGACCAGCGGGACGTTGACCAGGGCGGAGACAAGCGTCTTGCCAGGAAAGCGCCAACGGGCCAGCGCATACCCTGTCAGGAGCGCCACCGGCAGGCCGAGGACCAGGGCCGTCGCTGCTATGCGCAGGGTCAGGAGGATGATGTCGAGGGTTTCCGTCGGGAGCATGGAACCGGTCGAAACTGATGCGTTTGAAAGACGTACAAGTTTCAGGAGGCTTCGCAAAGCCCCGACGGGCGCTAACGCGTTCCGGAGGGGATCAGGTCGCAGCCGGCACCGGGGTTTCCGGAACCGGCGTCAGCGGCTTACCGGTCTCGAACCAGGCGATGATGTTGTCGGCGACGAGCTTTCCCATGCCGTCACGGGTGTGGATCGAGGCGGACCCGACATGCGGCAACAGGACCACATGATCCATGGCGATCAGGGCGTCCGGGACGGACGGTTCGTGTTCGAAGACGTCGAGGCCGGCGGAGCGGATCGTGCCGTCCTGAAGGGCTTTGACCAAGGCCTCTTCGTCAATGACGCTGCCGCGGCCGATATTGATGACGATGCCGTCCGGGCCGAGGGCGGCCAGAACCTTCGCGTCGACCAGATGGTGGGTTTGCGGGGTTCCGGGCAGCACGATCATCAGGATGTCGCAGGCGGCCGCCAGCGCTTCCGGGGAGTCATAGTAATCCCAGGCAATATCGTCCTGGCGCGTGCGGCGGTGATAGGCGATCTTCACACCGAACGCTTCGGCGCGACGGGCGATCGCCTGGCCGATGCGGCCGAGGCCGAGAATGCCCATGGTCCTGCCGGACATGGTGCCGCGGGTGAGCGGATAGGCGCCCTGGAGCCATTTGCCGGCCCGCAGATGGCGTTCGGCGGCGGACAATTCCCGAACCGTCATCAGCGTCAGTCCCATCGCCGTGTCGGCGACTTCGTCCGTCAGCACGTCCGGCGTGTTTGTCACCACGATGCTCTTCGTACCGGCATGCACGGCGTCCACGGCATCATAGCCGACACCGAAATTGGCGATGATTTCCAGATTGGGAAACCGGTCGATCATATTCGCCGTCAGCGGCGTGTGACCGCCATACGCAATGCCTTTGATGTTTGCGGCCTTGTCGGCCAGAAAACTCTCGGGATCGTCCATCGTCCACAGACGGTGCAGGGTCAGCTTTTCGGCCAGCGTTTTTTCGACAATCGGCAACATGGGGGAAAACATAAGAATTTCGGCGTCGGACACGGCGGTCTCCCTGGCTTTGATGGTTTGGACGGGACGGGTCCGGAGACGGATCCGCGTGCCGGAGGATCCGTTCCCGGAAGGTACAGGGTCAGGCGCCGGCCTTGCGTTCCCTGTACAACAAGTAGAGCCCGCTGGAAATGATGATGGCCGCACCCAGCATGGTGGACGGACCGGGCACATCGCCGAAGATGACGTAACCGAGCAGCACCATCCAGACGATCTGGACATAGGAGAACGGCGCAAGCGCCGGCGCCTCGGCAAGATTGTAGGCCCGGATCAGCATCCAGTGACCGGCTGCCCCGAAAATCCCGGTTGCGAACAGTGCTACCCAGATCAGGGGCTCCTCGGGCGTCGTCCAGTACGGCGGCAGGGCCGGGCTGATCACAACCAGGGCGACGAACGCCGACCACAAAAGCATGGATTCATGGGATTCGCCGGCTGCCATCTTGCGGGTCATCAGGCTGTAGCCGGCATAAGACAGCGTCGCACAGATCGAAAGTACGATCGCCCAGTTTACCGGTCCGCTTCCCGGCTGGGTAATGATCAGCACACCGACAAAGCCGACCACGATCGCCGCCCAGCGACGTGGACCGGCCCATTCATTGAGAACCGGCCCGGCCAATGCGGTCACGACAAAGGGTGCGGCGAACATGATCGAAACCGTTTCGGCAAGCTGCAGATGCTGCAGGGCCATGAAGTTGAAAAACGTCGCACCGAGCAAAAACAGGCCGCGCAGGATCTGCATGGCCGGCCGGCGCGTTTTCAGAATGTGCCAGCGCGACCAGATCCGGAAGTACAGACAGGCAAACAGCACGTGGGTTGCGTACCGGAACCAGGTCACTTCCAGCGGATGCACAAACGCACCAAGATATTTCACCGTCGCATCGAGCACCGAAAACATCGCAAAAGCGCCGCAAAACAGGAGCGGTGCCATAAGCGGCGTGGTCGTGGCGGTCGGCACGGAACGGGTGGTCACGGCGTTTGCACTTCGTGGCGCTGTTGCCGCGTGGACACAAGCGGTAACGGAGGAAGGTCGATGCCTCTGACCATGTCAGCCCATGCCGAAAAGTGCAAATGGTCTACCCGCCACAGGCCAAGCGCTGCGCCGGCAGCCGTTCGATAGCAGGATGGACGCCGCACAAAGCCGAACCGGCACGGTCACGCCTCGACCCGCGTCGCTTTGCCAAATGAAGATTGAAAAGACCGGATCAGGCCGAGGTCTCGACTTCCGGTTCCGGTTCGTTTTCCAGATCGTCAGCTTCCAGTGCGATCGACATGGCCGACAGGTTCTTTTCGATCTGCCGCAGCAATTTGCGCAGCCGTTTGCGGTCCTTGGTGTCCATGCCGTCCACGGCTTCCTTTTCGAGCCGCTTCCATGCCTTGTCGACCAGTTTGATGCGTTCCCGGCCGAACTCCGTCATAAATACTTTGGACAGGCGCTTGTCGGTTTCCGACGGCCGTCTTTCGACGAGGTCCTGCGCAGCCAGCCGGGTAATCATTTTTGTGACGGTGGGCGGTTGAACGGCCAGTTTGTTGGCCAGTTCACTCATCGTCTGGCCATCTTCCTCAAACAGGATCTTGAGCACGGCTTCCTGGCCCGGATGCAGGCCGATCCGGTTCAGATGCGTGCTCGACCGCGCCCGATGAGCTTTCGCGGTCTGCGCAATTCTGTAGGTGACACTGCGTTTGTAATTGAAGGCCATGATGATGCGGCTACCAGACCGTGATGACAGTTACATGAACTTTAGCCGGGATCTACACATTGGCTTCAATTGACCGGTGCGATGCTGCCTCGACAGAGCGTTTTCAGACACTAAGGGCACGCCGTCGGGATGTGCGCGTGTCGTTGTATTTTTCCACATTCTTCCCGGGATCACCTCATTTTCTTGATTTCTAATATGAATCGCGTGAAGCGGCATGACCGCCGCAAGAGCTTTCCTGTGGATAACCTGTTCGGTGCCGGTGAAGACTTTCAGGCCGTGCGGAACGGAGCGGATGCCTTCGGTTCCGGTGCGCGAACCCTAGCCGGCTCACCGGTAATGGGCTCGCCGGATCCTGTCAGGTCGATCCGGCCTAATCGGTAACCGTCTTCAGGGCCCTGTAGAGCGCCCGGAATTGTGCCAGCCGGTCCTGATGATAGGCGCGCGTGCTGCTGTCCGGTTCGAAGATTCGGTCGACGGCCGGAGCTGTGGCGATCTCCTCCAGGCTGGATGCTCCCGCGGCCAGGGCGGCCAGCCGGGCGGCGCCATAGGCCGGTCCGGTTTCGGCATCGCGGTATCTCAGGATTTCCAGCCCCATCGCATCGGCCAGGGTCTGCAACAAAAGATCGCCGCGCGTGCCGCCGCCGATGGCCGCCGGGCGCCGGATCGACGTGCCGGCCGAAGTCAGAGCGTCGAGGGCGTCACAGAAGGTGTAGGCGATGCCGTCGAGCACGGCCTGGGTCATCGCGGCCCGGCCGGTCGCGGGATCCATGCCGTAAAAGCCGGCCCGGATATGCGGATCGTTGTGCGGGGTGCGCTCGCCGGTCAGGTAGGGCAGGAACAGGGGAATGCGGGTTGTCTTGTCGCCAGCGGCTTCGCCGAGCAGATCTGCGATCGGTTGGCCGACCAGCCGCGCATACCAGGCAAGCGGGCTTGCGCCGTTCAGCATGGCCGCCATCTGGAACCAGCGGTCCGGCACGCAATGGGCAAACGCGTGAACCGCGCTTTCCGGGTTCGGCCGGTACGTGTCGGTCGACACAAAAAGCTGGCCCGAAGTGCCGAGCGACAGGAACGCATCGCCGTCATTGACCGCGCCGATCCCCATGGCGCCGGTCGCTGCGTCGCCGCCGCCGGCGGCCACCGGGAGACCGGGCTGCAAATCCAGTTTGCCTGCCGCCTCGCCGGTCAGGGTGCCGGAGGCGGCCGTGCCTTCCAGACAATCCGGCAGCCAGTCCGGATCGGTCTCGGAAATCTCGCAAAGCGCCGGCGACCAGGCCCGTTTCTCCTGATCGAGCCATAGGGTTCCCGCCGCATCCGCCATGTCGGTCGCGAGCGTGCCGGTCAGAAACAGGCGAACGTAATCCTTCGGCAGGATCACGTGGCGGATCCGGGCATGCAGGTCCGGTTCGTTTCGGGCCATCCAGAGCAGTTTCGGCGCCGTAAATCCGGGCATCGGCGGCACGCCGGCAATCAGCCCGATATCGGGTCGCCGGTCGCGCAGGAGCGCACATTCGGTATGGCTGCGCCCGTCGTTCCACAGGATTGCGGGGCGCACCGGCCGACGGTCGCCGTCGAGGCAGACCGCGCCATGCATCTGCCCGGAAAGCCCGATGGCGCGGACTGTGCGGTAGGCGTCGGGATTGTCCTGCCGCAATGCGTTGCAGGCGGTTAACACGGCCTGTGTCCAGGCATCCGGATCCTGTTCGCTCCAGAGCGGATGCGGGCTCTGGACGGTCAGCGGGCAGGTGGCACTCGCCGCGATGCCGCCGTCAGGCTGCATGATCAGGGCCTTGACGGCGGATGTGCCGATATCGATGCCTAGGAACATGGGAGCCTCGCAGGGAACCTGGATGAAGATCGGGATTTCCTAGCCCGATGCAAAGGAATTGGCCAGATCCGGGGCAGGGAGTTGGACAATCATGCATGCGTCCCGGCTGCATTCGGCGTCGATGTCGAGGGCATCGATCTGAGAGACGTCACATCGGACCGGCACCTCGCGGAAATCCGCGATCTGTTCGAGACGCATTCGCTATGTTGCACCGAGGTACCGGCCCTGGCCCTATGACCAGCCGCGTTCGCTGGTCTCTTGCTGCGTTTCGGCCGGACCGCGCGACGGGCTCGGCACGATGCGGCCGGCGGCCGGATCGACGGGCGTACCGCCGGTCAGGGCGAACCTCTCCGCCAGTCCATCCAGCACCGTGGTCAGCCGATCCACATGGTCGCGCGTCGTCGCGGGGCGCGCGCCATCGCCGGTCTCGGCCGGGTCGTAGGATTCCGGAATGTGGACGAACAAGGCCTGTGCCGTGAGGCTTTCGCGCGCGATGTGATCGAGGACGCGATAATAGAGATCGTTGCAGACATAGGTGCCGGCGTGGTTGGAGATCACGCACTCAAAGCCGCGTGTGCGAAGACGATCCCGCAACGGGGCGAGGTCGAGGGCCGTTTCCCGAGCGGTCGGACCGTCTTCCCGGATCCGTTCACCGTTGCGCAACACGGCTGCGTTGTCCGGGAGCGCTGAATCCATGACGTTGAGTGCGAACCGTTCCAGGCGCATCGGATGGCTGCGTCCGCCGAGACCGAGCATCACATAGCAATCCGCATCGGCATTACGGGACAAGCGGTCCAGCACCGGTGCGGCGCCGGCTTCAAAGCAGGTCGACAGGAGGAGCGTGTCGACGATCCGCCAGGCGCGTCTGGCCGCTTCCTCGGCGAGAGCCGCAACGGTTTCGCCGGACGGATTGCGTTCGTGCGGACCGAAAGGATCGAAACCGGTCAGGACGAGCTTCACGGGTCGGTCTCCGAATTGAGGATGTCGGTTCCAGCGTGTCCGAAGGGCGGCCGCAACCCGGCGGTTGCCGGTCCCATGATCTCACGCACCAATTTGCGACGGATCGCAACCTGGAAGTCGACAAAATCGTCTGCTGTCATCAGAAACGCGCCCGGACCACCGATGACATGATCCGCATAATGATTGCGGATGTCGAGTTTGGCCAGCGCCCCGAGGTCGATGTCTTCGTTGTAGATGACCAGGCCATTGACCGTCACGCCGCGGATAATCGCCTCGTTGCGGGCCTGTTCGGCGCTCGGCGCATCGCCCGATCCATCGCCGGAGACATCGATCACCTGTCGGTCCCCGCGAAACCCGCTCTCCCGCAACAGGGCGAGGGAGAACCGGACGGCGCCGGCAATGTCGGTCAATCCGGTCACCAGGCGCGGCGCGGCGTCGATCCGGTCGGCCAGCTTGCCCGCGGACGCCGCATCGCGCACCAATGTCCAGTCGAC
Organism: Rhodobiaceae bacterium; assembly: GCA_028285165.1. Lineage (GTDB taxonomy): Bacteria > Pseudomonadota > Alphaproteobacteria > Rhizobiales > JANQQB01 > JANQQB01. Next base: position 17,218 of record JANQQB010000440.1, read on the forward strand.
GGCGACCCGTTGCCGGCCGCGCCCGGACCACTGAAAAAGCGTAATCGCGACGCCGCGGTCGCCGGCGGCATGGATCGCGCCGATCACGTCCGGATGCCGAAAGGCGGCCGCCAGACCGGCGCGCTGCAGATTGAACTCATCGGTGTCGACACTGGTCGAGGCGTCGATGGCCAGCACCAGTTCAAGATCGACCGGCTCGTCGGCCGCGGCGAGACTAGACAGGGCCAGGCCGCCCGCCAGCGCCAGCGCGGCAGCAATTCGGGCAAGGCCGGTCAAAACGAGGCGAGGCGCTTTTGCACCTTTCCAAGGTACGTCCGGCGGCTTTCCGGCGTCGACGTATCCATCTTGTAATGGGCCATGTAGAGCGTCTTGCAGCCTGGCGCGCAGAGCGCGCGGATGCCGCGCAGGAGCGTCTTGCGGCCCGGTTCGCCGATCACCTTCGACAACCACCATGTCGCGCCGCATGTGGTGATCACCGCGATCTTGCTGACATGCTTGAGCTTGCCTTCCATCGTTTCCGTTGCCGTCGGCACGCGGAAGGTACGGTGCGGAATGAAAACCCGTTCCAGCCATCCCTTCAGCATGGCCGGGAGTCCGAACCACCAGGTTGGATAGACAAAGACCAGCGTATCGCACCAGAACAGGTGGTCCAGATGAGCGTCGACCGGCTCTTCGTTGATGCCTTGTTCATGATAGCGGCGCCGCTCTTCCGCCGACATGACCGGATCGAAACCCATGGCATACAGGTCGAGCAGGCGGACTTCGTAGCCCGTCGACTCAAGACTACCGACAACGGTGTCCCGGAGCGCGGCGTTGTAGCTTTCCGGACAGGGGTGGCTGTAGATCACAAGCGCTTTCATACCTGCCGTGAGCTCCTAGAACGCGTGCATGGAGGACGTGACCCGGTCGAGGAATCGGGCCCGGCTTTCGGCCGTCGAGCGGTTCATGTCGTAATGGGCGAGATAGCCGACCGGTGCGGCCGGTTTGACCACGGCGCGCAGCACGCGGGTCACGCATTTGCGCGGCGGGTCGCCGACGAGAAAAGCACGCCACCAGGCGCCGCCATAGGTCGCAACCGCGCTCAGTTTGCGAATGTTGTGGAGCGCCGGGACGACCTTGCCGTCCTGCATGCGGAACGAAACGCCCGGCAGAAACACCCGGTCGAAGAAGCCCTTCATAATGGCGGGAAAGCCGAAATTCCAGACGGGATAGACAAGAACCAGCGCCTCGGCGGCGAGCACCCGCTCGACATAGGGGGCGACAGGATCCCGATTGCGTGTCAGATCGTGATAGTTCAGCCGTTCGTCGCGGCTGAGCACGGGATTGAACCCTTCCCGATAGAGGTTGCAATCATCGATGTCATGGCCGGCGGCGGCAAGGGCATCCACGACCCGTTGGTGCAGGGCCGCCTGAAAACTGGATTCTACCGGGTGCGCAAAAACAACAAGAACACGCACTTACCCTCCGCGTCCGGAGCGCTGCCGATCCGACG